>DASXNG010000165.1:0-15207 GCA_036495225.1 Galbitalea sp.
TGGACGCCGCCGGAGTCGAAGGTGCGCTGGCTGCTGGCTTGGGCTCGGATTTTGCCGAGGGTGCTCCAGACTTGGCCGCCGCTCGCGAGTCGGTGCGGTAGAAACCGGAACCGTTGAAGGTCACGCCAACGGCGTTGAAGACCTTGCGAAGTTTTCCCTAGCAGTTTGGGCACACGGTGAGCGAGTCATCCGTGAATGACTGCTGAATGTCGAAAGCTGTGCCGCACTCGGTGCACTTGTATGAGTAGGTGGGCAAGAGGATTTTCCTTAAGAGAACTGCACGATGCCACTGGGCGTGACCACGCCGTTGACGCGTTTGTCGTGCACTTCGCTGGGCACGGAGTCGACGAGCTCATCGTCGAATATCACAGCATAGACGGGCGGCGACTTTTCCATGCTGCCGAGCGTCTTGTCGAAGTAGCCCTGCCCCCAACCCATGCGCATCCCGGTGCGGTCGACGGTTGCCGCCGGAACGATGATCAGACCGACGTCATTGATCGCCATCGGGTTGAGCAACTCGCTGGTCGGGGCTGGCATGCCCGCGACATCCTGTGTCTCGTCGTTCGCGTCATACGGTGCCCAGTCGAGCAGTCCGTCGGCGCGTGAGATGGGAAGGATGACACGGATGCCACGCCCGCACGCCCAGGCGAGGAAGTCACGCGTCGCCGGTTCGTTCGGTGTCGAGAGGTACGCGGCGAGGTAGTTGACGTTGAGTTTCTCGGCAAGTGATTCGAGCTGAGTGGTGAGCTGTGTGGTCGCCTTCGCCCGCTCCGTCGACGTTCTTGTGCGGCGGCGCTCACGAAGTTCGGCCCTCAGGGCCCGCTTTTGGTGACTGACGTCGTCGGTCATCCTGTAATTCTAGGAGCAGTTGCCCGATAGCCTGTTCCTATGGTCCTGAAGATCACGAAGGCGGTAATCCCGGCTGCGGGACTCGGCACGCGTTTTTTGCCGGCGACCAAGGCGATGCCCAAAGAGATGCTGCCTGTCGTTGACAAGCCTGCCATCCAATACGTCGTCGAGGAGGCGGTCGCCGCCGGCCTCACCGACGTTCTCATGATCACAGGGCGCAACAAGAATGCCCTCGAGAATCACTTCGACCGCGTCGGGGAGCTTGAGGCCACCCTCGAACGCAAGGGCGACACCGAGCGACTCGAGAAGGTGAACTACTCGACCGGGCTCGCCGACATGCACTATGTGAGGCAGGGCGATCCGCTCGGGCTTGGGCACGCGGTGCTCCGCGCGAAGATGCACGTTGGGCGTGAGGCCTTCGCGGTGCTGCTCGGTGACGACATCATTGACGCGCGCGACATCCTGCTCTCACGGATGATCGAGGTCGCAGGCGAGAAGAACGCCAGTGTGATCGCTTTGCTTGAGGTCGACCCATCCGTCGCCCATATGTATGGAATCGCGACCGTGGAGAAAGATGAGGACGACGACGTCGTTCGCATCACCGGGCTGGTCGAAAAGCCGAAGGCGGGAACCGCTCCGTCCAACCTGGCCATCATCGGTCGCTATGTGCTCCGCCCGGAAATCTTCGACGTGCTGGAGGAGACCAAGGCGGGAACGGGGGGCGAGATCCAGCTGACGGACGCGCTCGAGGTGCTCGCGTCGGACGCGTCGATCGCGGGTGGCGTTTACGGCGTCATCTTCTCCGGTCGTCGGTATGACACGGGGGATCGGCTCGACTACATCAAGGCAATCGTGCAGCTGGCGGTCGACCGCGAAGATCTCGGTGAGGGGCTGCGGCCCTGGCTTCGAGACTTCGTCTCGAAGATGGAGTAGGGATGCCGACAATCCCGTCGCTGAGTCATGGCGACGTCACCATCCGACCCATTCGGGCGCGGGATGCCCGTGCACTCGAGCGCGAACTCATTGACAACCGCGGTTGGTTGCGCCAGTGGGAGGCGACGAACCCACACGGACCTCTCGCGTTTGACGTGAGGTCGAACATCCGCAGCCTGCAGGCGAATGCGCGGGCCGGCCTCGGGCTGCCGTTCGCCATGGACTACAAGGGCGAGTTCGCCGGGCAGCTCAACGTGTCGTCGATCGCCTACGGTTCGCTCGGGTGCGCCACCATCGGATACTGGGTCGCCGAGCGGTTCGCCGGCCACAACGTGACACCGATCTCGGTCGCGCTCGCCACCGACTACTGTTTTTTCACGCTCGGGTTGCACCGCATGGAGATCTGCATTCGCCCTGAGAACGAGCCATCGCTGCGCGTCGTGCAGAAGCTCGGGTTTCGATACGAGGGGCTGCGCAGACGGTACATCCACATCAATGGCGACTGGCGCGACCACTACTGTTTCGCGCTGACCGTCGACGAGTTGCCGCAGGGCGTGCTCCGTCGCTGGCTCGACGGTGACGCACCTGAAGAGGATGCCGCGGTGCCGCCCGCAGATCGCGCGAAGGCGTCAATCCCGCTGCGAGTGGTAACCCGCCGCTAAGGGTCCCTGAGGCTCTCGATGGGTAGTTGGTTGAGTAGCGCAGCGCCGCAGGCGCTACGCGTAGCGAAACCGGGCTGAGCCGCTCAAGCAGGTTTCGCTACGGCCGCGACTTCGTCGCAACGTACTGAACCAACTACGTGGGTTCCCCGCGCGCCACCCCGGCTTCCGGCCGCGCCACTCGTACCGTTGTCCCCATGGGTTTCACCGGTCTCGATGGCGGCATCATGGTCGCGCTCGCCGCTGGCCTCTGGTTGGTCTACCTTCTCCCGACATGGTTCCGCCGACGCGAATACGCGGCCGTCGAGCGCACCGCTATCCGCAGGCAGCAGGCCATGCGCGTGCTTCAGGAGACGGCTCCCATCCCCGCCGTCAAGCGCGCGGAGCAGATCGTCTCCCCAACCGGACAGGTCGCCGATCGAGCCAAACTCGCCGAGGCGATCAAGCGTTCCCGTGAGGCGCAGGCCGCCCGTGAGTCGAACCGCCGCATGGTCGAGTCAACCTCGGTGACCGCGCAGGCAACGGCCTCCCGGCAACGGATGTCCCGCCGCCTCCGCCGCACGCGAGCCGTCGCATCCATTCTTCTTGTTGCTTCGCTGGTGACGATCATCGTGCAGGTCTCGATGATGATCACGGGTGGAATCGCCGTCGGTGCTTGGAGCGTTCTCGGATTCTCCGCGGTCGTTGGAGTCGTCTCGTTTGCCGCGCTTGGGCGACTCGCGAGCATCGCGCGCAAGCGTGCCGCGGTTGTCGTGCCGGCGCGGCAGAAGCCCATCCGTACGCGCATCATCGAGGAGCGCGAAGCGGAACGTCCGGCCGCCCCGACCTGGACGCCCGTGCCACTGCCGAAGCCGTTGTATCTTTCCCGTACGGAGGCGACACCGGTCGAGTCGTCGGTCGACCCCGCAGAGCAGTTGCGCCTTGCGGCGCTCGAGTCGGACCGCGCGCTGCGAGCCGCCCAGGAATCTTCCGACATCGCGCCCATCACCGAACCTGCGGCGCCGGTCGCTCCGCCCAGTCGCTACGCGGCAATGGGAATCGTCGACAAGAAGGATGTCGCTGGGCCGAACCTCGACGAGGTCCTCCGTCGTCGTCGCGCCAGCTAGCCCACTAGGTGATTGAGTAGCGAGCTCCGAAGGAGCCCGCGTATCGAAATCCGCCCACGCACACGCCGCCCCAGTTTCTCAGCCCGCTACCCCCTCTGCTAACGTAGCTAAGCAACAAAACGGGCCCTTGGCGCAGTTGGTAGCGCGCCTCGTTCGCATCGAGGAGGTCAGGAGTTCGAATCTCCTAGGGTCCACAGTTGTTGGGATGCCCCGCCCGAATCTCTCGGACGGGGCATCCGTCATGTAACGCGCGACCGCTAATCTGAGCGGATGACGCAGGAGCTGCACCTATCCGATCAGGTCGAGATCGTCACCGACCGATTTTCGGCATTGGGTGCACCACGAGGGACGATCGGCGTCATCGTCGATGACTGGGCGGATGGCTCGAACGACGTCGAGGTCTCCGATCCGAAAACGGGCGAAGTCGTCGCGCGGTTCCGGGCGGCCGAGGATGAGGTGCGACCGTACTCTGGACCGTTCAGCGTGCGCGAGCCACGCAGGCACGGCATGATTTTTGGTCGCGGCGGCCAACTGGATCGTGATGTTGAGGAACCGCCCATGCGGCCACGGTTGGGCGCGCAGATCGCAGGCTACGGCGGAGCGCCGATAGCGTTCGGTGCGCCGCCAGACGAAGAGGTCACGCTCGAAGGCGAGATCCCCTGGGAGCTACGCGACGAACCGCCCACCGGGCCGATCTTCCACTAGCCAGCGCGCCGCACTAGTGCGGTATCTCGATCCACACCGCGCGCTCGTCGCCGATCGTCCAGCCGTCGTGTCCCGGCACGATGTGAGCGAGGTCGCCCGCGGCGTACTCGGTTTGATGACCGTCGTTGTCCTTCGTGCCGACTTGTCCTGAGACGACATAAAACAGGTGGTCGACCTGGCAGCTGTCGGTCTTCTGAACGGGTTTTGAGTGCACCGACCACCTCCAGCCGGGTTCGGTTGTCACGCGCGTAAGTTTCACTCCGTCGACCTCGACGGTGTCCAGCCTGATCTTTTCCATCGTGTCCATGGTGGTTTCGGGTTGATCGAAGCTTTGCTTCGTCGTCATTGTCGTTGCGCTCATGGGGTACCTCCAGTTGATGATGTGGGCATGCAACGACATTGCCTCTTTGGGCTGCCGGCCACATGAGGCATCCGCCTCAATTTCTGGACTCAGGTGTGTTGGAAAACCGGTCCGGCGAATCCGTGGCTGAGTGCGTAGAGGCTGGCACCCACCCGGTTGTTGACGCCGACCTTTGTGTAGGTGTGCTCGATATGGTTTCGCACGGTCTTCTCGCTGAGCGTGAGAGCCTTCGCGATCTGACGATTGGACTGGCCACGCGCGACCAGCGTGAGGATTTCGGCTTCGCGCGCGGTGAGCCCTGCGGGCAGGGAGACTTTTGACTGTTGGTGTCCGGCGGCGCTGACCACGGCGGCCACGGCGCTCGCGTCGAGGTGCCCGCGCTGTACCCGAAGATTCAGCCGGTCGATCGCGTCAGACGGCAGTAGCGCTTCGCGGTAAGGCCGCGGTTCGAATGCCGATCGGTACGCGACGGCCGCGGCCAGGATCCGTTCGGGGGCGCCGAGCGCCGCGCCGACTACGCCGAACGGATAGCCCGATCCATCGAGGTGCTCGTGGTGGGCCCGAATGAGCGTCGCCTCGGCGGCAAGCCCGGGGATGCGGGAGACCACCCGCGCACCAAAGTATGGATGCATTCGCGCGCGTTCCCACTCGTCGGCAGACAGCTGCCCTGTTTTCGACCACACCTGGTTTGAAACGCCGAGGCGGCCGATGTCGTGCAGATGTCCGGCGCGGCGCAGCGTCGCCCGCTGCTCCGCGCTCAACCCTGCGACCCCACCGGCCGACTCTGCAAGCTCGGCTACAGCACGCGAGTGACCAAGCATGAACGGGCACTTGAGATCCGCGAAGTCGCCGAGAGCGGTGACTAACGCGTCGAGCTCGGCCTCGCTCACCGGAACGCCATCGTCAGGTGCGAGCTGGATGGCGGTGGACCACAGGTCCCCATCATCCAGATTCGCGAGCATGGCCTCGGCGTCCGCAGTGAACACGTCCACGATCGCAGGGTCGAACTGACCGCCGCGTCTGTTGCGTGCCATGGCGACGGCTCCGTCAACGCCGTAGAGGCGGTGGTGCACTTCGCTCATGTCGGCGAGCTGTGCGATGCGCATTTCGATTGGGATGTCGGTGCCTGAACGGCCTTGCGGGAGCCCGCCGCCGTCGTAGCGTTCGAACGTGAAGGCGAGGGCGCGCTGCACGCTTCCAGGGAGTCCAAATTCGCGCGCGAGAGCGGCTGCGGAACTGCAGTGCGAGTGGAGCAACTCCGCAAGTTGTCCTCGCGCATCCCTTAGCAACTCGGTCATGACCCTCGCGCGGTGCATCGGCGATTCGCCCCGCGCGACGTTGCCGGCCAGAAATTTCAGATAGGGCAGCCCGGACCAGTCCACCAGGTAGGCGGCTTCGCGCACCGCGATGTCGTCGCCGAACCAGCGAGCGTACTCCTGGGAGTCCGCGTGACACCCGATCCACATCACCAGCGTCGAGTAGTAGACGATGCCTCGTTGCTCATCCGAGAGTTCCAGTCGCTGCGCGAGACGGCAGGCGATCACGGCGGAGCGCAGCATGTGCTCGGCGGGCTGGCCGAGGCCGAGGTCGATCGAGACGGACAGGGCCGCCAGCATCTCGGCCCGGCGTGGCCGACCTGACCCGGGCACCGCGTCGTGCATGCAGCAATTGTCGCTGCCGCTCTTCTGCCACACAATGGGCGGCTGGCCGCGGGTTCGCGCCGGACGTGAATTGTTTGGTACGTTCTTCGCGACTCGAAAGGTTGCCGAATTGCGCCGTGGATTGGTCTGCACAGTGTTGCTGGTTGCCGCATTCGGTCTGGCGGGATGCACCGCGAGCCAACCCCCGGCCGGCAAGCCGATGACTAATGCCGAGGCGGTGACCGCTTTCTACCAGGCATACTGCCCGGTGACGTACTACGACACCACGGCGCCGACCGGCTCACTGTCGGATTTCACGACCTATTTCGCGGCGCGAGCGAAGGATGACTACGCCTCGGCGAGGCTCCTGCTTCAACCTGCCAAGCCGTTCCCGGCCGACCTCGCCGCGTTCATGAACAGCTACGGGCAATCAGTGCAGGCGGCTGGCGAGCAGGCGACGAAGATCTCGAAATCAACGAGTCTTGAGCAAGCGCAAGCGCTGCTGCCGAAGTGGTCTGCGGCCGTGCAGGCGGAGCGCACCGGGTTCCAGAACGCGAACAAGACGGTGCAAGCGTGGGCCGAGAAGTACTCGACGGGCACCGAGTGCCCGACGCAGAACCAATAACCGGCCCCGCCCAGCGACACGCGACAGTACGGGCGTAGCGTTGCAGAGGTGACACGACCAACCATCGCAACCGTCGGCGAGCTTCGAGCTTCTGGGCATGTTCAGAAGTCCCTGCGCGCCGAGATCCGTGACAACCTGCTCGCCGCGCTCCGCGAGGGGCGCGACCCGTGGCCCGGGATGCACGGATTTGAGTCCACGGTCATCCCACAGTTGGAGCGCGCTCTGATCGCCGGTCACGACATCGTGCTGTTGGGGGAGAGGGGCCAGGGAAAGACTCGCTTGCTGCGCACCCTCGTTGGACTGCTGGATGAGTGGTCACCGGTCATCGACGGTTCGGAGCTTGGCGAGCATCCTTTCGAGCCGATCACTGCAGTGAGCGTGCGCCGGGCCGGGGAGCTTGGCGACGCCCTCCCCGTCTCGTGGCGCACGCGTGACGAGCGGTACTCCGAGAAACTTGCGACTCCTGACACGAGCGTCGCCGACCTCATCGGCGACGTGGACCCGATGAAGGTGGCAGAGGGTCGCAGCCTCGGCGACCCCGAGACGATTCACTTCGGCCTGATTCCGCGCAGTCATCGCGGCATCGTCGCCATCAATGAACTCCCCGACCTGGCCGAACGCATCCAGGTTGCGATGCTGAACGTGATGGAGGAGCGGGACATCCAGATCCGCGGCTACGTACTGCGCTTGCCGCTCGATGTGCTCGTGATGGCAACCGCCAACCCGGAGGATTACACGAACCGTGGCCGCATCATTACGCCGCTCAAGGACCGGTTCGGTGCCGAGATTCGTACCCACTATCCGATCGAGCTTGAGGATGAGATCGCGATCATCCGGCAGGAAGCAGACCTCGTCGCAGAGGTGCCCGACTATCTCGTCGAGATCCTCGCCCGCTTCACGAGGGCGCTGCGCGAGTCCAATGCTGTCGACCAACGCAGCGGCGTGAGCGCGCGCTTCGCGATTGCCGGAGCAGAGACGATTGCTGCCGCGGCGATTCATCGCGCGAGCAGGCAGGGCGAGGACCGAGCGGTCGCTCGTCCCGTCGATCTCGAGACCGCGGTGGATGTTCTCGGCGGCAAGATCGAGTTCGAGTCGGGCGAGGAGGGTCGGGAAGACGAGATCCTCGATCACCTGCTTCGCACCGCGGTTGCCGAGACCGTGCGAGCTCACCTCGCGGGCCTCGACTTCGCCATCCTGGTCGACGCGATCGAGGACGGGGTCATCGTCACGACCGGCGAGCAGGTGACGGCCCGCGATTTCCTCGCCGGGCTGCCGTCGCTCGGAGAGTCAGAGTTGTACGACGAGGTCGGTGAACGCCTCGGCGCAACAAATGACGGCGAGCGGGCTGGCGCGATCGAGCTGGCCCTCGAAGGCCTGTACCTCATGCGCAAGATCAGCAAAGAGAGCGCCGGCGGCGAGGTCATCTATGGCTAGAAGCTGGCATGGCTAGGACGAACAGGAGGCTGCGCGCCTCCCGCTACTCGAAGTACGCGGGCGGCCCGGATCCACTTGCGCCGCCAGTCGACCTGAAGGAGGCGCTGGACGCGATCGGCGAGGACGTCATGGCCGGCTACTCGCCCGAGTCCGCGATGCGCGAGTTCCTCAGGCGCGGAAGCAGGAATCAGAAGGGGCTCGATGATTTGGCGCGCAGGGTTTCCGAGCGGCGGCGCGAGCTGACTCGCAGGCACAACCTCGATGGCACGCTCCAGGAAGTGCGTGAATTGCTTGACAAGGCAGTTCTCGCGGAGCGCGGCCAGCTCGCGCGGGATGTCGACATGGACGACGCAGACCGGATGCTCGCAGAAATGCAGCTCGACAACCTGCCGCCGTCGCCGGCTGCTGCAGTCAGCGAGTTGAGCAACTACGACTGGCGAAGCCGCGAAGCGCGCGCAGACTACGAAAAAATCAAGGACCTGCTGGGGCGCGAGCTACTCGACCAGCGCTTCGCGGGCATGAAGAAGGCCCTCGAAAACGCGACGGATGAGGACCGCGCCGCGATCAACGACATGCTGCGCGATCTCAACGACCTGCTCGCGGCCCACCAGCGCGGGGAAGACACGCAAGAGCAGTTCGACGAGTTCATGGACAAGCACGGGGAGTTCTTCCCCGAGAATCCGCAGAACATCGAGGAGCTACTGGACTCGCTCGCCCAGCGTGCTGCCGCTGCCCAACGGATGCTGAACTCGATGACGCAGGAGCAGCGCGACGAGCTGGAGGCACTGTCCCAGCAGGCCTTCGGTTCACCGGAACTGATGGATGCGTTGTCGCAGCTCGACGGCAATCTGCGTGCGCTACGGCCCGGTGAAGACTGGGGCGGCTCCGAGCGCATGAACGGGGAAGAAGGGCTCGGCCTCGGCGACGGCACCGGCGTCTTCCAGGACATCGCCGACCTCGACGAGCTGTCGGAGCAACTCTCCCAGTCGTACAGTGGATCGCGTCTCGACGACCTCGACCTCGATAAACTCTCTCGCCAACTCGGCGATCAGGCCGCGGTTGACGCCCGCACGCTCCAACAGCTCGAGAAAGCTTTGCGCGATTCCGGCACGGTCAAACGCGGTTCAGACGGACAACTGAAGCTGACCCCCAAGGCGATGCGGCAGCTCGGCAAGTCGCTTCTGCGCGAAGTCGCAAACCGGATGTCTGGGCGGCAGGGCAACCGGGACCTGCGGCAGGCCGGCGCGGCGGGGGAGCGATCCGGGGCATCCCGCGAGTGGGCCTTCGGCGACACGGAGCCGTGGGATGTCACGCGGACGATCACGAATGCGATCACGCGGATTGCGAGCGACCCTTCGACGACCTCAGAGACCGGCCCCGGCGTGCGGATCCAGATCGGCGACGTCGAGGTTCAGGAGACGGAGGCGCGTACTCAGGCGGCGGTCGCGCTGCTCGTCGATACCTCGTTCTCGATGGTCATGGACGGCCGTTGGGTGCCGATGAAGCGCACGGCGCTCGCACTGCATACCCTAATCAAGAGCCGATTCCGCGGCGACGATCTGCAACTGATCCGTTTCGGACGTCACGCCGAAGTGATCGACATCGAGCAACTCACCGGCCTCGACGCGTCGAGCGCGAAGGGGACCAATCTGCACCATGCGCTCCTGTTGGCGAACCGGCACTTCCGCAAACATCCGAATGCCCAGCCGGTTCTGCTCATCGTCACTGACGGCGAGCCGACCTCTCATCTCGAGCCGAACGGGGACGTGTTCTTCAGCTACCCGCCACACCCGGTCACGGTGGCGTTCGCCGTTCGCGAGCTGGAGAACTCAATGCGCCTGGGGGCGCAAACGACGATCTTCCGTCTCGGCGAAGATCCTGGCCTCGCACGCTTCATCGATTCGCTCGCGAGGCGCGTCGGGGGCACTGTCGTTGCGCCAGAACTCGACGACCTTGGCGCCGCAGTCGTGAGCTCGTACCTGGGTTCGCGCCGCGGGGGTCGCGGGCCCGGCCCCGGCGGCGAGGACTTCAGCGGCATGTTCGGTCGTGGATGGGGTTACTGGTCTGGGTGATTGCGTGAAAGGGACGAAAGCCCGGCCATTGCCGGACCTTCGTCCCATCACCCGTTCTTCCATGGTGCTAGCGCGTCGGCGTGGTGAGACGCACAGCGCGTTCGGCCGCTTGTTCGCGGCTGACTCGCTCGGCCAGATGGGCGTGCCGCGCGCGCAGCTGTTCACGGCTCGGTTCTGCGGCAACCGTGCGCGTGCGACGGCTCCACGTGATGAGCGCGAGACCGAGGTGCAGGGCGGCGCGGTCGGCGACAGTGACTCGGCGTGGCCTCGCTCGTTGGTCGACGGGCGAAGGTGGGTGTTGGTATTTCATTTCGTCGACTTGAGTCGACATGACGGTATGCACGATTGTGTTCCTCACAACTGGTTCGGCGGGGTCGCCGAGGTGTGCCCACGCGTGGCGGGCCAGAGTGTAGCCAGCTGGCTGGCGGATCGCGCAGGAGAAGCCGGAGCGATCGTGACGGGACGTGCGACTCGTGGGCAGCGAACGTCCCGTGAGTCACGGAGCTTCTTCGAGCGTCGTCACCGCGATTGTGACGAGCGAGAAGCTGGTCGAATCAGTCGGCGAGAAGCCCGAAGAAGCCGGCATTGCGGGCAATCCCCGCTGGTGTGTTAATCGACATTGCCTGGCTCCTTTCATAGATCGGCGACTGCAACGGTAGCGGCGCACCGTGCAGCGGCGCAAGGGTGACACGCGATTTTGGTGCATGTCGAATTTCGCGGCATCCGTTCGTCGTGTCGGTAGTGGTTCCACCGGGGCCGCTACCCCTGATGAAAGGAATCATCGTGAACGACCAACAGTTCCCAGAAGACGCGGGCGCCGAGATCTACCTTCTTACCGTGCTCGGCACGCCGAAGGATGTCTCCCCGGAGAGCGCCGTCGAGCTCCACAACGCGACCGCAGGCAATCCGGATGGCGTCGCCGCGGCGAAGTCGCTTGGCGACCTCAGCCACAACGTGTTCGTGCCTGCCGTTGCCGAAACGCGTCTACTTTTCTTAGACACCTGGAACAGTCCGCAGGGCCTCGGTCGGTTCTTCGGCGACGAAGCCACCCAGCACGGTGCCGGTCTGCTCTGGGATGAATTCCAGCCGACCCTGTGGATGCCCGCGGCCGGGTTCGGCAGCTATGTCCTGCCCGCGCCGAGCGGCAAATCGGTTGGGGCGGTCGGGCTCATGCGCGCGCCCGTGAGTTCGTACGAGGCCGCTGGCACCGCCTTCCACGCGGACTCCGCAGCCAAGATCAACGCGTCCCGACAGCAGGGAATGCTCGGGCACACGCTGTGGGTCCCCGTGCCGATGGCGCCAGGGCAGACACCGGCGGTCGAGGTGCTCGGTGTCGACTACTGGACCGATGTCGACGGCATGAACGCCTGGTACGAGACGGCGACGTACGACCAGCTCGCCCCGGTATTCACTGGAGCCCCCGAGACGAGCGCGTGGAAGGCGGCGGGCAGCGCGTGGGTGGAGTGGTGATCGGTCGGCGCGGTTAGAGCGCTTGACATGCATCCTTTTGGCTGCATATGCTGTCAATGCAGCCAAAAGGTTGCATGATCGTAATGATGGATCGAATGGATGATGTATTCAGGGCTCTAGCCGACCCGAGCCGACGGCTCCTCCTCGACAGCCTCAACGACCGCAACGGGCAGACGCTCAGCGAGTTGGTAGGGCGCCTCGAGATGAGCCGCCAATCGGTGAGCAAGCACCTGGGCCTGTTGGAGGAGGCGAACCTCGTCACCACGGTGTGGCGAGGGCGCGAGAAATTCCACTACCTGAATGCTGAGCCCATCAATGCCATCTCCGATCGTTGGATCAAAAACTACGACCGCGACCGCGTGAGCGCGCTGGCGGACCTGAAACACGCATTGGAGAATCCCGCGATGAGCGACACCGAATTCGTCTACACCTCGTACATCGAGGCGCCCCCAGAACTCGTCTGGCAGGCGTTGACCGACCCAGCCTTCACGCGTCGCTACTGGGGCATGGAGTTCCACACCGACTGGACGCCCGGCTCGACCTACACCGTCATCCACGACAAGAGGGGCATCACCATCGCCGACTCGGAGATGGTGATCAAGGAGTACGACCCCTACACGCACTTGTCCTATGCCTGGCAGGCATACCCGAGAGAACTCGCCGACGCGATCGGCTGGGCGGAAGGTGTGTATGAGCGCGTTGCCGCCGAACCTCGATCGGTCGTCGTCTTCGATCTTGAGCCCCAGGGCACACAGACCAAACTCACGGTCGTGCATTCCGGCTTCGAGCCGGGCAGCGCGCTGCTGCCCGACATCAGCGGAGGCTGGCCGAAGGTGATCTCCTGGCTCAAGACGTTCCTCGAGACTGGCGCATACCGAGAGGTCGAGGTGGCCGCTGTCAAGTAGGCAGCTCCCCATACCGCGCGATGCGCCGCGCCTCTAAGCTCGCACCATGATCCCTCTGGGGCGGCAGCGTCGCCGCAGTGTCCCGGCCGCTCTCATTGCGGCCATCGTCCTCGTGGGCGTGGCAACCGGATGCTCGCCGACGAGTCACAAGTCCGCTCCGACGGCGGGAGCGTCAACATCCGCGATCCCGACGCCGACACCTACCCCAACCGTGGACCCGATCGCCGGGCTCTCCATGGCGCAGCGGGTTGGCCAGGTGTTTATGGTTGGCACGCCGGCATCCACAGCCGCGGCGATCACGAAGCAACTGGTTTCGGGTCGCCACGTCGGCAACATTTTCCTGTCCGGCAGGTCGCGATCGGGCGTTGCCGCGACTGCTGCCGTCGTAGCGCAATTCCGTGCACTCGTCGGCCCCGACTCGACCGGAGGTGAACCGCTCCTGGTCGCGACCGACCAGGAGGGCGGCGAGGTGCAGGTGCTTCATGGCCCGGGATTCTCCTCGATTCCCACCGGAGTCGCGCAGTCGCGGTTGACGACCGCTGCCCTCGCAGCCGGAGCGACCGGCTGGGGCAATCAGCTGGCCGCGGCCGGCGTGAACATGGACCTCGCGCCCGTCGTGGATGTGGTTGCTTCACCAGCAACGGCGCGTCAAAATCCGCCGATTGGCGGGTTCCAACGCGAGATCGGGTTCGTGCCAAGCGCGATCGCGGCACACGCGGCCATATTTCGCGACGGGATGGGCTCCGCGCACGTCATTACGGTCGACAAGCACTTTCCGGGGCTGGGACTAGTTGGCGCCAACACCGACAACAGGAGCGGGGTCACCGACCGCGTGACCGCTTCATCGTCGCCGAGCGTCGGAATCTATCGCACCGAGATCGCGGCCGGGCTCCAGTGCGTCATGGTCTCCTCGGCAACCTATTCGCACATCGACCCGAAACGGCCGGGTGTCTTCTCTCCCGCGATGGTGACCGGGCTGCTGCGCAAGGGGCTCGGATTCGATGGCGTCATCATGACCGATGACGTGTCGGCGGCACGGCAGACGCTGGCGTGGTCGCCTGCAAGCCGCGCCATCCTTTCGCTCCAGGCGGGTGTCGATCTCGTGCTGGTGTCTGACAATCCCGCGGTAGCCGCTCAGATGGTGGACGCCGTGCTCGCAAAGGCAAACGCGGACCCGGCGTTCGCGGAGATCGTCAACAACGCGGCGCGCAGGGTCGTCGAACTGAAGGCGGCGAACGGATTGGTAGTCGCGCCCGCCGCGCCAACCGGCTGAGGTTTGCTGAGAGCGAATTAGCCAGCGAGATCGGCTGCGGCGGCGGATGCTTGTGCCATGAGTGAAGACGGAGCTCTCGACGCGTACTCGAGAGCGGTCGTGGATGTCGCGGACAAGGTGCTGCCGTCGGTCGCGAGTATCGCCGTTCGCTCCAGCCGCGGCGGCGGATCCGGTAGCGCGAGTGTCATCGCGGATGCCGGGTTTCTGCTGACGAGCGCGCACGTGGTCGAGGGTGCCAGATTCGCAAGTGCACTCTTCGCCGACGGTTCATCTGCGGAGCTGGATGTCGTTGGTCGCGATCCGCTCTCCGACCTGGCTGTGCTGAAGAGCCGATCGAAGACCCCGGCACCGGTCGAACTCGGCGATGCGTCGAAGCTTCGTGTCGGTCAGCTCGTGGTCGCGCTTGGCAATCCGCTCGGCCTTGCCGGGTCAGTCACTGCCGGCATTGTTTCCGCGCTCGGACGTTCCCTCCCGACCGCCTCCGGTCGGGTCATCGACGAGGTGATCCAGACGGATGCTGCGTTGAACCCCGGTAACAGCGGAGGAGTGCTCGCCGACAGCAGCGGCCGCATGGTCGGTGTGAACACGGCGGTGGCCGGCATCGGGGTTGGCCTCGCGGTACCCATCAATTCCACGACGCTGTCCATCATCGACTCGCTGATGACCGGTGGTCGGGTTCGTCGTGCGTGGCTCGGGATCGCCGGCGCACAGGTGAAGCTCGTCCCGGAACTCGCGAGCAAGTTCGGATCGCCGACCGGCCTGCGCGTGGTGGGAGTATCGACGGACAGTCCGGCCGCGCTCGGCGGCATCCACGAAGGCGACATTGTCGTTGAGATTGATCACAGCCGCGTGGTCTCGACCACGGGAGTGCAGAAACTTATGGTCGAAAACGCCATCGACCGCCCGATCGAGGTCACCGTGTGGCGCAACGGCGCACTCGTCGATGCGGTTGTCGTGCCGCGCGAGCTCGAGGCGAGTCGCTGACAACTCCTAGCGCGTCGCCGTCTTCGTCACCCAGGCCGCAATCTCGGCGCGCCGAGCGACGCCGAGCTTTGCCAGGATGTGTTCAACGTGCGATGACGCAGTCTTGGGCGAGATGGTGAGCTTCGTGGCGATCTCCCGGTTGGTCGCGCCAGCCGCGATAAGCCTCGCCACCTCCAGCTCTCGCAGGCTGA
>DASXNG010000166.1:0-13745 GCA_036495225.1 Galbitalea sp.
ACGAGCGGCCGGCGCGCGTCGCGGAACCACGGGGTTGCGTCATTGAGCGCGCGCCGAATTCCTGAAAATTCGCACACCACAGCGAGGTGACTGCTGCTAGGTCACGGAAACACCAGCACGTGCGGCGGGAGTCGCGCTAGATGCGGTCGTCGTCCAGCCGGCGGTTCACGATCGACTGCTCGTGGTGGGCTGGGATTTCGCAGAAGTCACCGTCGCACACCGCGGCGACGGGGTCGCCCAGAAGCGTCAGCGGCGTGGTCACGGGTGGGGTGGCATCCGTCATTTCACGACCTCCCTTTCACTCTGGACCTGAGTGAGCACGCTAGCGAAGGTGGCCGGGTCTTGGGCGCCGGACACTCCGTACTTGGCGTCAAACACGAAGAAGGGAACACCGTTGATGCCGTACTCGGCGGCCTGGGCGACATCCGCTTTCACGTCGGCGAGGTAGGTGTTGTCCGTGAGAACGCGCACGACCTCTGCTCGGTCGAGCCCGATCTCGGCGGCAAGATCAGCGAGATCCTCGACGCGACCGACGTGCCGACCATCGACGAAATACGCCTTGAGCAGCCGCTCCTTCATGTCGATCTGGCGGCCCTGGCTCTTCGCGTAGTGGAGAAGCTCGTGCGCCTTGATCGTGTTGGTCTGGTGCACGTGGTCGTAGTCGTAGTCAAGACCAACGCTCGCGGCGATTCCTGTGACGCGCTCCAGCATCTGGTCCGCTTGCTCCGGGCTGACGCCCTTCCGCTCCGCGAGGTACTGCTTCGGGGTGCCATCGAAATCGACCGGGGTGTCGGGAGCGAGCTCGAAGGAGTGGTACTCCACCTCAACTGCGCCGTCGAACTGCGCGACCGCGGCCTCGAACTTGCGTTTTCCGATGTAGCACCACGGGCATTGAACGTCGGACCAGATGTCGACCTTGATTGCGTCACTCACGTGAGAGGCAACTCGCGAGTGCGGTTCAGTTATTCCCGGGTGCGGTGATTTGGCGGCACGCCACTCCCAGGCGAGTGTGTCGCGTTCATCGTTCGCCCTGTCGATTTTTCAGGATGTCCGTGCGGAGGCCGCCTGCGCCACCCCGTCAATCCGCGGGAGCGGAACACATCTCGACGCGCGTTTCCTGAAAATTCGGGCGCTCGACCGCGAGCGCGGAGGGCCGCGAGGACCCCCAGTTCGAAGTGGTCCCAGTCGTAGAACACCATCTTCGCGGTCGGCCTCAAGTTGTGCAGACCAGAAATTGCGATGTCGACGTCTTTGTCTCGATCCGCGGCGAACGTGTCCAGATGAAACTCCTCACCGTCGACCTCGATGCCCACCTGGCCGTCGACCACCAAGTCGATACGTTGGGTCTCGCGGAGCGGTTGCTGTGACACGACCTGATGCCCGGCAACGCGGAGCCGGGTGCGGGCGAGACTCTCGGGCAGCGACTCGCAGGTCGGGTCAACCCAGCCGGAGATGCCCCGCCTCTCGACGGGCAACCGCAGAACCAGCGTCTCGAAGTCGATGCGATCGAGCGCCCCGGTGTGCAGAGCCCAGTCGAGCGCAGCGACTGCGGTCTCCAGGTCCTCGTCCAGGACAACGCGAGTCAACGCATCCACGAGTCCGACCGCGGTCGACGTTCCGAACGCATCGACCTCGGGATCATCCCAGTGCAGAGCGACGTTTCGCGGGGCTCGCACGTTCAGCCGCCTGAATCGATTGCCCTGCGTGCGGAGTCGTGCCGCGTTGCGATGAACCGAAACGTGGAGTGGATGTTGCCCCAGAACCCAGCCGCCCACGCTGGCGATGGCGGAGAGTCCGGTAAGTCGGCCACCGACGCGAACTGCCCGAAGTCGCGGATCGCTCTCTCGAAACGTTGAGTACCAGCCGTTCCGCGCGCGCACCACCTCGCCCCGCCGAACCGCGCGAGTTAGCTCATAGTCGTGGGCTCCGAGCCTGAGCAGCTGGGGTCGGCGCGCCATCCCGCCCAGGGACAGCACGAGAGCTTCGATGTCGGCCATCCCACGATGGTGTCCCGTGGAGGTGGGTCGGTCGGTCGGGGTCGCACATCGGTGGAGAACTGGCGATGTGAGCGGCTTGTGCAGAACCCATCGCCGCCCGGCTCTGTCAAATTTTCAGGAGTTTCGCGTGGTTGCCACCGGCCATCCTCGAATTGCCGCGGCACCCACCGCGTCAGCCCGACCGATCTCCTGAAAATTCGAGCGGGGCGGGACGTGGTGACCACCACTGTCACACTGTGCGACACGATCCGACAGCCGCGCGGCCGTGCCCCCGCGGGCCTAGGCGCCGAGTAGCTGCTCCGCCAGGTATCCGCGCAGGCGGTCGAGCGACACCCGTTCCTGGCCCATCGAGTCGCGCTCGCGAATAGTGACCGCATTGTCCTCGAGGGAGTCGAAGTCGACCGTGACGCAGAACGGCGTACCAATCTCATCCTGCCTTCGGTACCGGCGACCGATGGCGCCCGCATCGTCAAACTCGATGTTCCAGCTCTTGCGCAAATCATCCGCCACCGATTTGGCGAGCGGCGAGAGCTGCTCGTTCCGCGAGAGGGGGAACACCGCAACCTTCACAGGAGCCAGCCGGCGGTCCAGGCGCAGAACCGTGCGCGTATCGACGCCGCCCTTGGTGTTGGGCGCCTCGTCTTCGGCGTACGCCTCGATCAGGAAGGCCATCAGGGCACGAGTCAAACCGAATGACGGCTCGATGACGTAAGGCACGTACCGCTCTCCGGATGTCTGGTCGAAGTAGCGAAGGTCGGCGCCAGATTCGCGGATGTGGTTGGAGAGGTCGAAGTCCGTGCGGTTCGCCACACCCATGAGCTCGCCCCACTCGCTGCTCGCGAAGCCGAAACGGTATTCGATGTCAGCGGTCGCGGCTGAGTAGTGCGCGCGCTCACCGTCAGGAACATCGAAGCGGCGTAGGTTGTCGGTGCTGATGCCGAGGTCGGTGAACCAGTCGACACTCGCGGCGATCCAGTGCTCGTACCATTCGGGGGCTTCGGCCGGCGGAGTGAAGTACTCAATCTCCATCTGCTCGAACTCCCGCGTGCGGAAGATGAAGTTTCCCGGGGTGATCTCATTGCGGAACGCCTTGCCAACCTGCCCGATACCGAACGGCGGCTTTTGGCGGGAGGTCGTGACGACGGTCGCGAAGTCGACGAAGATGCCCTGCGCGGTCTCGGGTCGAAGGTAGTGCAGTCCTTCCTCGTCATCCACCGGGCCAAGATACGTCTTCATCAGCCCTGAGAAGTTCTGCGGTTCGGTCCACTGGCCGCGGGTTCCGCAATTCGGGCAGACGATGTCCGCCAGGCCGTTCTCCGGCGCGCGACCCTTCTTCGCCTCGAACGCCTCGACGAGGTGGTCTGCGCGGAAGCGACGATGACAATGCAAGCACTCAATGAGCGGATCGCTGAACGTCGCCACATGACCGGATGCCTGCCACACCTTCGTCGGTAGGATCACAGAGCTGTCGAGGCCGACCATGTCCGCGCGTCCGCGAACGAAGGTCTGCCACCACTGGCGCTTGATGTTCTCCTTGAGCTCAACGCCCAGGGGCCCGTAGTCCCAGGCGGAGCGCGTTCCGCCGTAGATCTCACCCGCCTGAAACACGAAGCCCCGGCGTTTGGCGAGGGCGATGACGGCGTCGAGCGGATTTGGCGTTGCCACGAGTTACTCCAGTGTGGTCAGCCGAGCTGGATGCCCGGTCGAGTATGAAATGCCAGCCTAGCGGGCGCGCACGGGGGGCTATCCCTCGGGGGCTCCTCGCTTGCAGTTCGGGCGGGACGAGCCACGCGCCGCGGGACAGCCCGCGCTACTTCTGCGCTGCGGGCGGCACCACGACGTGCCACCGGAAGTCCTCCCACTGCACGGTGATCGGCGGCAGGGCGCCTTTCACCGGGTCCCCGTTGTAGAACACGAGTTTCTGCAGGGCGACGTTGTGCTGGATGGGCGTCGCCGTGAGCTTGGATTTGGAGTGGTACCCCTTCTCCTGGGCCAGAAGGTCTTTCGCCTGGGCGGGCGTCGCCGGCGGCCCCATGATGAGCGCGAGTTCGGCCTGGTCGCCTTGTTCGATGCCGGCGCGCAACAGCAGGATGTACGCGTCCAGCGAGGCTGGATCGCCTGTGGGGTCGTCCGCGAGCAGCCCGGCGGGCAGCGTGGGTGAAGCTGCGGCGATGTTGGCACCCGTGAACGTCTGGTGGAACGTGAAGCCCATCGGTCCCTTGAACTCCACAGTGATGCTCGTTATCGATGCAACCTGGTTGGCGGCCGGATCGAGCGAGAATCCCAGATACCGAAGGCTGCCACCATCCAGCTGGTACGGCACCTGCTCCGCGCTCAGGCTCCAGTTGGGCCTCGCGTTGACCACTTTCGCGCCGAATGGCTTCAACTCCACGTAGACGACCGGTTGCGCCTTCGCCTGTGAGGCGTTTGTCGTGATTTTCGTGATGGTGATCGGCCAGGGCGACGTGTTGCGGAGCCAGCCGACCTGCGCATAGATCGGACTCGTCTTGGACGCGGTCGACATCTGCGTCGCCTCGCCACCGAAGGTAAGGCCGGTGAGCGTGCCGAAGTACAGCACCGCGAAAATGCAGGCGAGTGCCACCCCGATGAATAGCAGGGTCGCGATCGTTCGTACAGTTCTCCGCATGGATTCTTCCGCTACTTGCTGGTGCTAGATGCCCGGCGTGTCGACCGCGCCACCAAATCGACGATTCCTCGAAGCGTACAGCTCGACTGCCTCCCACAGGTCGCGCCTGGTGAAGTCCGGCCAGAGCGTGTCGAGGAACACCATTTCTGCGTATGCGCTCTGCCACAGCATGAAGTTGCTGGTGCGCTGCTCCCCCGAGCTTCTGACGAAGAGGTCGACGTCGGGAAGGTCCGGCGTGTACAGCGCTCGCTGGATGCTCTTCTCCGTGATTCCGGACGGCGACAGCCTGCCCGCCGCGACGTCCGTTGCGAGGGAGCGCATGGCATCCGTGATCTCGTTTCGTCCGCCGTAGTTCACGCACATGGTGAGCGTGAGCACGCTGTTGCCTGCCGTCAGTTTCTCGGCGAACTGAAGTTCTTTGATGACGGATGTCCACAACCGCGGCTTGCGCCCCGCCCACCGAACGCGCACGCCCCAATCGTTCAGCTGGTCGCGCCTGCGGTGCAGGACCTCCCGGTTGAACCCCATCAGGAATCGCACCTCGTCTGGCGATCGCTTCCAATTTTCGGTGGAGAATGCGTAGACGCTCAGATGCTTGACACCGATCTGGATGGCGCCGGCAACAACATCCAGCAGGGATGCCTCGCCAGCCCGATGCCCTTCGATGCGGGTCAGCCCTCGCGCGTTTGCCCACCGGCCGTTGCCGTCCATGACTATGGCGACGTGGTCGGGCACCGCGGCGGCAGGGATCTTCGGAGGGTAGATTCCCGTCCAGTCGATGGGCTTGAAGTCGACGGCATCCCTGTGGGTCTTTGCGACGGGGCTCATGGACGAGTCCCCGCACTCACTCGACTCGTACGATCGACGTGCTCGAGGGAGCGCAGGCCGCGCTCCAGGTGGAACTGCGTGTACGCGGCCACGATGCCGCTCGCCTGGGCTCGTTCACGATCCTCAGCGGCGTCAACAGTCGCCCAATCGCCAGCGAGCAGCGCTGCAAGCAGTTCAAGGGTTCCCGCGTCGAGCCGCGGGGTTCCGGGTGGCGCGACCGAATCCGCGACGACTCCCCCGAGCTGCACCACGAACGCGGTGTGCGGCCCGGGTGCTCCCGTCACCGCACAGTCGACAAAGCTAGGCGCCCAGCCCGCGATCGAGAGGGAGCGAAGGAGAAAAGAATCAAGGATGAGTCCAGCCGCATGCTCCTGGCGCGACAGTGATCGCAGCCCACCCACCAGCAGGAGGTACTGCTGGAGGCTTCCGCTGTCATCCGTGATCTTGTCCGCTGTCTCGACCATGACGTTCGCGGCGGTGTAACTGGCGTAGTCGCTGGCGATCTCTGCGCCATAGGATCCGAGTGATTCGGCCTGCGTCACGATGTCGAGCGAACGCCCTTCGTAGAGCTGCACGTCGACGACCATGAAGGGCTCGAGGCGCGAACCGAACTTGGACGCGGTGCGCCGAACGCCCTTCGCCACGGCGCGAATCTTGCCATGCTGGCGACTGAGCATCGTGACGATACGGTCGGCTTCACCCAGCTTGTGGGTGCGCAGCACGACGGCTTCATCTCGATACAGCGGCACTAGTCCAGTATGACTTGGCGTCCTATGAACGAGACGCAGAACGGGCCGTCCACGCCAGAATGGAGGCGTGCATTCGACCGCCTTCGTCATACCGCTGTGGGCGGACCTGCTCGCAGTCGCAATCGGGGCGGTGCAGGGAGCGACCTTCGCGGCGCAGTTCCGCGACCGCAGGCTCGACCTGCTCGGGATTGCGCTCATCGGGATAGCGACAGGCATCGGTGGTGGTATCGCCCGAGACATCCTGCTTGGCGCACCGCTCGCCGCCCTCTCCAATAATTGGTACCTGCTCGTGGCAGTCGCCGCTGCTCTGTTCGGGATGTTGCTTGAGCGCGTGTTCCACCGAATGGCCACCGCGATCACGGTGCTCGACGCGCTCACGATCGGCCTGTTCTGCGCCATTGGCACGACCAAGGCCCTGGCCGCCGGTGTCCCCGCCGTGCCATCCGTGTTTGTCGGTGTTGTTGCTGCGGTCGGAGGCTCGGTCCTGCGGGATGTGCTCATGACGCTGCCCATCGCGGTGATGCACGTCGGGTCCCTGTATGCGGTTGCTGCGGTGCTAGGCGCGACAATCCTGGTCGTGCTTCAGGCGCTCGGTGTCGCCGGCTTTGTCGCGGCAATCGTTTGTGTCGCCGTCACCTTTACCGTGCGCGAGCTTGCGGTCCTGTTCAATTGGCGGCTGCCTGAACAGCGGACGCTTTCGCGCGTTCCCTGGCGCCCGGCGAAGGAGAAGTAGGAGGTCCGGCAATCGCCACGGGATCGCCGGACCACACGAAACTAGACGCTGGCGAGCTGCCGGTCGCCGGCCTCTGCGCGTACCGCACGATTGACCGCCGACACCACAGCCTTCAGGGACGCTGTGGAGATGTCCGCGTCGATGCCGACGCCCCACAGCGTTTTGCCATTGACCCGAAGCTCGACGTAGGCCGCGGCATATGCGTCACCGCCGGCGCTGAGGGTGTGCTCGACGTAGTCGAACAGTTCCACCTCGATGCCGTGATTGTGGAGTACGGCGAGGAAAGCGGCGATGGGACCGTTGCCCGTCGCTGTGGTCTCCTCGATGTCGTCGCCAACGCGCAGCTTGACCGTCAGGCTGGTCGAGCCAGTCATGTCGCTGGCGGTGCGAGTCGACATCAACTCGAAGCGACCCCACTTGTCTTCGGGACGCTCCGCAGGGGCGGGCAGGTACTCGTCCTGGAAGATCGCCCAGATCTCGTCGCTCGTCACCTCGCCGCCCTCGGCGTCCGTCTTCGCCTGAACGACGGCGCTGAACTCGATCTGCAGCTTGCGGGGCAGGTCGAGGGCGTGGTCGGTCTTCAGGAGATACGCGACGCCGCCCTTGCCGGACTGCGAGTTGACTCGCACGACGGCTTCGTAGCCGCGTCCGACATCCTTGGGATCGATCGGCAGGTACGGCACCGCCCATAGCAGGTCATCGACCGTGACGCCCTTCGCTTTCGCGTCGGCCTCCATGGCCTCAAAGCCCTTCTTGATGGCGTCCTGGTGGCTACCGCTGAACGCGGTGTAGACGAGGTCACCCGCCCACGGGCTGCGCTCGTGCACCTTCAACTGGTTGCAGTACTCGGCGGTTCTGCGAATCGCGTCGAGGTCGCTGAAGTCAATCTGCGGATCGATGCCCTGCGTGAACAGGTTGAGTCCGAGTGCGACGAGGTCGACGTTTCCTGTGCGCTCACCGTTGCCGAACAGGCAGCCCTCGATACGGTCGGCGCCCGCCTGATAGCCGAGCTCTGCGGCGGCAACCGCTGTGCCGCGGTCATTGTGCGGGTGCAGGGACACGATGACGTTTTCGCGGTGGTTGAGGTGGCGCGACATCCACTCGATCGAATCGGCGTAGACGTTCGGAGTCGCCATCTCGACCGTCGAAGGCAGGTTGATGATGACCTTGCGCTCCGGCGTCGGCTGGAAAATCTCGAGCACCTGGTTGCAAATGTCGACCGCGAACTCGAGCTCGGTGCCGGTGTAGCTCTCGGGAGAGTACTCGTAGTAGATGGTCGTATCGGGCGTGATAGCGGCCTCGGCCGCCTTGCAGAGGCGCGCGCCTTCGAGCGCGATGTCGACGATGCCCTGCTTGTCGGTGCGGAAGACGACATCCCTCTGCAGGATGCTTGTGGAGTTGTAGAGGTGCACGATCGCCTGCTTGGCGCCCCTGATCGACTCGTACGTGCGGTTGATCAGCGCCTCGCGGGCCTGGGTCAGCACCTGGATGGTGACGTCATCCGGGATCAGGTTGTCTTCGATGAGGCTGCGGACGAAATCGAAATCCGTCTGGCTCGCGCTCGGAAACCCGACCTCGATCTGCTTGTAGCCCATGCGCACGAGCAGGTCGAACATGATGCGCTTGCGCTCGGGGCTCATCGGGTCAATGAGCGCCTGGTTACCGTCACGTAGATCGACGGCGCACCACATGGGAGCCTTCTCGATGTACTTGGTCGGCCAGGTGCGGTCGGGCAGATCGACCACGAACTGCTCGTGATACGGACGGTACTTGTGCGTCGGCATTGCCGATGGCTTCTGGGTGTTTTTCATCAGATCTTCTCTTCTCGCTTGTGGGTGTCAGCCAATGACAAACTCCGCGACGAGGGAGGCCTGATTAGGACTCGTCGCGGCAGCTAAGAAGGAGCAAACCGGAGCACACGCGTTCAGGTTACCACTGTGTTACGCGCGTGGCGCGTGCCGCGGCTCCCGCCCTTTCGAATTTTCGGGAATTTCGTCACGCGCGCGGTCCGGGCGGCATTCCGCCCAGAGGTCCTCCGAGATGGCGCGGCGGCTGACCGCGGTCCCCTCCTTCGACGGCCATCTGGAATTTTCAGGAGTCTCGCGCGGCCGACGCCGCTTTTCGCGGGCAAGCCGCGCGTGTTACTCGGTCGCGAGGGCCGCCACGGGCGCGACGCGGGTCGCGCGGCGGGATGGACCCGCAGAGGCGAGCATGGTGAGCAGCAGGGCGGCAACGGCGACCACGATGATGAGCAGCGGCGGGACGGCCGGCCACACCGCGCCGCCACCCGAGAGCTGCCCCATCATGCTCTCCGCACCGGCCCAGCCGTAGAACGTTCCAAGTAGCAAGCCCACGAGCACTGCGGCAACCGTCAACTGCGCACTCTCCGCAACGATGAGCTGGCGCACCTGCCGAACGCTGAACCCGAGCGCGCGAAGCAACCCCAGCTCCCGCGTGCGCTGCAGGACGCTGAGCGACATGTTGTTGACCAGTCCAACTGCTGCGATCACGGCGCTGAATCCGCCGATGCAGCCGAAGATGACGGCCATGCCGGTGATGATCGAGTCCGTGCCCTGGTACCTTTCCGGCTGCGCTGCTCGGCTGAGATCCACGAGAGAAAGAGCGGTCTGCAACGCCACAACGAACATCGTCACGAGAGTCACGCCGATGACGAGTCCGACCGTCGTTCTCGCGCTGCGCTCCGGATAGCGAACAGAGTTCTGGGCCGCCATCCGCGCGGGCGTTGAAGCGCCGAGCAGCGCACCGACAAACCTCAGCGCGGGTGGCATCACAACGCCGGCCCCCAGCACGACGCCAGTGAACGAAAGGATGCCGCCAACCACGCCCGGCAGGATCGCCACCGGTGTCGCGGTCACACCCAGTGCGACGGCGCCCAGCAAGATGAGCGTCCCGATCACGAATAGCGTGGCGGCAATCGCGTTGCGTCCGCGACGCGCGGAGGCATCGCCGAGCGGACGTTCTTCTGCCGCCCCGAGCGCCTGCATGGGGCTGACGACGAGCACGCGTCGCGCTCCGATCCACGACGCGAGCCAGGTCGTCAACACGACAGCGACGACCGGAACCGCGGCGGTGATGGTGACATAGTTGAACGCGAGCATCGGCAACCCGAGCGCGGGGATCGCAATGGCCAGAAGCACGGCGTTGATCCCGATCCCGAAACCGAGACCGAGCACCGCGCCGATGAGTCCGACGATCAATCCTTCCCGGGCGACAGCCCGCCGTTGCGAAGCCGCGCTTGCCCCGACCAGCCGCAGCAGCGCGATTGTCCTCGTTCTGCCCGCGATGATCGTGGCGAAAGTGTTCGCGGTGACGACCGCTCCGACGTAGATGGCGATGGCGATAAACACGTAGGCGATGAACGACAGCACCAGTTGCACACTATGGCTGGAACCGGTCCGGTCATTCTGGTACAGCAGCTTCGAGAGCGCGTCGGTCACTAACACCAGGGTCACGCCGAACGATGATCCAAGGGCTGCGACAAGGATGCTCGCCCCATGCTCACGGATGTCGAAACGGTTCATGCGCTCCGCTCCATCCCCAGCATGAAGCTTCCGATCTCCTCAGGGGTCGATCTGCCACGTTCGGCCGTGAGCCTGCCGTCGGCCAGGAAGAGCACTCGATCCGCATAACTTGCGGCAACGGAGTCGTGGGTCACCATGGCGATGCTTTGCCCGAAGTCGGTGCTCGCCGCCGCGAGCAACGACAACACCTCGCGCCCCGACCTGGAGTCGAGGTTGCCGGTCGGCTCGTCCGCGAAGACCAGGTCGGGGCGGGTGCCGAGCGCCCTGGCTATTGCGACGCGCTGTTGCTGGCCGCCGGAGAGTTCGTGCGGACGGTGACGAAGCCGATCGCCGAGCCCAAGCGACTCGATCAGCCGGTCAATCCAGGCCCGCTCGTCGATGCTCGGCTTGCGTCCGTCAAGTTCGAAGGGCAGAAGGATGTTACCTAGGGTGTCGAGCGTCGGCACGAGGTTGAACGACTGGAAAACGAACCCGACGCGGCGACGACGCAGCAGGGTCAGCTGCGTGTCATCCAGTCCGGTGATCTCGGTGGCGGAGAGCCACGCGTGCCCCGAGGTCGGGGTGTCGAGGCCCGCCATGACGTGCATGAGCGTCGACTTGCCCGAGCCGCTCGGTCCCATGATCGCCGTGAACTTTCCACGTTCGAGCCCGAGCGTGATGTCCGCGAGCGCGTCGATGCGATTGCTGCCGATTCCGTATGACTTTGTGAGATTTTCGACTCGTGCGACGAGTTGCGCCGCGGGGCTCGTGGTTTGCATGTTGATCACGGTAACGAAGCTGCACGGGCCCGCGAATCAACCCACCGTCCACTCCGCATCGGCCGAGAGGATGACGCGGCTGGATGACCTCAGTCGACTAGCCGGTGCTCGAACGCGTAGACGACGAGTTGAACGCGATCGCGCAACTCGAGTTTGGCCAGAATCCGGCTGATGTGTGTCTTGACGGTCGCCTCGCTGAGAAATTCGCCGCGAGCAATCTCGGAGTTACTCAAACCGCGAGCGGCGAGCAGGAAGATGTCCCGCTCTCTGGAGGTCAACGAGGCGAATGCTGCGGGCTCGACCGGCGATGACGGCTGCGAATCGAAGTGCTCGAACAGCTCGCGGGTGGCGGCGGCCGCGATGACGGATGTCCCGGCGTACACGGTTCGGATCGCCGCGAGCAGGAACTCCGGGTCGGCGTCCTTCAGCAGAAATCCGCTCGCTCCCCCACGAATGGCGCGGGTTGCGGCCTCATCCAGGTCGAAGGTTGTCAGCACGATGATGCGGGGTGGCGCATCGCCGCGTTCATCCGCCGCCTTGAGGATCGCCTCCGTCGCCTGGATGCCGTCCATGACAGGCATCCGGATGTCCATCAGGATGACGTCGGGCTCGGCCGTCTCGGCGACGGCAATGCCTTCGACGCCGTTGGCGGCTTCGCCGACGAACTCGAGGTCGGGCTGTGAGGACACCAGCATCCTGATGCCGGTGCGGAAGAGCGCCTGGTCGTCGACCAGCGCGACGCGAATCCGATGGGTCACAGTCGCACCGCCTGCGCGCCGGGGATGGTCGCTTTCACGACGAAGAGCGCATCGTCGGATGTCGCGGTCAGTTGACCACCGACCAGCGCGGCGCGCTCCTTCATGCCGGCGAGACCATGGCCGACTCGGAGCTCAGCGGTTGCGGGGGTGGTGATGACGGCACTCGTGATGGTGACCTCCAGGTCGTCGGGTGTCCATTCGAAGCGCACGAGCGCCGGCTGCGAGACATCCCCGTGGCGCAGCGCGTTGGTGAGCGCCTCTTGAACGATACGGTAAACCGCGAGCTGCTGGCCGGTGCCGAGGGCGAGCGGGGTGCCCTTCGTTTCGAACGTGGTCTTCAGCCCGGATGCGCGCAACTGCTCGAGGAGTCGGGCCAGGTCGGCGAGCGCCGGCTGCGGTGCTTCAGACTGCGGATGCCGTAGTTGCGCGAGCAACAGCCGCACATCGGCGAGCGCCTCGCGAGCGGTGATCGAGATGGCGGTCAACGCGCCGTCGACGGCGGTCGGATCGTTCGCCTGCGCGTATCGCGCGCCGTCCGCCTGGGCGATGACGACCGCGAGGGAATGCGCAACGACGTCGTGCATGTCGCGGGCTATCCGGTTGCGCTCCTGCTCGACGATCACATCCTGTTCGGCAGCCTGCACCTCGGACTGCGCCGCCTGTTGGGCGAGACGGCTCTCCCGCGCGGCGATTCTCGTGCGCACGATGGTTCCGGCAGCCCACGGGGCACCGAGCAGACCGAGCAGTAGCACGAAGTCGAATCCGACGTTGATGAGCGTGCGAGCGGCTTCCGCGAGGGACTTCACGGTGACGCTGACGCCGATGCTCGGTGTACCCCCACCCCAGGCGATGTAGATGCCGCCAAGGGTCGCGCCGACGAAGATCGATGCGAAGCCGATCCAGCGAGTCGCGCGATCGCCGTAGGCCGCGGTTGTGTAGATGACAGCGAGAATCGCGAGATCCGGCGCTACCGGCCCGATGTGGGCGAAGTACATCTGGCAGAGGGCCGCGAGCCAGCAGATCCCGAGCGCTAAGAGGGGCGAGAACCGTCGAAGACCGAGGGCCACGGCGAAAAGGAAGACGATCGCGACATGCCACAGGGAGTCTGACCAATACAGCGCCATGCCGACGAGCAGGTACACCAGCGCGATGCCGACGTCGATCAACGCGCGGGTCGAAGTGAGCCGGTTGATCATGAGACAACGGTAGAGGTCACCGCCCGGGTTTTGGACCCCGGTCGACCTCCACGACCCGAAATCATCCTGCGGATGTAGGCGCTAAAAACCCAGGCGTCCGAGCTGCTTCGCGTCGCGCTGCCAGTCCTTCGCCACCTTGACTCGGAGCGAGAGGTACACCTGTTTTCCTACGAGTTGCTCGATCTGGGCGCGAGCGCGAGCTCCGACATCCTGAAGCCGTTCGCCCTTGTGGCCGATGATGATGCCTTTCTGGCTGTCGCGTTCCACGAACAGGTTCGCGTAGATGTCGAGCATGTCGCGGTCCTCCCGCTCGCTCATGTCATCGATGGTGACGGCGATCGAGTGCGGGAGTTCGTCCTCGACACCTTCGAGCACCGCCTCACGAATCAGCTCGGAGATGCGCGCCTCGAGTCCTTCGTCTGTGACAGCGTCGCTCGGATACAGCGCCTCAGACACCGGCATGAGCGCGATGAGTTCCTTGCTGAGCACGTCGAGCTGTACGCCGGTGAGCGACGAGATCGGGATGATTGCATCCCA
>DASXNG010000167.1:0-4614 GCA_036495225.1 Galbitalea sp.
TCCATCGAACCGAGGAACGAGACCGCCGACGACCGCTCCGGCGTCCGGCGGACTGATGAAGAGCCCCGTGAGAAACCCGATCGCGATGATGAGCAGCAGGCCGACGATGACGAGTTCGAATGGTTGCTGCCCGAATCGATCCTGCAGCGCGAGAAGCAGCACGGAGACCACACCGACGATGATGCCGCCGACGACCAACGGCAGCCCAAAGAGAAGGTTCAGGGCGATCGCTCCACCGATGACTTCGGCGAGATCGGTCGCAGCAGCAACAACCTCGGCCTGCAGCCAGAAGGCACGTCGCGGCCAGGTGCCCAGACGCTCGCCCAGCAGCTCCGGCAGGCTCCTGCCGGTCACCAGGCCCAACTTCGCCGACTGGAACTGGATGAGCCCCGCCAGCACATTCGAGACGACGAGCACCCAAACCAGAAGATAACCGTAGTGTGCTCCCGCGGTCAGGTTCGCCGCGACATTACCGGGGTCGACGTAGGCGATAGCCGCGACGAACGCCGGTCCGAGGAGGGCAGCGCCGCGGATCCCACTTCGTGCGACGCTCAGCTTGGGCACGGATTCACCCTAGCTGCGCCTCAGTCCTCATACAGCGAACGGATGAAGTCCAGCAGTTTTCCGAACGCCATCGCGCGATGCGAGGTGGCATTCTTTTCGTCCGCGGTGAGCTCGGCGGCGCTGACATCCACCCCGTCGGGTTTGAAGATCGGGTCGTATCCGAACCCCCCCATGCCAGCGGGCTCCCGAAGGATGACACCGGGCCAGACGCCAAGCTCAACGTGCTGGACTCCATCGGACACGAAGGCGGCCGCGCACGTGAAGTTCGCAGTCCTGTCGTCGATCCCGGACATCCGCTGGAGCAGCAGCGCCAGGTTGTCGCCGTCGGCGCGCGTTCCCGCATACCGAGCCGAATGGATGCCGGGTGCCCCGCCCAACGCGCGCGCGGAAATCCCGGAGTCGTCTGCAATCGAGGGCAGGCCCGTGTGCTCGAAAGCCGCACGCGCCTTGATGAGCGCGTTCGCTTCAAAGGTGTCGCCGTCTTCGACCGGCTCGGGCCCGTCGTAGGCGAGCAGTTCAATGCCCTCGAGGCGCGGTCCAAGGATGCGTCGGAGCTCCTCGACCTTGTGGGCGTTGTGCGTCGCGAGAACGAGCTGCATACAACGAACCTACTGCCGCTTTGCCGTCCTGCGACGTGTGCGGCCGTACACAAACAGTCCGATACCGACAGCGAGGAGGCCACCGCCGATGATGCCGGCGGGACGTGCGTCAACACCAGTGAGCGCAAGCGTCGGCTTGCCGGTCGTGGTCGGCGTGACGCTGACGTCAGCCACTGTCGCTACGGATGATCCGAGGTCAGCAACATTGGCGACCGCTGGGTCGAGAGTCGTATTTGGGTCTGTTCCGGTGAAAAAGGTCGCCTCATTGAGACTAGCCACGAACTGGTTCACCGGATCCGAACCATCATCGGCCTGCACTACCGTGGTGCCGCTCACAGCGCAGATCGGCGCATTGCCATCCAGCCCGCCACCCGAGAAGTTCAGGCCAAGGTCGAGCGGCGCGGCCTGGGTCGTGACCGTCGTGGTCACGGTCTTGCCACCGACCGTCTCTGTGAATGTCGTGGTAGTCGGTTTGAACGTCACCTCGTACATGCCCGCGTAGGTTTCCGTCCCATTCGGGAAGCAGGCGGCCGGAAGCGACGACAACTTCGCGGTCGTCTTCACCGGGTAGATCGCGTAAAGCGGCGCCCCTGAAGCTGCGCCATAGTGCTGACTCGTCGTCGTGGCTGAGTCAGGGTCGCTCACGTTAAAGAACCCACCCGCAACCTGCGCGCTCGTCGGATGGAAGTATGCGTCCGCGGCGGTGCTATTCACGCTTGACGTCACCGTCTGGTGCCCGTCGTCGAGCTTGTACCCGGCGGGAAAGGTTTGTGGGGTTGTCGTCGTAACCGTGAACTCCGCTTTGCCGAGACCGTACTGCGGAATGCAGTCCATGTACCAGTCCTGTGAACCGTCGGCCGTCGCGCTGACTTTGTGCTGCGTAACATCCGTGCACGGTGCTGGAGCGGCGGAGGCGGGCGCGGCCGTCGCAACCAATGCGCCAGAGACGCCAAGAATGGATGCGCCGATGGCAGCAAGGGTTTTCTTCATGACGACCTTTCGGGTTTCTGGCGCGACACTATCATTATTCGATGCCTGAGGAACGCCTCCCAAACGTGGTTCATCGACGTGTCCGGCAATTGGGAAACGGCCTCTGGGAAATGGATGGCTGGCTCACCGACGACTTCCCGGATGGCGCAGAAGTCGAGACCATTGGCGATGGCTGGATTCGTTCGTGGACGGTCAGCGAATCGCAACGCGGGCTCGTCCAGGTGAGCTTCGCGAGGTTCCGCACTCCCGGGCTCGACAACGTCTGGTTTGTGAACGTTGACGAGCCCAAAGCTGAGCCGTCTGCCACCAACCTGGTCGCGTTCGTGGGCGACGAACTCCCGGCAGGAACGATCGTTTCTCGTTACGCCTTCGCGACAATGGGTGTCCACAATGACCGACAGGCAGGCGCGGTGAGGTGGCATACGCAAACCGGGGTCGTCCACCAGGTGTACGTCGCACCGGAGTGGCGTCGACTCCAACTCGCGACCCGATTGCTCTACACCGCGAACGCGTTCAACATCGCAAGGGACTGGCCGGGTCACCTGCACGGCGACGGTCGTCGCACGGAGCTGGGCGAGTTCCTGGCGCTGGCGTCACTAGTCCCAAGGCGCTTCGGCGAGCTGAAAGAGACGATGCCGCCGATGGATGCTCGCGACTGACTCAGTCCTGCAGCGCGGCCTGCTGAAACTCGGCGAGCGAGACCGTTCCACCGAGCGCGAGATCGAGCAGGTTGTTCAGTTCCGCGCGATCGAAGGGTGCGCCCTCGGCGGTGCCCTGCACCTCGACGAAGAGTCCGCGACCGGTGACGACGACGTTCATGTCTGTCTCGGCGCGGACATCCTCGACGTAGGCGAGATCGAGCATTGGCTCGCCGTCGATGATGCCAACCGACACCGCGGCGACACTGTCGATGATGGGCTTCGAGTTCTTGCCGATGAAGCCCTTGTCACGCGCCCACTCGATCGCATCGACGAGGGCAACGTATGCCCCCGTGATCGCGGCGGTGCGCGTGCCGCCGTCGGCCTGCAGGACGTCGCAGTCGAGCACGATGGTGTTCTCGCCCAGGGCCTTCACGTCGATGACGGCCCGTAGCGAGCGACCGATCAGGCGGGAAATCTCGTGCGTGCGGCCACCGATCCTGCCCTTGACCGACTCGCGATCCATGCGGTCGTTCGTCGAGCGCGGAAGCATCGAATACTCGGCCGTGACCCATCCCTTGCCCTTGCCGGTCAACCAACGCGGGACGCCGTTTGTGAAGGAGGCGGTGCACAGCACGCGAGTGTTGCCGAACGAGATGAGCGCCGAGCCTTCGGCCTGCTTGCTCCAACCCCGCTCGATGGTGATCTCACGAAGCTGGTCAACTGCTCGTCCGTCGGTGCGGGTCATGTCGTTCCTTTGGTTATTTGCGGGATTGTTCCGGTCTGCACGAGGTCAACCGTGTCGACCTCCGGGCCGAGGAATCGGCTCGCGAGCCGAAGAAAGTCGTCCTTGCTGTCACCGGTGGCCTCGAAGCGATACGTCGGACGCTCGGTGCTCGTGCGCTCGATCCCATGCTTCACGAGCGTGCGGTAAACGTCGTACGCGGTCTCCTCGGCGCTCGAGACGAGCGTGACATCCTCCCCCATCACGTACTGGATCGCACCGCCGAGCAGCGGATAGTGGGTACACCCGAGAACGAGGGTGTCGATCTCGGCGGCCTTGAGCGGCGCGAGGTAGTCCTCGGCGACCGCGAACAGTTCAGGCCCGCTCGTGATGCCGGCTTCGACGAACTCGACAAACCGTGGGCAGTCCCTGGAGAAGATCTCGAGATCGGATGCCGCGATGAACGCATCATCGTACGCGCGCGAGTTGATGGTGCCGGTGGTTCCGATCACGCCGATGCGCTTGTTACGGGTCTGCCGAACCGCGGCGCGCACGGCCGGATGGATGACCTCGACGACAGGTATCCCCCGCGCCTCCGTGTACCGTTCCCGCGCGTCTCGCAGCATCGCGGATGACGCCGTGTTGCAGGCGATCACAAGGAGTTTCACGCCCTGGTCAACAAGGTCGTCGAGCACCGCGAGCGCGTATTCGCGCACCTCCGCGATGGGTTTCGGGCCGTATGGGCTGTGTGCCGTGTCGCCGACGTAGAGCAGCGATTCACGCGGAAGCTGGTCGATGATCGCCCTCGCGACGGTGAGCCCGCCTACGCCACTGTCGAAGACTCCGATCGGCGCGTCACTCACGGGGTGCAAGTTTACGTGGTTGGGCGCCGCGGTCGCTGAGGCGCCGATTCCTCGTGAGTTGCCCACTTATGTCGGGTTCAGCGCGTTAAACCCGACAGAAGTGGGCAACTCACGTCCAGCACGGGGTGGTTGGAACGAGTAACCGAGGCCATCTCGTGCTCCCCACCCCGTCCGAACCCCGCAGTCCCTAGGCTGGTCGAATGACGAGCGCGCTCCTCACCGACCGGTATGAGTTG
>DASXNG010000168.1:0-4402 GCA_036495225.1 Galbitalea sp.
TGCGGGTCAGTACGTAGTTCATGATGACGACGAGGATGACGAACAGCACCACTGAGTCGCCAATGCCTGCCGTGTCACCGCCGGTGCCGAGGTAGGCGATCACGGCACTCAGACCGACGAGCAGAATCAGCGCCTTGACGATCGTTCCGGTTGGCCCAGCAGCCGATAGACCTGCGCGACGACGACTGCGTGCGCGAAGCAGGGACGACAGCAGGTACCCGCCGGCCGCGATCACGACCAGGATGTAGGCGAGCCACTCCGGAATGTAGCTCGTCAGCGAGAACGCGACCAGATGAGCCGTGAAGATGTTGAGCGTACCCGTTGCGCCCAGCAGCGCGATTTGCACGCCGAGCAGGGCCAGCAGGCCGGCCAGCGTGATCACGAAGCTTGGCACGCCGAAGCGCACAAACAGGAATCCGTACACGAGGCCGACTAAGGCACCCGCGGCCAAGGCCGCGATGATGATGCCCCATTCTGGCAACTGGGCGCGAACAAACAGCACTCCGAACAGAGCGGACGATACGCCAGCCATCGAGCCGACCGACAGGTCGATCTGACCGAGCAGCAGCACCAGCACGATGCCGATGGCGGTGACACCGATCGACGCCGAACCGAACAACAGGTCCGAAATGTTCTGAGGGCTGAGGAACGCCGGGTTCAGAATCTGGAAAATGATGGAGATAAGGACCAGTCCGATGATGACCGGGAGCGATCCAAGGTCACCGGTGCGTACACGCTTTAACTGCGCCGCGACATTTTCGCGGAATCCCGTTGGGCGAATCAGTCGCTCATCCTGAAGGTCTGATGGAGCGGCCGCCTCGGCCTCTACCTGCGGGGTCTGGGTCACTTGTTCTTCTCCTCGTGTTGCGCGCGGACGGCGGCCTCGCGCCGGGTGACGACGTTGTCCGTCGCGCCTGTGATTGCGGCGATGATGTCCTCATACGAGACATCCGCGATCCGGAATTCGCCGTTGTTGCGTCCAAGCCGAAGTACGACAGCGCGGTCGGCGACCGCCTGAACGTCCGCCAGGTTGTGACTGATCAGCAGGATTCCGAGGCCGCGCTCGCGCAGGCGCTCAATCAGGTTCAGGACCTCGGCGGTCTGGGCGACGCCCAGTGCAGCCGTCGGCTCGTCCAGGATCACGATGCTGGGCTCGCCAATGAGCGAACGAGCGATCGCCACCGTTTGACGCTGACCACCGGAGAGCGATGCCACCGCGATGCGCACCGACGGAATCTTGGCCGACAGTTGGCGAAGCAGCTCCCAGGAGCGGCTCTCCATCTGCACCTCGTCGAGGGCGAAGCCGCCAATCTCGCGACCGAGGAAGAGGTTGGAGACGACATCGAGGTTGTCGCACAGAGCGAGGTCCTGGAAGACGGTCGCGATACCGAGAGCGCGTGAAGCGGCTGGGCTCGGGATGTGCACGGGCTTGCCGTGGAAGATAATCTGCCCGGAATCCTGGGGGTGAACACCCGCGAGGATCTTGACGAGCGTCGACTTACCAGCACCGTTGTCGCCGACCAGGGCGACAACCTCACCGGCAAAGATATCGAGGTGGATGTCGGTGAGCGCTTGAACTGCACCGAATCCCTTGTTGATCCCACGCATCGAAAGAACGGCGTCTGCCGTCTCGTGCTTGTCAGAAGACAACTCAGAAACGAGAGTCACTGTTACTCCTTTGTGTACAGATCGCTTGACCACATAATACGGTCGGGGATCACCCTGTGGGCGATCCCCGACCGGCCTAGCTAGTTATTTATTTACTTCACGCCGTTAGCTGTGCAAGCGGCCGCGTAGACGCTGGTGCAGATGTCGGCTACCGAGAGGAACTTATCGGCGACAACAGTCGACTCGATGTTCGACTTGGTGACGGCAACCGGCACCAGGAGGAACGAGTGGACACCAGGACCCGAAGCGCCGGACACGGTGGTCGGAGCGGTCGGGTGGTTGCCCTTGGCAAGCTCAACCGCGAGCGACGCGGCCTTCTCTGCCTCAGGCTTGATGGCCTTGTAGATCGTCATGAACTGGTCACCGATGAGGATGCTCTGGATGCCGGAGAGTGACGCGTCCTGGCCGGTGAGGGCCAGCTTGGACAGGTCAACCTTCTTGGCCTTCGCGGCAGCGATGACACCGCCAGCGGTTCCATCGTTAGCGGCGTAGATACCCTTGATCTGCGAACCGAACTTGGTGAACTGCGACGTTGCCCAGCTCTGCGCGTTGGCCGGAAGCCAGCCAGGCGTCTTGTACTCGGCGAGGATCTTGTAACCGCTGGTGTCGATGACCGAGTGAGCGCCCTTCGCGAACAGCGTCGCGTTGTTGTCCGTCGGAGAACCGTCGATCATCAGGATGCCAGCGCCGGCCGGAACGCCCTGCGCCTTGAGCTGGTTGACGAATGCAGTACCCTGCAGCTCGCCGACCTTCTCGTTGTCGAAGGAGATGTAGTAGTCGGACTGGCCACCGTCAACGAGACGGTCGTAGTCGATGACGGGAACCTTCTTGGCCTTGGCCTCGGTGACGATGGTCTGAGCGGCTTCGCCGTCAAATGCGTCGAGAACGAGAACCTTGACGCCCTGGGCGAGCATCGACTCAGCCTGCTGCTGCTGCTTCGATGCGCTGCCTGCCGCGTTGGCGTACAGGACAGTTGCACTGGAGTCGAGCTGCTTGACGGCAGCCTCGAAGTAAGGCTTGTCAGCTGCGGCGTAACGCTCGGTGACGTCATCCGGCAGGAGCAGGCCGATCTTGACTGCCGCTGAGCCGCTGGTGCTGCTGCTGCTTGGCGTCGAAGAACATGCGGTAAGTGATCCCGCTGCGAGCAGGAGAGCCGTGGCTGTAACAACCGCTCTCTTGGTGGCGATCTTCATTGAATAACCTCCGATTCGTGCCGCCCTCATTGGCGACGGCTTGAGCATGTCACCAAATGAACGTTGGCGTCAAGTCTTGAACCCAACACGCGAATAGCGTTCTGAAATCGTTAGATTTCGTGACCTAAGAACGGGGTTTCAGAACTGTAAGTCGTCTGGTCCGATCGTCGAACGATCGATGGCGTACAGCAGCGCACCCGTCAGCTCCGCGCGTTCGCCGAGCTGGCTCTGCACGATGTCCGCGACCTTGTCCGTACTCATCACCACCGAGCGCTCCAGGCTGTGCCGCAGCGGGCCGAGAAGCAACTCCCCCGCCTTCGCAAGTTCCCCGCCAACCACGATGCGCTCGGGGGCGAGAAGGTTGCAGACGTTGGCCGCCGCAATGCCGATATGACGTCCTGCGTCAGCGATAGCGCGGATGCAGATCGGGTCGCCCGCGATCGCGTGGACCACGACATCCGTGAGCTTCTGTGGGCCGTTGGATTCGCGCAGGCCGTCAATGATCGCCGGTCCGCCTGCGATTGCCTCGAGGCATCCGCGGTTTCCACAGCGGCACAGCGGGCCATGTTCGTCGATCGTCATGTGCCCGAACTCACCAGCACTGCTCTCGAAACCGCGGTAAACACCGCCATTCAGGATGAGGCCGGCGCCGATGCCCTGACCGACTCGGAGGTAGACCGCGTTCGACCGTCCGCGCGCAGCGCCCATCCGAAACTCGGCGAGAGCGCCAAGATTCGCCTCGTTGTCCACGAAAACCGGGCGCTTGATGCGCCGATGCATGAGGTTGGCGATCGAGACGCCATCCCAGCCGCGCATGATTCCAGACCGCGAAATCTCGCCGGTTCTGGCGTCAACCGGGGCCGGGAGCGCAATGCCAACGGCGAGGATCTCATCCATGGTCGCCTCGACCGAGTCCAGCATGTCGGCGATCAGCCGAGTGACCTTGTCGAGCTCGTTGTCTGCGCGATGGTCCTTCGCAAGCGGCATGTTGTGCTCAGCGACGACCGTGTTCGTGACATCCGCCAGCGCGATGCGCATGTGCCGGGTCGAGATGTGAACCCCCGCAACGATTCCGAGCGCGCGGGCGAGGGTCACATGCTGCGCGCGGCGACCGCTGCGAGTCGTCATCGTCGTGTGCAGAACGCTCGACGCCGTGAGCTCCTTGACGATGTTGGAGACGGTCGCGGGAGAGAGGCCCGTGGCACCAGCCAGTTCGACCTGTGTGAGCCCGCCGTGCCGTTTCACGGCATCGATGATGCGTGCCCGGTTGGCTTCACGAAGTGAAGTTTGCGACCCCGGCGTCGCTCGCGTGATGCTCACGCAAACAAGATACAGGGATGCGCGAGTTCGGCAAGCTGAGGGTTTGATGTATGTAATGAGCCGAGTGGGCCGCGCGGGTCCAGTTGAGTGGGGACCCCCGCGTTAAAACTGATCGGCCCTCGGCCGATCGCGCTCCGCGACAGCGGAGTCTAGTTGAAAGCCGAATCATCGTCTTCCCGACTAACACGCGCAAGCCGGAGCGAAGTTGAAAGACGAATCTT
>DASXNG010000169.1:0-3755 GCA_036495225.1 Galbitalea sp.
GTGGGCCGAAGGCGACTGCGATCTCGAGCTGCAAAGGGTAGGCACCGGGACGGCTGCCGCGGTCGCCGCTGCACCTGTCGTAGTTGAGACTGAACCCGCGCCGTCGCAGGCAGCCCTCGCAGACGCCATCCTGTCAGGCACCGCCCCAGCGATTGAAGAGCCCAAACCTGAGCCCGCGGCGCCAGTCGCGACCCCCCCCACCCTGACAGCCGTCAAAGACACCAAACCCGATGCCTCCATCGGCGCCGTAGGCGACTCCGGCTCCATCCGCGTCAGCGTCGAAAAAATCGACGAGCTCATGAACACCGTCGGCGAGCTCGTCATCACCCAGGCGATGCTGAGCCAGCTCGGTGCGGCCCTCGAAGGCGGCAACGCCGAAAAGCTGCGCGCCGGCCTCGCACAACTCGAACGCAACACCCGCGAGCTGCAAGAGAGCGTCATGCGCGTGCGCATGTTGCCCATCAGCTTCGTATTCAGCCGCTTCCCTCGCATGGTGCGCGACATCGCGCAGCGTTTGGGTAAGCAGATCGATCTCAAACTCACCGGGGAACAGACGGAGCTCGACAAAACCGTCCTCGAAAAAATCGGCGACCCGCTCGTGCATCTCGTCAGAAACAGCATCGATCACGGTATCGAGATGCCGGACGTGCGTGTCGCGGCAGGCAAAGAAGCCGTCGGCACCGTGCACCTCGATGCGTGCCATCGTGGCGGCAACATCGCCGTAGAGGTCAGTGACGACGGCGGCGGTCTCGACAAAGACCGTATTATCGCGAAGGCGCGCCAGCGTGGTCTCGTCGGTCCGAACGACATTCTTACCGACGATCAGATCCACGATCTCATCTTTCTCCCGGGCTTCTCCACCGCCGAGAAGACGACCGATCTTTCCGGCCGTGGCGTCGGCATGGACGTCGTCCGCCGCAACGTCAAAGAGCTCGGCGGCAAGATCGAACTTCGCAGTGAGCAGGGCAAAGGCTCGCGCTTCATCATCACGCTGCCGCTCACCCTCGCGATTGTCGATGGCCAGTCGGTCGCGGTCGGCACCGAAACCTACATCATTCCGCTCATCTCCATCGTCGAGTCCATGCGATTGAAGGAGACGAGTATCAGCCGCCTGTCAGGACACAACGAGGTGTTCTCGTTCCGCGGCGACTACCTCCCCATCATCCGCCTCCACGAGTTGTTCGGTGTCGAGCCGCGGGCCCGCGCCCTGCACGAGGGCCTGGTCGTCATCGCCGAAGGCGACGGCCGGCGGGTGGGACTGTTCGTCGACGACCTGCTCGGTCAACAGCAGGTCGTCATCAAGTCCCTGGAAGTGAACTACGGTCACGTCGAGGGAGTTTCCGGAGCCACCATCCTCGGCGACGGCTCGGTAGCCCTGATTCTCGACGTGACGGGAATCATCCACGCGGCATCGATGCGCGCGGCAGCTTAGAACCAGCAAGAGTCACCCGCCCAATGACAACTTTCGAGGCACTTCTTAAATGTCTACCAACGCGGTGAAACCGGAGCAAGCCGGCGCCGGCTCGCACCAGGTGCTGACTTTTGTGCTCGGCAACGAGACGTATGGTGTCGATATTCTGCGCGTGCAGGAGATCCGTGGTTGGTCTGCCGTAACGAAGATCCCCCACGCTCCTTCGCACGTGCTCGGCGTGCTGAACCTGCGTGGCTCCATTGTCCCGATCGTCGACCTGCGCATGCGGTTCGCGCTCGACCGCGCGGAATACACCGCGATCACGGTCATCATCGTCGTGTCAGTGCTTTCGGCTGCCGGACGCCGTGATTTCGGCGTGGTTGTCGATGGCGTCTCGGACGTAGTCGATGTAAACACCGCCGAAGTGAAGCCGGCCCCGGAGTTGGGCTCACGCGCCGCGACGGACTACATCCGTGGCCTCGTCTCGGTCTCCGATCGCATGGTCGTGCTGCTCGACATCGATCGCCTGATCGCGACCGACATGACGTCTTTCGCAGGAAATAGTTCTCAGGGAGAGACTTCACTGGTAGCGGGCGCCGCCGCCTGATCTCAGGTTACACACCGATGATCACTCAAGTCCTCAACCGTCTGAAGCTCTGGCAGAAAATTGGCTGGCTCGTCCTCGCGATGGCCATCCCTGTCTCGCTCGTCGGCTTCTTCTACCTGCGACTCGCCGGCTCGCAGGTGAGCCAGGCCCGTGAGGAGTTGGACGGTGCCCATTATCTGCAGGGCTTGAGTGCAGTCGAAGGCGAGATGCTCACGCATCGCAGCCGAACCTTCGTTTTCCTGAGCGGTGATACCGCCCGTCGCGGCGATGTAGTCGCGCAGCAGGAGGAAGTTGAGAAGCAGATTGCCGCGATGGACGCGTTGAACACGGACCTCGGCAAGCAGCTCGGCGTGGCAGACAAGTGGGAGAGCGTGAAGTCGGAGTGGGAGGCTCTGAAGGCCAAGGCAATGACACAATCCGTTGCCGACAGCGACACGGCACACGCGGCGCTCACCGACCACATGCAGCAGCTCATGGAGCTCGTGGGCGCGCGCTCGAAGACTTTGCTGGACCCCGAAGTGAAGACGCAGGCGCTCATTCACCTCGCGGGCGACTACACCCCGAAAGCCCTGATCTACGCGGGCAACATGCGGCACTTTGCCGTGAAAGCCGCCGCGAAAGGCTACCTGGGGGGCGACGATCGCACCGGAATCCAGATCTACAAAGATCGCTTCCACGCGCAGCTCGACGAGGCGCGCGCGTCGCTCGAGCAATTACCAGCCGACATACAGGCTGTCCTGCGTCCGGACTTCGATGCCGTGACGATGACTTCTACCGACTATGACTCGGCCGTGCAGACGAAACTGCTGGCCGCCGCTAACCTGACCGCCACCGGGGCGGAGATGTACGACGCCGGCGTGGCTACGAACCGCGCGATCAAGAAACTCTCCAATGCCAGCTTCGATGCGACCGTCAAGGCACTTGGCTCGCGCCTCATGCAGCTCAGCGTCCGCCGGAACCTCACCGTCGGAATCGGCTTCCTCGTGCTCGCATTCGGTCTCGCTCTCGCGGCGATCGTGAGCCGCTCGCTCGCCAAGCCGCTGAACCGCGCAGTCGAGGTATTCGGCAACATCTCGACCGGGCATTACGACAGCCAGATCGATACGACAGCCACCGACGAGGCCGGCCTGGTGTTGCGCGCCCTCGATGAGATGCAGGGCAAACTGCGTACTCAGATCGAGACCGAGCGCGCGGTCGCCGCCGAAAACACCCGTATCCGCCAGGCCCTCGACAAAGCCTCGACGAGCGTCGTGCTCGCCGACGAGAAGCACCAGATCATCTACCTGAACGACATCGCACAGGCGAGCTTCACGCGCAATGCGCAGGAAATCCGTTCCACCCTGCCGAACTTCGACGCGACTCGCCTGCGCGGCTCCGGTCTCGAGTCCCTGTCACCGGACCCGACCACGCAGCGCCGCCTGCTCGACAACCTCACGACCGCCGACGTGCAGGAGCGCGTGTTAGGTGACTTCACTTTCCGTACCGTGACGAACCCCGTCATCGGCGAGCGGGGCGAGCGCCTGGGTACCGTGATGGAATGGGCACAGCGCACGCAGGAAGTCCGGGTCGAGAAAGAGCTGCAGACCATGCTCTCCGCCATCAACGCGGGCAACCTGGGCAAGCGCATCGACCTCGCCGGTAAGAATGGCTTCTTCGAGGCCATGAGCCGCGGCATCAACCAACTCGCCGACAACATCACCGCGACGGTGTCGATGGTGAAGAGCGCGGCCGCCGAGA
>DASXNG010000170.1:0-5772 GCA_036495225.1 Galbitalea sp.
TACTCGTGCCCATGCTCACGGACCATCCGCACCGCACGCTCACGCACCTCAGGTGAAAATTGACTCGGTCTTCCCATGCTCCAATCCTCTCAAGAAATGGAGTCTCCGGGAATCCCGGGGCGGTTCACCAGGCCCGCTAGCGGCTCGCATACCTCAATCGCAGCGCGTTGCTGATCACTGAGACCGACGAAAAACTCATCGCCACCGCGGCAATCAGCGGGCTCAGCAGCCAGCCGGTTAGGGGATAGAGCACGCCCGCTGCCAGCGGTATCCCCAGCGCGTTGTAGACGAACGCGAAGAACAGGTTTTGGCGAATGTTGCGAACGGTCGCGCGGCTCAATTCGCGGGCGCGAACGATGCCACGCAAGTCGCCCTTGACGAGGGTGACCTGCGCGCTTTCGATCGCGATATCGGTGCCCGTGCCCATCGCGATCCCGACGTCCGCGCGGGCAAGTGCCGGGGCGTCATTGATCCCGTCGCCCGCCATCGCGACGCGTCGGCCGTTCTCCTGAAGCCGCGCGATGGCGGCGGCCTTGTCGGCTGGCTGCACTCCCGCAATGACCTCATCGAACGGCAGGCCGCGCGCGACGGCCTCGGCGGTCGTGCGGTTGTCACCGGTCAACATGACAAGCCGTAGTCCCTCTTCCTTCAAGGATTTGAGTGCCGCGGGAGTGGTCTCCTTCAGCGGATCACCCACCGCGAGGACGGCGGCGAGTCGCTGCTCGACGGCAAGAAACATGACAGTCTGACCCTCACGTCTCAGGTCTTCGACCTCGCCCTCGACAGCATCGAGCGCCACCTGCGCATCTTGCATCAACGATGCGTTGCCCAGCATCAGTATCTTGCCGTCCGCGTTACCTTTCACCCCCTGCCCCGTAATCGAATCGAACTCGGTGACTTCAGTCGGCGATACCCCACGCGCTACCGCGGCATTCAAGATGGCATGCGCAATGGGGTGCTCGCTGGCGCGCTCGAGTCCGGCTGCAAACCGCAATGCCTCCTCTTCGGTAAATCCGCCCTGGGCAATGACGCGCGTGAGCGTGGGTTTTCCCAAAGTTAGTGTCCCGGTTTTGTCGACCACGAGGGTATCGACGGCGCGCAAGGTTTCGATCGCCGTGGCGTTACGGAACAGGACGCCTAGCTGGGCACCACGACCGCTCGCCACCATGATCGAAATGGGAGTGGCAAGGCCCAATGCACAGGGACAGGCAATGATCAGCACAGCAACCGCATTGACGACCGCAAAGGCGAAACGCGGCTCGGGGCCGAAGAGCAACCAAACACCAAAAGTCACGATCGAAGTGGCGATGACGGCGGGCACGAACCAGGCCGCTACGCGATCCGCCAGACGCTGCAACGGGGCCCGCGAGCGCTGCGCTTCGGCCACGAGAGCGACGATTTGTGCCAATAGCGTCTGCGCACCGACCCGCTCGGCCTCGATGACGAGAGCACCGGTCTGGTTGACGGTGCCGCCGACGACGCGAGCACCCGCCGACTTCTCCACCGGTAAGGGCTCCCCCGTGAGCATCGATTCATCGACGCTGGATTGCCCGCTCGCCACGCGAGCATCGACCGGAATCTTCTCCCCAGGTCTGACTCGGACCTGATCGCCCACCGCGAGAGATTCGACCGGGACTTCCTCTTCTGCCCCGCCCGCCCCAATTCGTCGCGCGGTTTTCGGTGTCAGATTCAGCAGTTGCCGAATCGCCGCCCCGGTACGCCCGCGGGCGGTGAGTTCCAGCCACTCCCCGAGCAACACGAGCACGATGACCACTGCGGAGACCTCAAAATAAACCCCGACCATGCCGTGATCATCCCGCATTTCCTGGGGAAACAGGCCTGGCGCAAATGTTGCGACCAGGCTGTAAGCGAACGCCACGAGCACACCCAGGCCAATCAACGTGTACATGTTAGGAGTGCGTTCGATGATTCCGAGCCAGCCCCGACGGTAGTAAGGGATAGCGGCCCATAGGACCACTGGCGTGCTGAAGGCGAACTCGAGCCACTGCGCAGTCCGAGCGCCGGCAAGGCTCAGCGCCAAGCCGGTCAGGTGGGGCACCATTGCAATCAACATGACGGGGAGCGCGAGAGCAAGCGCGAGCCAGAAGCGACGTCGCACGCTGCGGAGTTCGGTGTTGTCTTCGTTCTGCGTCGGCATTAGTGGCTCGAGCGCCATGCCGCACTTCGGACAACTTCCCGGGCCGATCTGCCGGACCTCGGGGTGCATGGGACACGTGTAGATCGCGCCACCAGCGACCTCGGAGGGGGGCGGTGGTAACACAGAGTTAGATCCGCCACCCGCGTGGGCATGTGCCCCGTGGTGATCCTTGCAACACGCGTTCATTTCGTCTCCTGGGTCAAAGCCCGCAGGATCGGGCAGTCCGCGGCACGTCCATGGCCCGGACATGCATCGATGAGCGTTGCCAATCCGTCGCGCACGCGTACGAGGTCTGCGATGCGCGTCTCCACATCGCGCAGCTTCGCCTGCGCCGACCGCTTCACGCGCCCGACATCACGTTGCGCTGAAAGTGCCAGCAGTTCCTTGACCTCTTTCAACGTGAAGCCAAGTGCCTGCGCGCGACGAATGAAGCGCAGCCGTGCCACCTCGAGCTCGCCATAGCGTCGATAGCCGGACGCCAGTCGCCCACGAGGTTCCAGGAGCCCGTTGCGCTCGTAATAGCGCACCGTGTCGATGCCGACGCCACCGCGCTTAGCCAGTTGCCCGATGCCCAGTGAATCCATGTTGAGTACCTTCTCGTGAGGCCTCAACCATAAACCCGGGACCCTGGTCCAGAGTCAAGCCTCGGGGCTGCGCGCGAATTCGCCCAGCAAACCGGTAATCAGGCCCCCGCGCCCCGCGTCGCGCTAGACGCCACCGGCAGCGCCGCGAGCAGCTCCGTGAGCTTGTCCAGGTCCAGCGGCTTCACCAGGTGAGAATCGAACCCCGCCTCCTGTGAGCGGCGGCGATCCGAATCCTGGCCCCAACCGGTGAGGGCCACCAGGGTAATGCGCTGCCCCCAGGGCTGCGCACGGATCCGGCGCGCTACCTCGTAACCGTCGAGCTTCGGCATGCCGATATCCAGGAGCGCCACTTCCGGGCGGTGCTGCTCCGCGGATTCGAGCGCCACCGCGCCATTGGCGGCGGTGTAGACCTCGTGCCCACTGAGTTGCAGTAGGGTTGCGAGGCTCTCGAGGGCGTCGTTGTTATCGTCGGCCACCAGGATGCGGCGTTGTGTGCGGGCGGGCCCTTCTGGGTTCGTCATCGACTGCTCCAGCGCGGATAGTTGCTGTATTGGTTGGCCGGACTCGACCGTCTCCCCTATGAACAACGGAAGACGGATTAAAAACTCACTGCCCTTGCCGAGGCCGTCGCTACGGGCGCTTACGCTGCCGCCGTGCATTTCGACGAGCCTCTGCACCAGCGCAAGCCCGATCCCGAGGCCGCTTTGCGGCGGACCCGACGTCCTATCGAGCTGCGTGAACAAGTTGAAAATCATCGGCATGAGTTCTGCCGGAATGCCGATGCCGTTATCGCGGACCCGGATTGCCACCTCGGACCCGCTCTCGGTGGCGGCGAGTGTGACATGACCACCCCGCTCCGTGTATTTCGCGGCATTGCCAAGCACGTTGCCCAGCGCCTGCACCAGGCGCGTGGGATCGCCGAGCACGGCCAGTATTCCCTTCGGAACCTCCACCGTAAGCTTGTGCCCACGTTCCTCGAACAACGGCTGCACCGTCTCGACGGTCCGCGTCATCAGCGTCTCGAGCTCGATGACTTCCTTGCTCAGGTTGATCTTGCCGCGGGTAATGCGCGACACATCGAGAAGATCGTCGACCAGCCGTGTCAGGTGCGCGAGTTGCCGTCCGATGACGTCACGCGACCACGTGAGCTGCGGATCCGCAAACGACTGACGATGCATGAGCTGCACGGCATTGTGGATCGGCGCGAGCGGATTGCGGAGCTCGTGCGCGAGCATGGCCAGGAATTCGTCCTTGTGACGGTCGGCTTCCTTTAGAGCGAGCTCGACCCGCGTGCGTTCCGCGACTTCTGTCTGTAGCGAGCGGTTGGCCGACTCGAGCTCCTGGTTGGCCCGTTGCAGAACCCGGTTGAGAGTCTCCAGCTCGCGCGTTTTCTCCGCCTGCAGGGTGGTGTTGGCCTCGGCGAGACGCTCGTTCGCATGTGCGAGCGTACGGTTGAGCACCTGGAGCTCACGCCGCTTGGTGTAGAGCTCGATGAGCACCGCGACTTTGCTACGCAGGATCTCGGGCACGACCGGGATGGACACGTAGTCGACCGCGCCCACCTTGTATCCCTTGAGGCGGTCGAGCTCGCTCACGTGCACGCCGGTCACGAAGATGATCGGCGTTCTCTCGAAGCGCGGGTGCTGGTGGATGAGGGTCGCCGCCTCGAAGCCATCCATGCCAGGCATGCTGACATCGAGGAGCACGACGGCGAACTCCTCTTTCATGAGTTTCTCGAGCGCCTCGAGACCCGAGCCGGCCCGGACCAGATTCTGGCCGAGCTCGCTCAGGATCGACTCATAGGTGAGCAAGCGGGCAGGCTGGTCGTCGACCAGCAGCACGTTCACCTTTTCGCTCATGCCCATGGCGGTACTTCCCGACCCCTTCAGGCTCACCACTCCCCCCGTTTGCAGTGCGTCACTCTACCGGTGCAGCCACATGCGCACCAGTGACAGAAGCTGGTCAGTGTTCACTGGTTTGGCGACATAATCTGACGCCCCGGCCTCCAGACACTTCTCCCGGTCCCCTTTCATGGCTTTGGCGGTCAACGCGATGATCGGCAGCATGCGGAACTGTTGCTTGCTGCGGATCCGGCGCATGGTCTCGTACCCGTCCATCTCCGGCATCATGACGTCCATCAGCACGAGCGACAGGTCTTCGGTGCTCTCCACGAGGTTGATCGCCTCCTGACCGTTCGTCGCCGTGATGACCGACATGTTATGCCGCTCGAGCAGGCTGTTCAGCGCGAAGATGTTGCGGATGTCGTCGTCGACGACCAGCACCTTGCGACCGTGCAGCGGCTCGTCGCTTTCGTGGAGGGTCTCGATCATCTGCTGCTTGGAGGCCGGCAGATCGGCGATCACCCGGTGCAGGAACAAGGCGGTCTCATCGAGCAGCCGCTCCGGCGAGCGCACGCCTTTGAGGACGATGCTCTTGGCCTTCTTGCGCAGCTCGGTTTCCTCGATATCGGACAGCTCCCGGCCGGTGAACACGATAATTGGAGTATCCCGCAGCTTCGGCTCCTTCTGTACCTCGGCTAGCAGCTCAAAGCCGGTCATGTCGGGGAGCTTCAGGTCCAGTACCACGCAATCGAAGGTGCCGTCTCGCAGTTTCTGGAGAGCCTCGGCGCCGGTGACGGCGGTCGTGATCTCCACGTCGGTGTGACCAAGCAATTCCGAGATGCTGAGCTGCTCGGCCGGATCGTCCTCGACGACGAGCAACTGCCGCAGGCGGGCATTCGTGAAGGTCTTCAGACGATCGAACGCGACCTCCAGATTGTCGGTGGTCACGGTCTTCGTCATGAACGAGAAGGCGCCCCGCTCGAGACCATACTGACGCTCCTCCTCGATGGTGAGGATCTGCACGGGGATGTGCCGCGTATGGGGGTTGCGCTTGAGCTGGTTTAGGACCGTCCAGCCGAGCATGTCAGGTAGGAACACGTCCAACGAGACCGCGGTCGGCTTGTACTTGCTCGCCAGCGAGAGCGCGTCCGCCCCGGTTTTGGCCACGAGCACCTTGAATCCCCGGTCG
>DASXNG010000171.1:0-2780 GCA_036495225.1 Galbitalea sp.
CCTCAACGACCGTTTGCATCACGCGCCCGATCCACCCCCGGGTGGACGTCATCACCACTTACCTGGACCCTCGACTGGGAACGCGTCGACGCCGACAACTTCGTCCACCGGACGGCGCTTTGCCGGACGGAAGGTGTCGCCCGTGTAGTACGCGACCGGAAGGAGGCAGACCTGCATGACCTCTTCGTACGGGATCGCGAGTAGGTTGGCGACCTCGCGCTCGTAGGTGAGGTGCGCGCCGGTCAAACAGCTTCCCAGACCTCGCGAGCGCAACGCGAGCTGAAGGTTCCATACCGCCGGGTAAACCGACCCGAACTGCGCGGACACCCAATGGGGAGTGTCCTCCGGCGTCGCCCGGCCGACGACGCAGGCGAGCACGAGCACCGGCGCACGGTGCATGTTCTCAATCAGATACATCACCGAAGACTGCAGCCGATTCTCGGCGTCCATCCGGTGCGCGAAGGACTGGTGGTAGCCAGTTTCGGTGGGCATGGAGTCGAGCCTGACATCGCCCGGCACATCGAGGATCTCACGGAAGGAGCGGGCGTAGAGAGCCGAGATCGCCCGCCGCTTGCCTTCATCGACGACGATGACCCAGCGCCACCGCTGCGCGTTGCCCCCGGTCGCGGCCTGGAGACCGATTGTCATGCACTCCATCACGACATCGACGGCGACTGGGCGATCGAAGTCGAGACGTTTGCGAACCGACCGAGTTGTCGTTAGAAGGCGGTCAGTTGAGGCAAGGTCGAATTCTGGTGTCATGAGGTGCCTGTCTTTCGAGGGACGTTTTCAGCAAGCGCTGCGGGACGTTAGTTGACTCCAGCTCGGTCCCCCGGTAAGCTCGCCCAACTGAGGTCAGTTCAGGTCGCCCGGCCACTCAGACGGCGAGTGCTGCGGTCAACGCGTCGAGCACACTGACTACTCGACCTGTCGCGTTCGACTTGAGCCGGAGGACGAGATGACTGCCGCTGCGCCCGAATTTCGATCTGGCCATCACCGACCGATTGCTGACGACGACTCGCTCGGTACGTCGTCGGCTCGACTTCGACCGAGAGGTGCCGCAGAGGGTCCTGGACGAGTGTTTCGGTGTCGCGTTGCAAGCCGCGACCGGCGGAGATCTCCAGCGCTGGCGCTGGGTGGTCATCCGCGACGCGGAGAAGCGGCGCAAGTTTGGGGAGGTATATCGCAGGAGCTTCCTGGAGATGCTCGCCTTGTCCGCCCCGGACGCCGCCGAGGAACCAAGGCGGCGGCAGCGGAACCGCACGAGGATGAGAAGTACCACGAGAAGTTCAATGAGAATCTGGCGGCGATGGAGAAGCTGATGAGGTCGATCACCGTGCTCATCGAGCGCATGGGCGAGGCCCCGGTGATCGTTGTGCCATGCGTCATCGGGCGGGCGGACGGCGATGTGACGACGTCGTGGGTGGCATCTCAGTTCGGATCGGTCTTTCCGGCGGTGTGGAACTTGCAGCTTGCGCTGCGCACCCGCGGTTTGGGCAGTTGCATCACGGCTGCTCACCTGGAGTACGAGCGCGAGATAGCCGAGCTGTTAAGCATTCCCTACGACACAGTCATGCAGGTCTGCGCGGTGCCTGTCGCTTACTACACCGGGTCGTCCTTCGGAAAGGCCCGCCGCCGGCCTCGGGATGAGGTCGTCTTCATCGAGACCTTCGACGCATCGTCCATGCAGGAGTCAGGATGGTAAGGGCCACAGACCTCTTCACCGGCGTGGCACACGTCTGTGTCGTGACCGCGGACGTCGACCAGTCGGTGCGCGTGTTTGCCGATCGGTATGGCATCGCCCCATGGAGGGTGTATGTCTATAACCGCTCGAACATGACAGTGGATGTCGACGGGGAGGGGAGCGACTTCAGTATGCGCGTGGCGCTCGGCAGCCTAGGCAACTGTGGCATCGAGCTGATCCAGCCCACCGGCGGGCGCAACCCCTACGCGGATTCACTCGCCCGCCACAACGGCGCCGATCACGTGCATCACCTCAAGTTCGACGTCTCGGACTTCAACGCCGCGGCCGGGCATCTCGAGGGTCTAGGAATGGCTCGAACTCTCGACGGCCGTTTCACCGGTGCCGACGCGAAAGCGCAAGCGCATGGCGTCTACTTCCCGACTGAGAGCGACCTCGGCTTCACTCTGGAGATCGGCGAGATGCACGCGACCTTCGAGCCGGCACCCCCGGAATACACGTATCCATAGCGTTGCGGAGCGGGCCGGCCACGCGGTCGGTCAACCGACGTTCGAGCGATGATCGTCGGCCGAGTGCTCTTCGCCGCGAGCGATCCGGTGGAGGGCCGCGGTGTCTACGAGTCGGAGACGATCGGACCCGTCGCGCTTCAGCACACCCTCGCGCTCCAGGTCGCGGAGGATTCGCGAGACGACCTCGCGGACGGAGCCGGACGCGGCCGCCAGGCGACGGGGTTTGGCGGTCACGAGCAGTTCTGAGCCACAGCGCTCCGCGAGATCAAGGAGATGGCCGGCGACGCGGGCCCGCACCGGCAACAGCATGCTGCCGGTCAAGGTCTCCTGCGTGATGAGAAGCCGCGCGAACAGATACCGACACAGCGAACGAGCGAACGCCGGCTCGGAGTCGAAGACGCGCTCGAACGCTGCGGAATCGAACCTGAGAACCGCAGTGGCGTGGACGACATCGGTGTTGAGGCGCTCCGCGAGCATCCTCTGCCGGCCACTGGCTAGGAGACCGGTGAGTCCAACCAGATCTCCGAGGTTGACGTAGCGGGCGGTCGTCTCCCGCCCGTCCGGGTCAC
>DASXNG010000172.1:0-13826 GCA_036495225.1 Galbitalea sp.
CGGCGGCGGTGGCGGCCCGTTCGGAGGCGGCGGCGGTTCTCTGGTTGAGCGCAACCTGAACCGCTGGACGGTCTTGTTCGGCGTGCTCTTGGCAGTCAACACGCTCGTCCTGGTCAAGGTCGGCTGAGTCAGCCACCGGCGGCGGACATTCTGTGCAGGTTCCTGCACAGAACATCCAACGCTGGAGAGTCCCGTCTCAGTCCAGGTTGACCGCGACGTACTTGGTTTCCAGGTACTCGTGAATGCCCTCGTGGCCACCCTCGCGGCCGAAGCCGGACTGCTTGATGCCTCCGAACGGCGCGGCGGCATTCGAGACGACGCCGACGTTGAGGCCCATCATCCCGGTCTGCACGCTCTCGATAAGTCGCTGCCCGCGAGCGAGATCCTTCGTGTAGACGTAGCCGACGAGGCCGTATTCTGTGTCGTTGGCCTTGGCGACCGCGTCGGCCTCGTCCGTGAACGGAATGATCGACAGCACGGGTCCAAAGATTTCTTCACGCAGGATGTCGCTGCCGGGCTGGACACCGGAGACAACGGTCGGCTCAAAAAACGTGCCGTCTCCGTCGATCGCCTTCCCGCCGACGAGTAGCGTTGCGCCGCGGCTCACCGCGTCAGACACGAGTGTTGCCGCCTTCGAGACCGCCGACTCGTTGATCAGCGGACCGATCGTGACGCCGTCTTCGGTGCCGCGGCCGACCTTGAGCGCGCGCACACGCTCCGTGACCCGGGTGGCGAACTCGTCGGCGATCGACTCGTGAACGATGAACCGGTTGGCCGCCGTACACGCCTCGCCGATGTTTCGGAACTTGGCGAGCATTGCACCATCGACAGCTTTGTCGAGGTCGGCATCGTCAAAGACGATGAACGGCGCGTTGCCACCGAGCTCCATCGAGGTGCGAAGCACGTTGTCAGCGGCCTGCTTGAGCAAGGAAACGCCGACAGGCGTCGAGCCCGTGAAGGACAGCTTGCGCAGCCGCGAGTCGGCGATGATCGGCGCAGACACCGCTGCGGAGGTGGAGGTCGTGAGAACGCCGAGCACACCGGCGGGCAGGCCGGCGTCCTGAAGCAGCTTGGCGAAGTAGAGGGTGGTCAGCGGGGTGAGCTCGGCCGGCTTGATGATGGCCGTGCACCCGGCCGCGAGCGCCGGGGCAATCTTGCGCGTCGCCATCGCGAGCGGGAAGTTCCACGGGGTGATGAGGTACGAGGGGCCGACCGGCACCTGCGTGACGATCATCCGTCCGGTGCCTTCCGGGTTCGCGCCGTAGCGACCGGTGATGCGCACTGCCTCTTCACTGAACCAGCGCAGGAACTCGCCCCCGTAGCCGACCTCTCCGCGAGACTCGGCGAGCGGCTTACCCATCTCGAGCGTCATAAGCAGCGCGAAGTCGTCCGCCCGCTCCTGCAGAAGGTCGAAGGCCCCGCGCAGAATCTCCCCGCGGACTCGAGCGGGCGTTGCCGCCCAGGAATCCTGGGTTGCGGCCGCGACATCCATTGCCCGCTTGGCGTCGTCGACGGATGCGTCCGCAATAGTTTTCAGCACGAGCCCGGTAGCGGGATCGTGCACATCGATGCTGCGACCCGAGGTCGAATCGACCCAGTGGCCGCCGATGAACAGCTGGTCCGGGACCCTCGCGAGCAACTCTGCTTCTGAATGGGTTGACATGGTTATTCTCCTGTTGATGCGAGGACTGCGACTCCGGCGGAGTCGAGCTCCTCGAGAGCGGCGGCGGTCGTCTCTGGGGCTACCCCGGCGACCAGATCGGTGAGCACTCGCACGCGGCGGTGCGCCCCGAGCGCGTCGAGCGCCGAGGCCCGTACGCAGTAGTCGGTGGCGATTCCGACGACGTCGACATCGGTGACGTCGAGCTCATCGAGTTTTGCCAGCACCGTCTCGCCGTCGTCGGTCGTTCCCTCGAAGATCGAGTAGGCGGGAACTCCCTGCCCCTTACGAACGTGGATGTCGACGAGCGACGTGTCGAGCGCTGGGTGGTACTCAGCACCGGGTGTTCCAGCGACGCAGTGTGGTGGCCAGCTCACCACGAAGTCGGGCGTAGCCGAGAAATGACCGCCGTTGTCATTGTCTGCATCGTGCCAGTCGCGCGAGGCGAATATCACGTCGTAGTCGGTGAGATGGGAGCGCAGGTACGCGGTGATGCCTGCGGCGACGGCTGCACCACCGTCGACGCCAAGGGCGCCGCCCTCGGTGAAGTCGTTCTGAACGTCAATGATGAAAAGCGCGCGCATCGACTGCCCGTCCGATCAGTTGTTGGTGAGATTCTTGCCGCATTTGTAGACCGCCGTTGCCATGGAACTCAGCGTATTTCTCGCGGTGGTCGTGAGTCCCTGGCCGACCGCGTAAAACGTGAACGCTTCGCCTGTGCCATCGGCCGCCGTCATGTACCCGCTCAGCGTGTACGCAGTCGAGAGCGCCCCGGACCTCTCGTAGATCTTGCCGACGAGGGGCATCCCGGCGGCGACGTATTGCAGGCCGTTGTCTTTCTGCATCACGAGGGCCATGAACTTGCTCATGAACAGCGGCGGAACCTGTGACTCATCGCTTTCACCCGAGCCGTCGAGCAGCGAAAGGTCGCTCGTATCCTGCCCGTACTTTCCGAGCGCGGTTGTGATTGCCTGCCCGACCGAGCTGGAGCCCCCGCCCAGGTTTTCCTTGACCGAGACGACTCGAGCAAGCGACTCGGCCAGCGTGTCGTCGTTGTTGTAGAGCATCTGCTTGACCAGCACGGACATGGGCTGTGAAGAAACCGAAGCCAGCGTCGGGGCACCGTTCTCCGCCTCGCCGGTTGAGACGGTGACAGTCGATGGGTCGAGCCCGAGAGCGGTGACGAAGGCCTTGCCAGCATCCGTTACGGGGTCGGCGCTTCGCGGGCTGATCCACGCCTTGGGGTTGCTGCGGCCGCCGTCGGCCTGGAGCGCGGTAGTGAGGCCCAGGTATCCCTTTGTTCGCAGCGAGGAGTCGACCGAGGATTCCCAGTTATCTGCGGGGTTCCACTCCGAGGAGTCCAGCACAACCTGGGTGATGGGAACGCCCGGGTGTGCCGTGTTGTACGCGGCGAGCGTCTTCGTTGCGAGGGTTGCCATGGTCGGCGCGCCCGCGTAGACGCTGCCCCCCGCCGGTGCGTGACTGAGGGTCGGGTCGCCGCCGCCGACCAACGTGATGGTGCCGGGCGTGACGCCGTCCTCGACTTTGGTCTGCAACTGGTAGTTCGGGCCAAGCGCCGAAATCGCGGCTGCCGCGGTCAAAACCTTCAGACCCGATGCGGGACGATCGCCCGTCGTGTCATTGTTCGCGTACAGGGGTGAGCCGCCCATGGTCTGAACCACGGACCCATAGAACTTCATTAGCGAACTGGAGCTCGCGAGCGAAGCGATCGAACAGGTCGGGATGGCGGCCGGCGCGACCTGATCAGCCGGCACCGCACGCGTCGGGGTAGTTGAGCCGGGGTCGGGCGCCTGGGCGGTGATCGGCGAATTCTTGCCAACAGCTTCGCCCGCGAAGACGGCTCCGACACCGAGAAGAACGAACGCGAGAGCGCCGGCTCCAACGATGAGACCGGTGCGCATACGCGGCGATATGCCGGCCGTCGACTTCGACGAATCGCGGCTCGATCGGCGGCTCGCCGGCTGTTCTGGGTCGCTCACTCAGTCATCCTATCGGCGGGTTCTTGGGGGCTCGCCGAACGGTCACGTGCCAGCATCCTTCAGTGTTCCGCAGGGTAGACGAGGCCGATCTGGCGACGGATTTCGTCGAGAGTCTCCATGATGCCGACGGTCTCGGACGGGGGCAGTTCTGAACCCTCGAGCGCACCGGCCGCGACGATTCGCTCGAGCGCCCATGCCTCGTACTGCATGCCACGACTTACCACTGGCTGGTCGAATCTTTCGATCACCGCATCGTTTGCGTCGTAAGCGGTGAAAGTTGTCGCCGTGTACCAAACCGGATCGATCTCGATACGACCGTCCGTGCCGATGATGGCCGCCTTATTGGGACCGAGCGTGTCGAGCGCAGTGTGCAGCACGGCCTGCTGGCCATCCGGGTACCCCATCAGAATCGCCGTCTGTCGATCGACGCCAGTGCTCGCGGTCGGCGCGGAGATCGCCGTCACAGAAGTCGGTTGCCCAAAGATGTCCCAGGCCAGTGATACCGGGTAGATGCCCAGGTCGAGCAGCGCTCCCCCGCCCAGCTCCGGATTGTTGATGCGATGCGCCGGGTCGTGCGGCAGATGCTGGTTATGGTCGGCGATGATCGTTCGCACCTCGCCGAGCGCTCCGTTTGCGATGAGTTCGCGCACACGGACCATGTGGGGAAGCCAGCGCGTCCACATCGCCTCGAGCACAACCAGGTTCAGCGATTTCGCGAGATCGACAACCTCGCGCGCCTGGCGCGCGTTCAGAGTGAACGGCTTCTCGACGAGCGCGTGCTTCCCCGCGTTGAGCACGAGCTTCGCGTTCTCGTAGTGGAACGGATGTGGCGTCGAAATGTAGATCGCGTCGACCTCAGGATCGGCGACGAGTGCCTCGTAGCTGCCGTGAGAATTCGGGATGCCGTGGGTCGCCGCGAAGGCATCAGCGGCCGATTGGGTACGCGAACCCACGGCGACAACAGTGAAGCCGGTTGCAAGCAGATCGGTGGTGAAGGATGTTGCGATCCCACCGGTTCCAAGGATTCCCCAGCGCAGCGATTCGGTCATGACATCCATCCCTTCGGCCGTCCGCTTCGGCGGCCAAGGGCCATGCTAACCCGATCGCTAGCAGCGCACCCAAATGGCGGCTGAACGCGTGAATGCGTAGGGCTCGTTCGGGCCGGGGACCGAGATCCCACCGTGAGTCATGGCGAAGCCGATGCAAATGTCGGCGACGCTCCCGGTATACGCGGGCTCGTACAGGGTGTTTCGATGGTCGATCGAAGTCCACCATGCCTGTGCGTCTGTTGCTCCGGTGTCACCCATGCCGCCAGCGAGGTCGCCGTCGCAGCCGACGATTGCAACACCATCACTGCGCTTCGCCGTGCTGGTGTGACCCCAGGCGCTCGACGGGTTCGGGCTCGGGTCTTCGGCCATCCAGAACAAACGCTGTTCGAGGCAGGAGTTGTAGCGGATGTTGCCGAGAGGAATCGGGTCGAGGCAGTTGGCGATACGAATCTGGTCGTAGGCGACGGCGAAGTCCGCGAGGTCGCTTGACGTCGTGCCGGGCACGCCGCCCTTTGATGTGACACCGGGAGCGGAGTTCGGGGTACCGCTGACCCCGCTGGCGCACGACTTGACATCACTCTTCTCGCGAGTGACGACGCCCTGGCCGTCCGTGCCGGCCTTGACGCGGTTCTGGGGTCCTTCGACGTTGTCGCCCGAGCCGCTGTCGGACTGGCCGGTACCCTGCACCACGCTCTGCACGGTCGCCGGAATCTCGGAGATCGTCGCATCGGTGATGGCCGCTACCTCGCTGGCCGCATCCCTGCCCGTGCTGGACGAAGCGCCGGAGCTGATCGTCGCGCCAATCGCGCTCGTCGAAATCGGGCTGGCCGGAGCCCCGCCACCACTGAGATATGGCAGAGCCATGACCGCGGCAGCAGCCACGGCGGTCGCCAAAAATGCCGAACGCTTCAACGTTTGTACCCCCATACGAACGTGGCGCCATTCCCCAATAAATCTGGCGCTTGTGACAAAAGTAGGGTGCTGACCGGCCTAAAACAAGGCGCATGGGGGACAAATAGGGGTCAAATCCCCTCGTATTGGGGGCATGTCCTTACCGGAATCCGCCCATTTGGGGGACAAAATGACTGAAATTACGGGAGCCGGCTAACGTGCTCCCCCGGCGCAACCGTGCCCGGGCGCCGAGCCACGATCATCCCGACGGGGCACGTTCAGGGGTTTTTGGCCCTGTAACCCGGATGCACTCCCGGCACCAGCTCGTTGGCGTCGGCGATCTTGGCGAGAAGCTCGCCGAGCGTGCGCCTCTCGTCCGTGCTCAACGCTTCGACCATGTCGTTCTCGTGGGCCGAGCCGATTTCGCGCATCTTCGCCATCACGCCGAGGCCCTGCTTCGTGAGGCGCAACTCGTAGTTGCGGCGGTCTTTGGCACTCCGCTCGCGCGCGACGAGCTTCTTCGCCTCGAGCCCGTCGATGAGGGCGACGACCCTGCTCGGGCCAACGCCGAGGCGCGCTGCGAGCGCCTGTTGGCTGAGTCCCGGCTCGACCGCGATCAGCCTGAGGATGCCAACATCGCTCGGCTGCAGACCAAGCGTCGAGAGGCGCTCGGCGAATCGGGATGCTGCGAGCGCACCAACCTGCGACAACAGAAAGCCAACGCGCTCAGCCGGTTGCCGCCAGGCCGCGGTCGCTTCTGCATCGCTCACAGAAAAATACTACCAACGGTGTAATCGTTTAGTGCTATGAATGATTCAGAAGCCACAATCTTTGAAGGACGAGACCATGACCACCACCGCGCCGCTCCGTCACACACCCCAGGCCGGCCCACCTCTCCCACCCGTCGCGATCGCGACGACAGCACTCTTCCTGGTGTCGCTGGTTCTCCCCGCAGCCCTCGCGGGCGAAAGCTATCCGTCCCCATACGCGGGCTCTGCCGCGATCATCGAGTACTTCCGCGCGAATCCGGTCCCCGTGCTGCTGACCGCCTTCCTGCAGTTCGGCGCCGCCATCCCGTTCGCGATCTTCGCGGCAACGGCATCGGTGCGCCTGAACCGCCTCGGAGTGCGTGCCCCGGGCGCCACCATCGCGCTGGTGGGCGGGCTTGTCGCATCCGTCATGATGATGGTGTCCTCGTTCTTCACCTGGGGCCTCAGCCGACCAGAACTGTACGCGCACGCCGACCTGATCCGTCTGCTGCACGACCTAGCGTTCATCGCTGGCGGCCCTGGCGCCGTCGTGCCGCTCGGCCTGCTGGTCGCAGGCATCGCGGTACCCGGACTGCTCGTGCGCCTGGTCCCCCGCTGGTTCGCCTGGGCGGGGCTCGTGATCGCGGGGATCGCGGTACTCTCGACGCTCGCGGTCGCAATCCCGGCCCTATCGGTGCTGCTGCCCATCGCGCGGTTCCCCGCGCTCGCCTGGATCGTTGCGGTCGCATTCCTGCTGCCAAAGCAGCGCGCGGCCGCGAACGCTTAGCGAGCTGCGCCGCCCGCCGCGCGCCGCGCGTTGAGGGCACCGAGTGCACCGGTTAGTGACGAAATGCGCGGAACCTAAACGGAGCCGCCTGTCAGAATCGAACTGACGACCTTCTCATTACGAGTGAGATGCTCTACCGACTGAGCTAAGGCGGCGCGTGAGTGGCTGGGCCAGACACAGTCAGAAAGCTTAGCCGATCATTGGAGCGGCGTTGAACGCCGTCAAAAAGCTCACGCCGAGGTCGACTGCAGCAGCACCGATTCGAGCTCGTCGAAAGACTCGCGAAGACGCACGTCGAGGGGTGCGTTGCCGTTGCGATCCGAGTCGGCCCAGCGGGTCCAGGCGTGCCGCAGCGCGCCGAAAGCGACCAGCGTGACGAGTCGCGCCCTGGACGCGAGAGCCACCGGGTCCTCGGCGAGCGTCGGATCGTCGTGTACCAGGCGGCGCTCAACCACGACGGCGAGTTCATCCTCGAATGCCTTCATGCCCGCCATCCGGAGCGCGAAAAGGTTCGGGTATCGCGTGTGCAGCTCCCGTCGCAGAAGCACGATGTCCCGGCTGTCTGACGCGTGGTCCGCCGCGCCAGCAACCAGCTCGCCGAGGTCCCGCAAAAGGTTGCCGTTCGGGCCTCCGGAGACGAACAGGTCCACCTCGGCAGCGGCGATCAAGCTGGGTGAGTCACCCGCGATTGCCGCCTCCTTGGAGACAAAGTAGTTGAAGAACGTGCGGGGCGAAATATCCGCCTGCCTGCTGATCTCCTCGACGGTGACATGCTCGAGCCCGCGTTCCAGTGCGAGCGAGAGCACTGCTTGCTGGATGGCCTGGCGTGTTGCGAGCCGCTTTCGCTCGCGCAGACCGGGAGTCTCTGCTTCGGGCATGTGCCAATTATTGCACAGACTGCAATGTTGCAGTCGATGGGAATCTCAACATTGCGGGTCGGTCGTTGGCACGGTGCCGTGCAGCAGATAGTTGTCAACTGCATCGTTCACGCACGAGTTCGACTTGTTGTATGCCGTGTGCCCCTCGCCGTGATAGGTCACGAGGTGGCCATTCTGCAACATGGATGCGACGTGCACGGCCCATTGGTAGGGAGTCGCCGGGTCGCCGGTGGTCCCCACGACCAGGATTGGCCCCGAGCCATCCGCCGGTAACGGGTCGGCCGTTCGAGTGACCGGATACGGCCACTGGTAGCAGGACGTTCCCCCATACGACGTCGCAGGACCGAAGACAGGCGCGACCTCCTTCAGCTGCGCTGCTTCGGCCCGCATGGCGGAGACGTTCGAATCTGACGGGTAGTCGAGGCAGTTGATCGCGGTGAACGCCTCGTAGTTGTTGTCGGCGTACGTGCCGTTCGAATTGCGACCGTAGTACCCGTCCGCCACCTGGAAGGCGGCAGACGCACTGCCCGCGAACACCGAATTGAACACCGCGACGAGCGTCGGCCAGTTCGCGACGTTGTACAGCGGGTAGATGATCGCGATCGACATGGTCTCGCTGCCCAGCTCGCGACCATCCGAGTTGCGGATCGGGCTGGCGTCGAGGCTGTCGAGGAGAGCGACGATTTGAGCTATCGATTTGTCGACGTTGCTGCCGAACGGGCAACCCTTCAGTTGGGGACACTTCGCGAGAAACTGGCGAAGGTCGTGCTCGAAGCCCTTCGCCTGCTCGACGTTCACCTCGGACGACGTCAGTGTCGGGTCGACCACGCCATCGAGGACCATTCGCCCCACTCGCGTCGGATACATGTTTGCGTAGGTCTGCCCTAGCAGGGTGCCGTAGGAGTACCCCAAGTAGTTGAGCTGCTTGTCGCCCAGCGCCGCGCGCAGCACATCGAGATCTTTTGAAGCGTCAACGGTGCCGACCTGGCCGAGAAGTGACCCCGTGTACTTCTTGCACTCGGCACCGAATTGCTTCGACTCCTGTTCCGCCTGGTTGATCCAGGCGTCCGACCCGACCGCGTACTTGGAGATCCCAAAAATGTAATTGTCGAGCGTCTTCGGATTCTTGTAACAACTCACGGCGGATGATTCGTTGACGCCGCGAGGGTCGAATCCGACGATGTCGTACTGAGCCTGCAGGTTCTTGTCCGTCGCGTAGTCGATCCCGTCGCGAATGAATTGAACACCCGATGCACCTGGACCGCCGGGGTCGACGAGCAGCGAGCCGAGCCTGTGCGCCCCGGTGGCCTGTTGCCGAATGAGGGCGAGTTTGATCGAGCCGCCGGATGGAGTGTTCCAGTCGAGCGGCACCTTCGCCTTGGTGCACTCAAGATTGTCGCCACAGCCGGTCCAGACCAGCACCTGGTGGTAGTAGGGCGCGAGCTGGGCATCTACGGTCTCATCCGTCGGGGCCGATGTCGATGTCGGCGGAAGGAACCAGGAGCTGCAGCCACTCAGTGCCAGCGAAATGGCAACGAGTGCCGCGACGACACCCGCGCGACGCACGGTTCTGCCCCTTTTCATCGGTTCACCGTCTTCGGTGCGGTCGAAATGAGCATCGCTTCGAGCGCAAGCGCCGGACTCACGTTGCCGTCAATTCGCTTGCGCGCGGTAGCGATCGCATCCATTGTCGCGAGCGTTTCTGCCGCACTGGAACGTTCGGATGCCGCGACCAGTTCGTCGTGGATGCTGAGGTTGATGGGCTCGGTCGTGGCACCGAGTTGCATCAACAGGATGTCGCGATACAACGACAGCAGGTCGACCATGATGCGGTCGAGACCATCGCGCAGGCTGCGCGTCGCGCGCCGCTTCTGGTCTTCTTCGAGACTCTTGAGCTGGCCACGCAGCGCTGGTGGGATCGTTCCGCCGGGCTCGATCCCGAGGGAACGCAGTGCGCTTTCACGTTCCTCGGCGTCGCGCTCCTCAGTGATGGCCTTGGCATCGTCGCCCGCGAGCTCCAGCAGGGTGCCAGCGGCGCGCACGGCATCACCAACAGAACGGATACTCAGCGCAACCTGCAGCGTGTGCTGCCGTCGCGCCCGGGCCTCATCGTTGGTCGCGAGCCGATGCGCCATCCCGATGTGGCTCTGTGACTCACGAGCCGCGCGCGTTGCCGTTGGAAGGTCGACTCCGTCACGCCGCGAGATGAGCTCAGCGACCTCATCGACGCCCGGAACTCGCAGCCGCACCGTGCGAACACGCGATCTAATGGTTGGGATCAAATCCGCCTCGCTTGGCGCACAAAGAATCCATACGGTGCGAGGCGGCGGCTCCTCGAGCGCCTTCAGAAGAACGTTCGACGTGCGCTCCGCCATCCGGTCGGCGTCCTCGATGACCATGACGCGAAATCGGCCGACGGATGGCGCGAACTGCGAGGATGCGACCAGTTGCCGCACCTCATCGATGCTGATGATGACGCGCTCCGTGCTCAGGACCCCGAGGTCAGCATGCGTGCGCGCAGCAACCTGCCGAGCAGTCGCTTCTTCGTCGTCGCCCCTCGACAAAAGCGCGGTCGCAAAGGCGTAGGCGAGATTGGATCGACCCGATCCCGGTGGCCCCGTGACGAGCCAGGCGTGGGTCATTGACGAGCCAGAAGCGGAGGCGGCAGCGGTGAACACACCGATGGCTTCGCTCTGGCCGGTCAGTTCATCCCAAACTCCCACGCGGTCAGCCTAGGTGACCGCACCGATAGTGCGCTCCCAACATCAGGCCATAGCCAGCAGCGTCGAAACGCGAGCACGGATCTGCGCCGAAATCGACTCGACACTGTCGGTCGCCTGAATCACGAGAAAGCGCCCTGGCTCTGCCGCGGCGAGCCGCAGGTAGGCGCTCCGCACGCGTGCGTGGAAGTCGGCCTCCTCATCTTCGAGCCTGTCGTACTTCGTTCGCTCCTTGAGCCGATCACGGCCGAGACTCTCGTCGAGGTCGAGCAGAATCGTGAGATCCGGTAGCAGGTTTTCGGTCGCCCAGAGTGACAGTTCGCGCACCTCGCCCGGGTCGAGCACCCGCCCCGCGCCCTGGTACGCAACGGATGAGTCGAGGTAGCGATCCTGCAACACGATCTCTCCGCGGTTGAGCGCCGGCCGAATTTTCGTGGCGATGTGGTGTGCCCGGTCGGCTGCGTACAGCAACGCCTCGGCGCGCGGCGCTATGTGCCCCCGACGATGCAGAACGATGTCGCGGATCTCCTCGCCGAGTTCGGTGCCGCCTGGCTCGCGCGAGAGCACCACCGTGTGGCCAAGACCTTCCAGCCACGATGCGAGCAGCGCCGACTGGGTCGACTTTCCGGAACCATCGCCGCCCTCAAGCGTGATGAACAGCCCAGGCAACGCCGGCTACGCCTTCTTGGCCGGAGCTCGTTTCGCCGGCGCACGCTTCGCGGGCGCCTTTGCCTTGGGCTTGGCTGGGCCCTTGGCGCGCTTGTCCGCCAGCAATTGCACCGCACGCTCGAAGTCGATGTCTTCGATATCCTCGCCACGCGGAATCGTCGCATTGGTCGTACCGTCGGTGACGTACGCCCCAAACCGGCCATCCTTGATGCGAATCGGCTTACCGCTTTCGGGATCGGCGTCGAACTCCTTCAGTGCGCTGGATGCTGCGCGCCCACCGTACTTCGGCTGTGCGAACAGCTCGAGTGCTCCTGGCAGATCGATGTCGAAGATCAACTCCTCGCTCGGGAGCGACCTCGTGTCGGTACCTTTCTTGAGGTAGGCGCCGAACTTGCCGTTCTGTGCGGTGATCTCCGTCCCGGCCTCCGGGTCGGTGCCAACAACGCGAGGCAGGTCCAGAAGGCGAAGCGCCGTTTCGAGATCGATCTCCGCAAGGTTCATGCTCTTGAAAATCGACGCGGTACGCTGCTTCGCGACGACCGGCTTCTTTGGCGCGGCCTTGCGCTTCGGCTTCTTGACCTCACCGGTCTTCGGGTCAACCACCTCGACCTCGGCTAGCGCCGCGGCCTCCTCTGCAGCCAACGCCGCTGCGGCAACAGCTGCCTCATCGACCTCCGGCTCCGGGTCGGCTTCGGTGACGTAAGGGCCATAGCGCCCATCCTTGGCGAGCACGAGCTTGCCACTCGCGGGATTCACGCCGATGACGCGGTCGGTGACGACGGGGGCGGCGATGAGTTCACGCGCCTTCTCGGCCGTCAGCTCATCGGGCGCGAGGTCGCTGGGGATGTTGACGCGACGTGGTGTGGCCGGATCATCCGTTGGCGCCTCGAGGTATGGGCCGTACTTGCCGATGCGGAGGGTGATGTCATCCGAAATCTTGATCGAGTTGATCTCACGCGCATCAATCTCGCCGAGGTTGTCGATGACGTTGCGCAGTCCACGCTGGTTCGCGCTACCGAAGTAGAACCCGGTCAGCCATTCGAGCCGGTCCGCCTCGCCGCCAGCGATGCGGTCGAGGTCGTCTTCCATTCCGGCCGTGAAGTCGTACTGCACCAGATCGGCGAAATACTCCTCGAGCAGGCGAACGACAGAGAACGCGATCCAATTCGGAACGAGAGCCGTGCCGCGCGGAGTGACGTACCCGCGATCGATGATGGTCGAGATGATGGCCGCGTACGTCGACGGACGCCCGATGCCGAGCTCCTCGAGCGTCTTCACGAGGCTCGCCTCCGTGTACCGCGGCGGGGCGCTGGTCTCGTGGCCTTTCGCCTCGACCTCGGTGAGCCCGAGGTTCTGGCCTTCGGTGAGCGGCGGCAGCTTCGCCTCGCTGGGCTCCGCCTCCTCGTTGCGCTCTTCGTCGTGACCTTCCTCATAGGCGGACATGAACCCGCGGAAGGTGATAACCGTGCCGCTTGCCGAGAACTCAGCGCCTTTGACCGCGCCGGTCGACTCGGTGGTGACGAGAGTTCCGCCGGTGCGAGTCGCCTCGATGGTGACGGTTGCCGTCGAACCCTTTGCGTCTGCCATCTGCGACGCGACAGTGCGCTTCCAGATCAGGTCGTACAGCTTCCATTCGTTGCCGCGCAGGGTCGAACTCAGTTCACCCGGCGTGCGGAAGGTGTCGCCAGACGGCCGAATCGCCTCGTGCGCCTCCTGGGCGCTCTTGTTCTTGCCCGCATACAACCGCGGCTTCTCCGGCACAGTCTCCGGGCCGTAGAGGTGCGCAGCCTGGGTGCGCGCCGCGTTGATCGCCTGCTGCGAGAGCGTTGGCGAATCCGTACGCATATAGGTGATGAAACCGTTCTCATACAGGGACTGCGCAACGCTCATGGTCTGTCGCGCCGAGAAACGCAGCTTGCGCGCGGCCTCCTGTTGCAGCGTCGAGGTGGTGAACGGGGCAGCGGGTCGACGCGTGTACGGCTTCGACTCGACGCTCGTGACGGTGATGACGACGTCGTCGTCGCGAAGCGCTGTCGCGATCGCCTGCGCAGCGGTCTCGTCCAGGGCGACAGCATCGGACTTCAATACGCCCTTGTCGTCGAAGTCGCGCCCAACGGCAATGCGGGCACCGCCGACGCGGACCAGCCGTGAATCGAAGTGCTGCGCATCCGCGGCGGTCGACAGCGTCGCGATGAGGTCCCAGTAGCTCGCTGCCGTGAACGCAAGACGCTCGCGTTCGCGATCGACGACCAGCCGCGTCGCCGCTGACTGCACCCGGCCAGCCGAAAGACCCGGACCGACCTTACGCCACAGAACCGGCGACACCTCATAGCCATAAATACGGTCAAGGATGCGGCGGGTCTCCTGTGCATCGACCAACGCTGTATCGAGGTCGCGGGTGTTCTCCTGCGCGGCCTGGATGG
>DASXNG010000173.1:0-3397 GCA_036495225.1 Galbitalea sp.
TTTTTTGTTCAGTGTGAGGGGCGAAATGGAAACCTCATTCCGAGGGCAGCGAATTAGTTGATTCTGAAAGCAAGTTAATGTGGCTAAGTTGGTGGGATGAAGGACTTCGACGAGCAGGAGGACCGCCTGTGGCGCAACCTCATGCGTCTCAACGGCGCGCTCCCGCGGCTGCTCGAGGCGGACTTGGTTCGTGGTGCGGGGCTGAGCTTGTCTGAGTTCGCCATCCTGCTCGTACTTACCGAGGCGGGCTCCGCCGGGCGACGAATGAGTGACCTGGCTCACGCGGGACGACTTTCCCCATCACGTGCGACTCGCGTGGTGGCAGAGCTTGAGCGTCGCGGGCTGGTGGCGAAGTCCCAAAGCGAGAGTGATGCACGCGGCAACGTGGCAGTCGCGACCCCGGCCGGACGCAAGGCGCTGCGCGCTGCATATCCCATTCAAGTAGAACGCGCGCGCGAAATCCTGTTCGACCACCTGACTCCCACGGATGTCGCCAGGCTGGCCGATGCGCTCTCGGAGTTGCTGGGTCGCGTCGGCGCGGCCGAGCGCTGACGCCGAACCCGGGGGATTGCCAGCGCCACCATCGGGGATGGCTGAGGCCTGCCGGGTAAGCGATTTCGCTCTGCGCGGACATCCCAAGTCTTTGCTTGCGCAATCAATCGTAAGGTTCTTATCATTTGATTGCACACGCAAATAAAGAATGGGATGGTGCATCATGCAGGTTCTACTTACCGGCGCTACTGGTTACATCGGCTCGGCGGTGCTCGAACACCTGGTCGCAGTGGGTCATGAGGTCACCGCGCCCGTGCGTACTGCCGACGCTGGCGCGAAGGTTGAAGGCAGGGGAGGTCGCGCGATCATCGGCGACCTGACCGACGCAGTGTGGCTCACGCAGCAGCTGGCCGATGTCGACGCAGCCATCCACCTGGCCGCGCTTGACGGAGTCGGGGATGACGCGATCATCGGCGCCGTCGAGACCGCGTTCGCAGGAACCAAGAACCGTTTCGTGTACACGGGTGGTATCTGGACCTGGGGAAACAACGCCGACATCGTTGAGAACAACCCCTTTGACCCCGGCGTAATTTCCGCGTGGAGACCCGAGCGCATCGCTCGCGTGACGGGCGCGGACTACCGCGGAATCGTCGTATCCCCGGCCGTGGTTTACGGGCATGGCGCCGGTATGACGGCGCTCATCTTCAGCGACCAGATGAAGAACGATGAGGGTGCGCTCAGACTCGTCGGCGACGGCACCCAGCACTGGGCAACCGTCTACGTGGAAGATCTCGCTGACCTGTACGTTCGCGCCGTCGAAAGCGCGAAGGGTGGAGAGCACTACATCGGCGCGTCCGGCAACAACCCGACCGTTCGCGAGCTGGCCGAAGCCGCAGTCGGCCCGAATGGCAAGGTCATGCCGGAGACGGTCGAGGAGTCCCAGGCTCGGCTCAGCGCACCCTTCGCGGACGCTCTGCTGCTTGACGAACAGGCATTCGGCGAGAAGGCGCGAACCGACCTCGGCTGGAACCCAACCGGTGCGGACCCGCTCACCGTTGTTGGCGAGGGACGGCAGTGACCCGAATCGCTGCCGCTCGATTCCATCTGGGGGACCGCATGGTCTCCCGGGCGGGATACGGGGCGATGCAGCTCACTGGTCCCGGGGTCTTTGGCCCTCCAGCCGACCGGGACGCGGCGATTGCAGTGCTACGGACAGCGATCGAGCTAGGGGTTGATCACATCGACACGGCACAGTACTACGGTCCAGACATTGTCAATGAGCTCATTCGCGAAGCGCTTCATCCGTATCCGGCCGAACTCGCGATCGTCAGCAAGGTCGCCGTTCGGCGTGGCGACCGCGGCGAGATCCTGCCATACGACGAGCCTGCTCAACTTCGCGCGGGAATCGAAGACAACCTTCGCGCACTTGGCGTAGACCGCCTGGCCGCGGTGAACCTGCGGATGCCCGACGAAACTGCCGTTCCGGACGCGCGCTTCGACAGCCAACTCGCAGCGATGGTCCAGGCGCGCGAAGACGGACTCATCGAGGGCATTGGATTGTCCAACGTTAGCCTCGCTCAGCTCGAGCATGCTCTCGCACTCACCGACATCGTGACGGTGCAAAACTCCTACAGCCTCGCCGACCGTCGCTCACAAGGGGTTCTTGAATTGACCACCAAGCGCGGTATTTCCTTTGCGCCGTACCTGCCGCTCGGCTGGCCCGGGCAGGTGCGACTGCGCACACTTGGCAACCCCGTCGTTCACGACATCGCGCAGCGCATCGGCCGCACGCCCGCACAGATCGCCCTCGCGTGGCTACTCTCGCTCGGTCCCAATGTTCTCCTGATCGCAGGCACCAGATCGGTTCAGCACTTGCGTGAAAACCTCGCTGCGATTGACATAGAGCTGACGCCCGAGAATCGTGCAGCGCTGACCGCCCTTGCCTAACTCGCCTGTTCCTGCACCATGAACTCGGCGTACCAGTCGGGCCAGTCCGGGTCGGCGTGTCCGATCTCTTCCTCGTGCTTGCCGTGTGCAGCAGCAGCGCGACGCAAGGCTTCTGCGAGGTCTGCCGAGGATTCATAACTCGTCGACATCGGATTTCCCTTCTCGATTCCGCTCAGCGGCCGGGCAGCCGGGTTGTAACTTCCTGGACGTACCATCCGTTGCCGTCCGGGTCATTGAACGAGACGAATGAGCCATAGCTCTTGCCTTCTGGCGCCGGTCCGGATGCGCGGTGTGAGAGACCGGCGTGATGGAACACGCCGCCGGCGTCGTGGAACACCTCGCTTGCACCCACGCCCGCTGCCACGAGTTCAGTTCGAGCGGCCTCGATGTCGTCGACGACCAGTTGCAGACCATCGGCCGACCCCGGTTCGGCCGTGGTGAGCTCGGCGCCGAAGATGACGGAGCATGCGGAGCCGGGCGGGGTAAACTGCACGACGCGAAAGCCGTCCTCACCAGCGAAGTCTGCGTCCAGTCGCCACCCGAGAGATTGGTAGAAAGCCTTAGCTCGGTCCACATCCGATACCGGAATCACCACAACCTCGAGCCTCATGTCCACGACGGCCCCGCCTCTCTCGTTCGCCTCATCTCACATTGCTCTCGGGCGACTAGTGCGTCAAGCGCACTTTCTCGATCGATGCAGTGACGCATCCGTTGGCCGAGGTGGAGTCTGTGTGACCGAGCGCCCCGATCGATCCACCGAACGAATAGTGCCTACGCCGTAGCAGGGCCGAACTCGACGTCTTCGGTCTTGACGACGCCGGCTACGCGACCAGGCGCATCCTGCCAACGCCAATACGAATTGGTGTGGGCAATGAGGAGGTCCGCCGACGGATAACCGTCTTCCTCGTACTGGTCGGTGGTGTGAGCATCGCCAACCAGCGTGACGTCATAGCCACGA
>DASXNG010000174.1:0-11008 GCA_036495225.1 Galbitalea sp.
TACTCGTCACTCGCGTTCAATCGCGAGCTCAGCATCGTCCTCACGAAGAGCGAGGCCCCGGACATCCTGAAGCAGGTCGAAACAACATTCGGTGCCGACTTTGCGCGCGCGCAGTCGTGGAGCGGTTAGTGCCACGATGGAGGTATGACAGTTCCCCTCATCGCACTGAACTCCGGCACGAGCATCCCGCAACTTGGTTTTGGCGTCTTCAAGGTCGACGCGGCCGACGCCCAAAGGGTGGTCGAGAACGCGCTCGAGGTTGGGTACCGCCACATCGACACGGCTGCGCTGTACCACAACGAGGCGCAGGTGGGCGCGGCGATCAAGGCGTCCGGCATCCCGCGCGAGGAGCTCTTCATCACCACGAAGCTGGGCAACCCGGATCACCAGTCCGGGCGGGTCGAAGAGGCGTTCCAGCTGAGCCTCGACAAGCTGGCGCTCGACTACGTTGACCTGTATCTCATCCACTGGCCGATGCCAGCAGGCGACAAGTATGTCGACGCGTGGCGCACGATGGAGGGTTTCGTCGCGGATGATCGCGCGAAGGCGATCGGCGTCAGCAACTTTCTGATCCCTCATCTGCAGCGGATCATCGCCGAAACTGAGACGGTTCCAGCCGTGAACCAGGTCGAGCTGCACCCCGTCTTCCAGCAGGGCGAACTGAAGAAGTTCGCGGCCGAGAACGGTATCGCGATTGAGTCGTGGGGTCCGCTCGGGCAGGGCAAGTACGACCTCTTCGGAATGCAGACGGTTCAGGATGTCGCTGCCGCCCACGGTAAGACGCCAGCCCAGGTCGTAATTCGGTGGCATCTGCAGGCGGGCAACATCGTCATCCCCAAGTCGAATTCGCGTGAGCGCATGGCCCAGAACTTTGACGTGTTCGACTTCGAACTCAGCCCGGAGGAGTTCGCCGCCTTCGCTGCCCTCGACGAGAATCGCCGCGTCGGAGGCAACCCAGCCGAAGTCAACTGATCGGCTGCCGCCATGCCCAACCGGCTTGCTGGCTCGATCAGCCCGTACCTGCGTTCGCACGCGGACAACCCGGTCGACTGGTGGCAGTGGGGGAGTGAGCCGTTCGCGGAGGCCTCGTTGCGACAGGTGCCCGTGCTGATCTCGATCGGGTATTCGACCTGCCACTGGTGCCACGTCATGGCGCGTGAAAGCTTCAGCGACCCCGTGCTCGCGGCGTATCTCAACGAGAACTTCGTGAGCATCAAGGTCGACCGGGAGGAGCACCCCGACGTCGATGCGAGCTATCTCGCGGCGGCGGGCGCGTTCACCGAGCAACTGGGGTGGCCGCTCTCCGTCTTCGCGACTCCCGACGGCAAGGCGTTCTATGCCGGAACGTACTTTCCGCCCGTGCCGACGCAGGGCCTTCCCTCGTTCCGTGAAGTTCTCGAAGCGATCGTGGATGCGTGGCAGGACCAGCGCGACGGTGTCGAAGACACGGCCGGTCGCCTGGCGGCCGCGCTCGCCGAACCCCGGGAAGTGCGCGGGGGTGAATTGCCGGGCAAGGCCGAACTCGCCGCGGCGGTGGGGGAGCTTCAGCAATTCGAGGACCCGCAGTTCGGCGGGTTCGGGGGAGCGCCCAAGTTTCCCGTGGCGCCCTTGCTCGCCTTCCTGCTCGATCGAGCGGACGCCGGTGACGAGGGTGCGGCCGCGCTCGCGCACAGAACGTTGGATGCGATGGCGACATCGCCGCTTCGCGATTCGGTCGAGGGCGGGTTCTTCCGTTACTCGACGCAGCGCGACTGGTCGGAGCCACACTACGAACGCATGCTGTACGACAACGCGCTGCTGCTGGATGTCTACGCGCGAGCTTCACGCCCGGAAGTCGCCGGCGGCATCGCCGACTTTCTCCTGAACGTGCTGCGTCTGCCGAGCAGTGGCTTCGCATCAGCGCAGGACAGCGAGAGCACGGTGGACGGCGAGCGGGTGGAAGGTGGCTACTACCTGCTCGGCGCGGCAGATCGCGCGCGTCAAACCGCGCCAGCGCTCGACGACAAGGTACTGACCGGATGGAATGGGCTCGCGATCGGTGCATTGGCGTCCGCTGGCCGAAGGCTCGGGCATCCCGCCTGGATTTCGGCAGCCGTTGCAGCGGCTGACCTGGTTTCGACCGGCGACCTGGTGCGCGTCAGGATCGGCTCGAGGGTGTCAACCGCGAAGCCGACGCTCGAAGACTTCGGGATGCTCGCAGACGGTCTCCTCGATGTCGCGCTCGCCACGGGCGAAGTGCGTTTCGCGGTAAGGGCTTTCGAACTGGTGAATGCCGCGCGCTCCGAAACCGGATTCGCGGCACCGGGCGGCGGTGACCCGGTGCTCGTCGAACACGGGCTTGCGATCGCGGACGATCCGAGCGAGGGCGCGTATCCGAGCGGACTGAGTGCGATCTCGCGTTCGGCCGTGCGGCTCGCGTTGCTCGGGGCCGACTCATCCCTGCGGGACGCCGCAGAAGCGACCATGCGACCTCTCGCGCCGATCGCACTGCCGCGGCCAGTGTCGTTCGGTGCAACGCTCGGCGTCATGTCACTGCTCGCGAGCCCTCGGCGTCAGCTCGTCGTCGTGACGGATGACGCGGATGCCGAAGCCGCACACATCGCGCGCACCTGGGTCGGCGGAATGTCGGTGGTCGTCAGCCCTGCTCAGGCAGCTCAGTGGGCCGCCGCGGGATTCGAGCTCTTCGAGGCGCGTGGTCTCGTTGACGGCAAGCCGACCGCCTACCTCTGCGACAACTTCGTCTGCCAGTTGCCGGTGACCGATGCGGCGGCTCTATCTTCGTTGGTTGAGTAGCGACGCCGCAGGCGCGGCGTAGCGAAACCGGGCGTGAGCGCTCCGAAAACAGCGCGCGACCGGCGCGTGTGTGGTCGGTTGGCACAATTGTGGTCCGGCGCCGACCACAGTTGCCCCAATGGGACACAGTTATCCGCCGCGGGACGCTCACCCAACCAACGACACCACCGGCAGCGCGTCATCCGCGGTCCACTCGATGAGTGACCCGTCGTAGATCGCAACATTCCGGTGTCCTAGGAGCGTGAGCGCGAGTGCGTCCGCCGAGGCAGCGATGCCGGCCGCACAGTAGGCGACGACTCGATCTTCGTGTAGCGCCGGTCCGAACGCAGCTCGGAGGCCGTCCTCGGGAAGGATTGCGTTGGTTTCCCGGTCGACGAGTCGGCCCGCGGGAACGTTCAGACTGTTCGGGATGTGTCCGCGGCGAGCGCGCGATCCCTCCTCGCCACTGAACTCCTTCGGCGGCAGGCCGCAGATCAGGGCGGCGTTGGAGCTTCCATTCACAATGGCCTCGACTTCGGCGCGGCCGACCCACAGTTCTGGGCGCGCTTCTGCGACGAAGGTGCCAGGCGTTGGTTCGATGTGTCCGACATCCGAGTCGCGGCCCTCCGCGAGCCACTTCGTGTAGCCGCCGTCGAGCACGGCGACCCGGTCGTACCCGTTGGCGCGGAACAGCCACCAAAGCCGCGCGGCCCACTGCCCGACGGACGAGTCGTACACGACGACCGTGGTTTCGTTGTCGATGCCGAGCGCGCTCGCGGCCTGCGCGAAGTCATCCGGTGCCTGGTGTGTGAACGGAAGTTTCGCTTCCGTGTCCGAGAACGCCTCGATGAGGTCGGCGAAGAGTGCCGTTGGAATGTGTCCCTCGACGAGATACTGCTCGTGGCCGCTCAGAAAGCCGCCCCTTCCGTCCGGACGCTTGAACGGGAGCACGGTCGCGTCGAGCACGATGAGCTTTTCGCTGCCGAGGAAGTCGGCGAGCCACTGGGTCGAAACGGTGGGAGCAATCAGGGAAGGTCCGGTCATGCTCCCACGCTAACTCCGGTCGCTATGAGCCGCCTCTGCGAACGCAATGTGCCGTAATACGAGCAGCTACCGGATCGTTTTGCGCGCCGTGATCTGTCCGGTGTCGAACCCGAGCAGGTGCAGACCGCCGTTGAAGCGGGCGTGCTCGATCTTGATGCAGCGGTCCATGATCACGGTGAGACCGTTGCTCTCGCCGTAGATCGCTGCATCCTGGTTCCAAATGCCGAGCTGCACCCACACCGCCAGCTTTTTACCGCTTAGTGCGCCGATCGCCACGACGTCGTCGATGACGCTAGGGATGTCGCTTCCCTTGCGAAACACGTCGACGATGTCCGGCACCTCAGGCAGCGATGCGAGGTCCGGGTATGCCTTGTGGCCGAGAATCTCGTCGGCCATCGGGTTCACGAAGTACACGCGGTACGGGCTCGACTGCAGCAGGTAGGTGCCGACGAAGTAGCTCGCGCGTGCTGCGTTCGGTGAAGCTCCGACGATCGCGATCGACTTCGCGTCGCGGAGAATCCTTAGGCGTTCCTTCGCGTTCGGCCCGACCCAGGTGCGCTGCGATTTCAGCAGCTTGCCGAGGGGCGAGTCGGCGGGAACTTCACACGTGAGTCCGTTCGCCATGGATACGGTCTCGTTGGCGGTCGCTGAGGCACTCGAAGCGGCCTCCGTCGTCGCTGACATCAGTTCCCCTTCGTTGCTGCGGTCAAAGCCTGGTCGAGGTCATAAACAATGTCCTCGGGGTCTTCTATTCCGACGCTGAGTCGCACGAGGCCGGGGAGCACGCCCGCTTCGAGCAGTTGTTGCTCGGTGAGTTGTGCGTGCGTGGTCGACGCCGGGTGAATGACGAGCGTCTTCGCATCGCCGATGTTGGCGAGGTGACTGGCCAGGTCGACCGACTCGATGAACTTCTGCCCGACGGCACGCCCTCCCTTCACACCGAACGAGAACACTGAGCCCGGTCCCTTCGGCAGGTACTTCTTCGCGCGCTCGAAATGCGGGTGCGACGACAGCCCGGCCCAGTTCACGAACTCGATGCGCGGGTCGTTCTCGAGCCACTCGGCGACGATGCGCGCGTTGTCGACGTGCGCCTGAATACGGAAGGGCAGCGTCTCGACGCCCTGGGCGAGGAGCCATGCCGAGTGCGGCGCGAGCGTGGGTCCGATGTCGCGCAACTGCTCAGCACGAAGACGAGTGAGGAAGGCGTATTCGCCGAAGATGCCGTGCCAGTTGAGGCCACCATAGGCTGGCGTCGGTTCGTCGAATTTGGGGAAGCGTTCGTTGGCCCAGTGAAAGCGACCGCCCTCGACGACGACGCCGCCGAGGGTCGTCCCGTGTCCGCCGAGGAACTTCGTGGCCGAATGGATGACGACATCCGCACCCCATTCGAGCGGGCGGTTGAGATAGGGGGTCGCAATCGTGGAGTCGATGATCAGCGGCAGGTTGTGCGCGTGCGCGACCTCGGCGAGACCCTCGATGTCCGCGATCTCGCCGGACGGGTTCGCGACAGTCTCGGCGAAGATGAGCTTCGTCTTGTCAGTGATGGCCGCCGCGTAGTCGGCCGGGTCAGAGCTCTGGATGAACGTGGTCTCGACCCCGAAACGGCGGAGGGTGACATCCAGCTGGGTGATCGAACCGCCATAGAGGTTGGCGGATGCGACGATGTGGTCGCCCGCGCCGGCGAGTGACGCGAACGTGACGAACTGTGCACTGAGGCCGCTCGCGGTGGCGACGGCACCGATGCCGCCCTCAAGGCTAGCTACGCGCTCCTCGAATGCTGCGACGGTCGGGTTGGCCAGGCGGGAGTAGATGTTTCCGTACTTTTGCAGGGCGAATCTGGCAGCGGCATCCGCAGTGTCGTCGAAGACGAAGGCGCTCGTCTGGTAAATCGGGAGGGCGCGTGCGCCCGTCACCTGGTCTGGGATGTTGCCCGCGTGGATTGCGCGCGTGCGGAATCCGTACTCTCTGTCAGCCATGCAAATACGGTACCCGAGCGCGGTGGGCGGTCCGCGCGCGGGCGTAACACGCCGAAACTGCCTGTTTGTTGGCCGCGCGATGGTTTGAACGCTCACCTGACCAACAAACAGTAAGTTTCACCAGCCGGAGCGCCGCTCTACTCCCACGTACTCAGCCAGTAGTGCAGCTGCATGTACTTGAAGTCGATCTGCATCCCGGTCCACAGCGGCCAGAAGAAGATGCTGATGGCAACCGACGCGCCAAGGAAGACGGCAATCCAACGCAGCCCGCGTTCTCGACCCTCCGCCGGGTCGCCTCGCGACCCGATCAGTTGCGATACGACGAAGGCGATTGCGAGCAGCATGTACGGCTCGAACACGATCGTGTAGAACTGGAAAACCGTGCGGTTCAGGTACATCAGCCAGGGCAGGTAGCCGCAGGCGAAACCCGCGAGGATGATGCCAACCCGCCACTCCCGGTAACGGATGAGCCGGTACGTCAGGTAGAGGATCGCGGCAGTTCCCGCGTACCAGATCAGCGGGTTCGCGATACCCGTGATGGACGATCCGCAGAACGAATAGGTGCACCCGTCCTGCCCATAATTCGCCCCCTGGAAGTACATGCTCGTCGGACGAATCATGAGCAGCCAGGTCAGCGGGTTGGCCGAGTATGGGTGCGCATCGTGTTCGCCGATGTTGTAGGTGTAGACCTGCGTCTCGAATTGCCAGAAGCTCTGGAGGGAGTGAGGTACCCAGGCGAGTGGACCCTTCCAGGCATTGCCAGGGATGTCTGCATAGTTGCGATCCCAACCCCGTGAGGTCAGGAACCATCCGGTCCAACTGGACATGTACGCGACAACCGCGATCGGCACGGTGAGCAGGAACGTGGTCGGACCCTGCTTGACGAGGGTCCCTGAGAACCAGAACGTGATGCCAGCGCGTCGCCTCGCAAGGATGTCGACGACCAGCGTGTAGAGCACGAGGCCCGCGAGATAGTAGATGCCGTTCCATTTGACGGCAGAGTCGAGGCCGAAGGCGAGTCCGGCAAGAATAAGCCACGGTCGCCACCACAGCGCCGGACCCCAGTCGGTGCTCTTGCCATCCGCGCCGCGCTTCGCGATCCACGCCGCAAGACGCGTTGCGCTCCATTGCCGATCGAGCAGGATGGCCCCAAACCCCAGCAACGCGAAGAGCATCACGAAGTTGTCGAGCAGCCCCACCCGGCTCATCACGATCGCATTGCCGTCGATGGCCATCAGGAAGCCTGCGATCGTCGCAACCAGGGTCGACTTGAACAGGTACTTCGCGATCATCATGAGCAGGACCACCGCGAGGATGCCGCAGATCGCCGTCGAGATTCGCCAGCTCGCCGGGTCGGTGATGCCGAGCGCCTGCTCACCGAGTGCGATCAGCCACTTGCCTAGCGGGGGGTGTACTACGAACGACGCGATCGGGCTGTACGTATTCACGTCGCCCGCCGCGAAACCGGGGTTCGGGTTCGCCGGCCAGCTGCCCTCGTAGCCGAGGTTCCACAGTGTGTATGCGTCCTTGACGTAGAACGTCTCGTCGAACACGAGCGCCCTGGGGTCGCCGAGATTCCAGAGGCGCGTGAACGCCGCGACCAGCGTGACAAAGACCGGACCGATCCAGCGGATGATGCGAGCCCGCGTCGGCGTCGTGGCGTACCGGTCCCACAGGCGATCGGTCAGCGTGAGGCGTTCGCGGAGATGCGCGGCGTCGGTCGCCGAGCTATTGGTCGCTGAGCCTGTCGAAGCGTCGCCGCCGCCAACAATCCCGTCGAAGTCCGCGTCATCGACATCACTGCTACCCGCGGTCTTCATCCCGCCATGGTAACGATCCGGAGTATGGGGAAACGCCGCAATGGGACAATGTCGGGGTGATCATCCTCGCCGCGACCCCGATCGGTAACCTCGGGGACGCGTCTCGTCGACTGATCGAAGCCCTGACCAACGCAGACGTCATTGCCGCGGAGGACACTCGCACGACCATCCAGCTGCTGGCAGCTTTGGGAATCGACAACCGACCGCGTCTCATCCCGCTGCACGAACACAACGAGGACGCCAAGGCAGCCGAGATCGTCGCGCTTGCCAGGGACACGGATGTCCTGGTGCTGACGGATGCCGGGATGCCGGCCATCAGCGACCCCGGGTTCCCGCTCGTCGCGGCAGCGGCATCCGCAGGCGTCACGGTGACGGTCATCCCGGGCCCGAGTGCCGTGCTCGCCGCGCTCGCGGTCAGCGGCCTGCCGACGGATCGTTTCTCGTTCGAGGGTTTTCTGCCGCGCAAGGGCCGCGTCGGGTACTTCCAGTCGCTGTCCCGCGAGCTTCGCACCATGGTGTTCTTCGAGTCCCCGAACCGGCTGCCGGCGGCACTCGCCGACCTGGTCACGGCGCTCGGTCCGGATCGCCGCGTCGTGGTTTGCCGTGAACTCACCAAGCTGCACGAAGAAGTGAAACGGGGAACGGCAGCCGAAGTGTCCGAGTACTTCGCAGACGGCGCCCGCGGAGAGATCTGTCTCGTAGTCGAAGGCGCGGCCCCCGCGACCGCGAACCTGGCCGACGGTGTCGCGCAGGTGCAAGCACTCGTGGCGCAGGGTATTCGCCTCAAGGAGGCGTCAACCGAGGTCGCCGAGTCGACGGGACTTAGTCGACGCGAGCTGTACGAGGGTGCGCTGGCCGCGCGCTAACGGCTCATTGCGGGCGAGGCGGCAGCTGTCTTCGTGGTAAAGTCGCCGCGATCGTGATCTAACGGCAGGAGGTGAGACCCATGAACGCAGTATCCGTAATGGGTGCTCCCTGCAGTGCACGATCGCGCGACTGAACTAGTCGTCACCGGGAGCGCCCCTCAAGGCAATTCGCGAAAGGCGACTCCCATGAACACAACACCATCATTTTCCACATCCCGCGCGCGTGTCCTTCACGGCGGCGGATCGGCCGGCAACGCGTGGGAGATCGGCATCATCGCCGGTCTGTTCGACGCGGGGCTGGATGTGACCAATGCCGACCTGATCGTCGCTACGTCTGCCGGCGCAACGGCCGCGGCGCAGATCACCAGCGCGACCACGACCGAGCTCCTTACGGCCATCCTCGAAGCCGAGCCGCCACAGCGGACTAGTGCGCCCGGCGGTAGTCGTGCTCCCGGTGCGCCGTCGGTCGACCATCTTGAGCGAACGAACCGCATCATCGCGGCCGCCTCTGATGCAGCGGACATGCGCCGCAGAATGGGGGAGGCCGCGCTCGAGTTGGACGCGGCGGCGGACGATTCCGCCTCAGCGCGGTGGCGCGCCATCGTCGCCACCCGGTTCCCGAGCCAGGACTGGCCGGCACAACGGGTGCTCATCACGGCGGTTGATGCCCGCACGGGTGAGGGCGTCGCCTTCGACCGTGATAGTGGAATCGATTTGGTCGACGCCGTCGCAGCGAGCACGTCCAGCGGCGCGACCTATCGCATCGGCGAAGACCGGTACATCGACGGCGGCTACCGGCGCAATGAGAATGCCGATCTTGCGATCGGGTACGAGAGGGTGTTGGTGCTCTCACCATTCAGCGGGAGAACTCGTCATCCGCTGGAGTGGGGCATGCAGCTCGCGGCGCAGGTCGACGAACTGCGCGCCGGCGGCAGCAGAGTCGAGACGATCTTTCCCGATAGCCACTCGCTCACGGCATTCGGCGACAACATGATGGATCTGTCGGCCCGCCCGCCCGCCGCTCGAGCGGGTTACAACCAGGGCAGAGACCTGGCGCGTCAGCTCACGGACTTCTGGAACGCAACCGCTTGACGCGCAGAACTCGCGTCGCTTTGACTGAGGCTAGGTTGAGCGACCAACGGAGGTCCCATGTCGAAAGCGGTTCGGTTCGATCGATACGGCGGCGCGGAAGTACTGCAAGTCGTCGAAGTGGATGACCGGCCGCCCGGCCCCGGCGAAGTGCGAGTGAGCGTGCGCGCGGCCGGCATCAATCCGGGTGAGATACCGATTCGCGAGGGCGCGATGCACGAGCGGTTTCCCGCGAAATTTCCCTCCGGACAAGGCAGCGACTTCGCGGGTGTGATCGCCGAAATCGGTGACCGCGTCGACGGCGTCTCCGTCGGCGACGAGGTCATCGGCTTCTCGGATGAGCGGAGCGCGCAGGCAGAGTCCGTCACAATTGCGGCGGATCGCGTCATCCCGAAACCGCACGGAGCCGACTGGAACCAGGCGGGATGCCTGTACATCGCGGGCACAACGGCACGAGCCAGCATTGTCGCAACGCGAGTCAGGCGCGGCGACACGGTCGTCGTTGCGGGCGCGGCGGGCGGTGTCGGGATCGTCACGACCCAGCTCGCGGTGTTGGCGGGCGCCGCAGTCGTCGCAACCGCCAGTAAGGAAAACCACGCGTATCTCGAAAGGCTCGGCGCGATACCGGTCGAGTACGGCAAGGGGCTGGCCGATCGCATCCGCAAGATCGTCCCTGACGGCGTCGACGCGTTCATCGACACTCACGGCGACGGCAACGTTGAAGTGGCGGTCGCGCTCGGCGTAGACCGCGACCGCATCAACACGATCGCGGATTTCGCGGCCCGCAAGAAGTACGGCGTGAGGGGAGAGGGGATGTCCACGGTTCCGGCCCGCGAAACCCTGATTGAGCTCGCGCGCCTGCTCGGCAACGGAGACCTCGTCATTCCGATTCTGGCGACATATCCGCTCGAGCAGGTGCGCGCCGCCTATGAGCGGCTCGCGAAGCGTCACGGACTTGGCAAGATAGTTTTAGAGGTCAACACGAATACGTAGGAGTACCGCATGAGCGAGCTCGATTTTGGTCCGATAGTTCTCGGCGGCAACACCTTCGGGTGGACCTCCGACCGGGACGAGAGTTTTGCGGTACTCGACAAGTTCGTGGCCAACGGCGGCAAGTCGATCGACACCGCGGACGCATACTCTGCGTGGGTGCCCGGGCATGTCGGCGGCGAGTCCGAGACGATCATCGGGGAGTGGCTCCAGCAGCGATCGTCGAAGGACGAGGTGATCATCGCGACGAAGGTCGGCAGCGGTGCGGCCGACATCCCGAAAGGCCTGAAGCGCGCCCAGGTGATCGAGGGCTGCGAGGCATCGCTGCGTCGGCTCGGCCTCGAGCGCATCGACCTCTACTTCGCCCATCGCGACGATCCCTCGACGCCGTTCGAGGAGACGCTCGGCGCATTCGACGAGCTTGTCAGGGCCGGCAAGGTCGCCCAGATCG
>DASXNG010000175.1:0-7657 GCA_036495225.1 Galbitalea sp.
GGCTCGGGGCTGGCGCCCGGGATGAGCAGCGCGATGCCGGACAGGATGATGATGATCGGCAGGTGCCACAGGTAAATGGTCATCAGCCGCGAGCCGACGACAAACACAACGGTCTGCGCGGGTTTGGTCCGCATGAGGGCAGCCAGCGCTGGACGGAGCAGTCGCAGCATGCATGCCTGCGCGAGCCCGAGCGCGATGAGCGGCACGGTCGGCGGGTTCAGATTGGTCAGCATGTTCACCGAGTAGGGGCCCCAAGTCGTCAGAGGGACCAGTGACGCATAGCAAACGGCAGCGATGAGCACGAGCTGCCACCACCGGCGGCGTGCGAACCATCCGTCGGCGTACCAGAATCCGAACTGTTGGATCAGCAGCCACACGCAGAACAGGTTGACGAGTCCGATGAGCACGTTTCCGGTCGAGTAGCGAAGCGTGTCGACGACGATCGCACCAACAAGCAGCACGACGAGTGTCAGCTTCGGGGCGCGGTCGTGCCATCCGGCCATGACGGGCACAAATGCCTGGCACAGGATGTATGCGGCCAGGAACCACAGCGGCGAACCGGCTCCTGTCGCGATGCCGGACACGAGTGAAGGGTCGATCCCGATGAGTGTCGCCGCGCCGAGGATGACCACGTAGAAGATGAAGAGCGGAAGCGCAGGCTGCGCAAGGCGAAGCACTCGGTTGCGCACGTACTCGCGCCCGCCGCCGCCGCGTCCGGTAAGGCTCCGCCACGATGTGAGACTGGCGAATCCGCCGACGACAAAGAACAGAGGCATGATCTGGCCGAACCAGGTCACATAGGGAAACCACGACTGCTGCTCCACGGGTCGCGAAATGACCAGACCACCGGATGCCGTGCGCCCGACGCCGACGAACAGCAGGTGGATGACGACCACGAGGAGCACGCAGAACACACGAGCGAGGTCGAGCGTGAGATCGCGTTTCGAAAGGTCGATCGCGGGTTTGGTTTCGGCGGCGGCGGTCATGCCGTGGCTCCTCGGGTCTGGGTCAACGTCTGGAAAAACTCGACGGCGTCCAGCGCAGGAACCTGCGACGGCCACGATGCCGGGCGGCTGATAGTACCGCTTGCCGCCTGATAGGGCGTCTTGCGGCTCGCGGCTCTCAATTCGACTCGACCAAAGCCGCGGTCGGAGCCGCCGCTCGCTTCTGCTCCCGCTCCAACCGCCGAATCAGGCGGTACACGATGATCAGCGGGATGATCCCGATGACGCCGAACGACATGTCGATGAGTTCCCAACCCCACGGGATGCCGCGAATCGGCCCGGCGATTGCCGCCAGTGGAACGACCAGCACGCACGCGATCATGCCCCACTGGATGATCCAGATATTGCGCACCGGGTCGCGGAACGGCCCGATGAACGCGATAGCGATCACGATGTGGGCGAAGGCAAGCCAGTCGGTGCCGTAAAAGATGAAGGGGTAGTTGTTCGTTGTCGCCACGACGGCGTGGTCTACGAGGTCGATCCAGCTCACGAATCCCGGCAGCAGAACGTTCGCGGGCAACCAGGTGGTGTGGAGGACGGATGTTGCAAAACCGAGTTCGGCCTCGAGAGGAAACGCGGTTAGGCCTGCTCCGACGAGGCAAATGATGAAGATGGCAATCCAGATCCTGACCTTGGTGAGCGTGGGCACGGTGTGAGCATATCGGCGTGAAAGATGACGCCGCGTCCGTCGCTGGATGCAGAATTCCGCCCCTCTTACAGTGGGTTTATGTCGTCAGTCACGAAGTCGCGGCGTCCTCGCGGGTTATTCACGGGAGGCCTGCTGGCGGCGGGGCTCGGCGCCATCATCGTCTCGTGGGCGAGCCCGTGGCCCGCGGTGCTCATAATGCGCCGTCTGTTCGAGCGACAAGCCGACGAAACTGCGCGAGAGATGGCCCCGTATGTTCCGAAGGGTGGGGTCGCCGCTCGACTGAACGTGCAGTACGGGGATCGCGGCAATGAGACCACTCTCGATGTTTTTGCCCCGCTCGTATCTCGCGATACGCTGCCCGCCGTCGTCTGGATTCACGGGGGAGGCTGGATCTCCGGAACCAGGAAGCACGTCGGCCCATACGCACGAATCATTGCGTGGCATGGCTACGTCGCCGTCGCGCTCAACTACACGACGGCACCGGAAGCGACCTACCCGACGGCGTTGCGGCAGCTGAACAGCGCGCTCGCGTTTCTCGTCCGACGCGCGTCCGAGTACGGGATCGACCCTGACCGCATCATCCTCGCGGGGGACTCGGCCGGCGCGCAGCTCGCGAGCCAACTGGCGAACCTCGTCACGAATGAGAAGTTCGCCAAACGGATGTCGATAACTCCCGCGCTGACGCCCGCTCAGTTACGCGGCGTGGTGCTCAATTGCGGCATCTACGACGTCAGCGGCATCCCGAAAATCGTCGGAGTCAACGGCTGGGGTTTCAGGATCGCCCTCTGGGCTTATCTCGACAAGAAGGATTGGTCTCACACGTCCGGGGGTGTCCAGATGTGCAGCATCAACTATGCGACGGCAGCGTTCCCGCCGACCTGGATCTCAGGCGGCAATGGGGATGCGTTGACGGCCGTGCAGTCGAAGCCGCTTGCGGCGCGTCTCACCTCGCTCGGAGTTCCGGTGACGAGTGTGTTCTACCGGGACCGTCACGTTCCGCGGATGCCGCACGAGTACCAGTTCCACCTGAGGTTTAAGGAGGCACGCGCGGCTCTCGCGTCGACGCTCGACTTTCTCGGTCACGTCACCGGCTGAAAACAGGCTTGGCCCGGAGCGTTCGGGCGCCCCGTGCCAAGCCTGGTGGAAAGCTACTCGTCGTCAGCGCCGGAGTGCTGCTCCATGCCGGTGCGGATCGCGTCCATCACGCCGGAGTCGGCAAGGGTTGTCACGTCGCCAACGGGGCGGTCTTCAGCGACATCCTTCAGCAGTCGACGCATGATCTTGCCGGATCGCGTCTTTGGCAACTCGGCCACGACCATGATCTGGCGAGGCTTGGCGATCGGACCGATCTGGGCCGACACGTGCTCTCGCAGTTCCCTCACGATGTGGTCTCCGCCGTCGCCGGCCTCGGCCCGAAGGATCACGAACGCAACGACAGCCTGGCCGGTCGTCTCGTCGACCGCGCCGACCACCGCGGCCTCGGCGACCTTGGGGTTCGACACAAGAGCAGACTCGATCTCCGTGGTCGAGAGGCGGTGGCCCGAGATGTTCATCACGTCGTCAACCCGGCCGAGCAGCCAGAAGTCGCCGTCCTCGTCCTTCTTGGCGCCATCCCCGGCGAAGTATTTGCCCGGGAATTTCGACCAATAGGTGTCCTTGTATCGCGCGTCGTCGCCCCAGATCGTGCGGAGCATCGATGGCCACGGCTCCGTGATAACGAGGTACCCACCACTCCCGTTCGGAACCGAGTTGCCTGCGGCATCCACCACGTCTGCTGCGATACCCGGCAGGGGAGTCATGGCGGCTCCCGGCTTGCCGGCAGTGACACCCGGGAGCGGGCTGATCATCAGCGAGCCGGTCTCGGTCTGCCACCAGGTGTCCACGACGGGTGTTTTGTCGTGGCCGATGTTCTTGCGGTACCAGATGTACGCCTCGGGGTTGATCGGTTCACCAACCGACCCGATGATCTTGAGCGAAGACAGGTCGTACCCCGCAGGCACGTCATTTCCCCACTTCATGAAGGTACGGATGGTGGTCGGCGCGCAGTACAGGGTGGTGACCTTGTACTTGTCGATGATCTCCCACCAGCGGCCCTTGTGTGGAGTGTCCGGTGTCCCTTCGTACATGACAGAGGTCGTCGCATTCGAGAGGGGCCCGTAGACGATGTAGCTGTGGCCGGTCACCCAGCCGATGTCCGCGGCCGTCCAGTAGATGTCGGTCTCGGGCTTCAGGTCGAAGACCTCCCACTGGGTGAACGAGCAACCGAGCAGGTATCCACCGGAGGTGTGCAGAATGCCCTTCGGCTTTCCGGTCGTACCGGACGTGTACATGACGTACAGCGGGTGTTCCGAATCGAACGGCTGCGCCTCGTGGGTGGTGCTCGCGTTCTCTACGGTGTCGTGCCACCAGTGGTCGCGACCCTCCGTCCATGCGACGTCTCCACCCGTGCGCTTCACGACGAGAACCGTCCTGACCTCCGGGCGGGTGGAGAGCGCGATATCCACCGCGGGCTTGAGCGGAGCCGCCGCCCCGCGGCGGAAGCCGCCGTCGGCGGTGATGACCACCTTGGCGTCACAGTCGTCAATGCGGGTGCCGAGTGCTTCGGCACTGAATCCGCCGAAGACGACGGTATGGGGAGCGCCGATACGGGCGCAGGCCAGCATCGCGACGATGGTTTCCGGGATCATCGGCATGTAGATGGCGACGCGGTCACCGGCCTTAACGCCGAGGCCCTCGAGCGTGTTCGCCGCCTGGCAGACCATGTCTGTCAGCTGATGGTAGGTGATCGTGCGGGTGTCCCCGGGCTCGCCTTCGAAGTAGTAGGCGACTCGATCGCCGAGTCCGGCCTCGACGTGGCGATCCAGGCAGTTGTAGGCGACATTGAGTTGGCCACCGACGAACCACTTCGCGAAGGGAGCGTTGCTCCAGTCGAGAACCTGGTCCCATTTCTTCGACCAGGTCAGTCGCTCGGCCTGTTTGGCCCAGAAAGCGGGGCGATCCTTCGCGGCTTCTGCGTATGCGTCGGCCTTGACGTTTGCGTTTGCCGCGAACTCCGCACTCGGCGGAAAACGGCGTTCCTCCCTTGAGAGGTTGGACAGCGCAACTTCGGTTGTGTCAGTCATCTTTGAACTGGGTATCCCTTGTATTGATAGCTTGCCCGGGCGCGCACCCCTGCGCACCGGCATGTGTGTTTCTATAAACGCTAGTGCGGGAGGGCCAGAACATCCCTCCCGCACCGCCTACTACATGGTCACTGCCGGATCTTCAGAACTTCGCCGGCACTACCGGCAGCACGACCCGCCTGAAGGTCGAGTTGATCACTCCGGCGAATGAGCCATAGAACGCCAGAATCGCAGTGACGATACCGAGATATCCGCCGATGTGCCCGATGGTCACACTGGTCGCGAACTCGCCTATGGACAGGAACACGAATGTGAGCGTCAGCGCGATGAAAACGAGCAAGATCACAAGATTCGTCTTGATCGCAGCGAACGTCATGTAGAGCGTGAAGATGCCCCAGATGAGGAAGTACAGGCCGAGCCCCTGATTGTTGATCTCCTTGCCGTTTGCGACGAGCAGGAACCAGGTCGCCATCCAGAACAGACCGAACGACGTGAACGCGGTTGCACCGAAAGTGTTCTTGTTGGCGAACTCCCAAATGCCAGCAATCACCTGGCCGATGCCGCCGTAGAACAGAGCAAGACCGAGGACGGCGACTCCGCCGTTTGCGATCCAACCCGCGTTTGCAAAGCTTAAAACGAAGGTGGTGAGCGCGAACGCGGCGAGACCGAGTGGTGCTGGATCAGCGAACCGTGGTCCGACAGGAACTTCCTGATTGTTAAGAGCGGTCATTTCTACTCCTTCATCAGCCCAGCGTCGTTGCCGGGCTCCTAATCCGGACGCTACTCCCGCCCCACAGGCGCAGCAAGGCCCTGTCACGATTTCATAACGAACTGAAAAGTGGCAGGGCCCGTGGATTTGTTGCGATTTACCGCAAATTATTCAGTCGGCGAGGATCGCGTAAAGCGCACGACGAGTTTCGTCGATTTTCTCGATCGCCTTGGCGCGTTGCTCATCGGTTGCAGCAAAACGGAACTGGTGCACAACGCCCATCAGTTTGCCGATGCTCTCGTGCAATCCGGCGTCCGCGCGCATGCGGGCGTCTGAGCTCTGCCACACGTTCGCGAGTTGCTCTGCGTGCTCGGCGACCCACGCGCGGCCGGCTTCGGTCAGCTGAAAATCGGTGCGCTTGCCATCACCTGTCGTCTCGATGAGTTCCTCATCGACGAGCTGCTGGAGCGTCGGATATACCGAACCGGGGCTCGGCGTCCAGGTGCCCCCGGAGCGATCACCGATCTCTTTGATGAGGCCGTAGCCGTTGCGGGGCTCCTCGGCGAGCAGGGACAGGATGGCGATGCGCACGTCTCCGCGACGCTTGCGCTGCGGTCCGGGCGGCATGAAACCGCGGGGGCCGAAGCCGCCAAATCCGGGCCCCATCGGGGCGTAGCGGAATCCGTCGCGGCGTTGGCGAGGGTCGCCGTGGCCGCCGCCGTGGTCGCTTGGGTCATGGTGGTAACGGTGTGGGTAGTCGTTTCTCATGATGTTGTCCTTTCAAGACTTCAAAGTTGGCTCGTTGTTCTATCAACGATGCTGTAACGATATATCGTTACCTAACAAAAGTCAAGATCGGAAAGATCACGGAACGGACGTTCTACGTGGCTCGCCGTTTACCCACTGAACAAATGACTTCCGCGACCGTAGAATTTTGGAATGGCTGACGACGACGACGACGATGTTCGCGGCGCAGTCGGACCCGAAGAGCTCTTCGCCCCGACGGGTCCGCGCCGCTCAAACTTCACGCCCGCTCCGAACGATGCCGAGTCGCTCGAGGCGGCAGCGAACGTCTTTAACGACGACGCCATTGCGGCGGCTCTCGCTGCCGAACTCGCGCGCGTAGCGTCCGGTCCCATTCCCGTTCAGCGACCGGTGCCGCCGATCGTTGAACCAGTGGTTGAACCGGTGGACGAGGTCAGCGTCGAACCTGTAGCTGCCCCCGAACCGCTGGCCGCGCCAGAACCGGTTCCACCGACGCCCTCGGCGCCCGTTCCTGTGGAGCCAGAACCGGTTGCACCGCAGCCCATTGCTCCAGTACCCGCTCCGAGCGAACCAGGGACCCCTCAGTCTGGATCGCCGATTGCTTCCACTCCGCAGTCTCCGCCCGATTGGGCAACGCCGCTATTCGGTCAGCCAACGCCGACCGTTCGGTCCGAGGAGCCCGCCCCGGTGCAAGACCCATACGCGCCTCCGGTCGAATCGTTCCCTCCGCCCCAGGACCCCTACGCCCCGGGTGCCGAGCCGTTCGCTCCACGGGTCGAGCCGTTCATTCCTGCGAGCGAGAGCGACTCGACTCCGAATCCATTCGCGCCACCGGACCCCACGCCCATTCCACCCATCTCGGTCGTGCCGCCGGTGTCCGACGCTCCACCGCCCTCTTCAACAGACAGGCCCGTCGACGAGCGCGCGCTGTACGTCGGGGCACCCGCGCCCACCGTGCCCGCCGCCGATGCGCCACCACCGCCAGGTTACGAGTCCGTTGCGCCATATCAGTCGGTAGATGCGCCCCCGCCTCCGGTAGCGAACACGCAGGACGCAGAGGTGTCACTGACGCCCGAGATGCGTCCTCGAAGACGAGCGCTTGCCGACGAAGAACTGCTTCGCACGATCGACGACGGCGGCGGGTCGGACAGTCTCAACGCGATTGAGCAGTTGCAGGCGCAACTGGAATTGCGCGAACGCGAGCGGCGCGAGTACGCCGCGTGGGAAGCGTCCATGCTTGCGGTTGGAACGCCGGAAGCATTGGCCGAAGTGGAAGAGGCTCGCGCTGAACTCGCGGGCGTGCCATCTGTTGTGACGCCGGAGCCAGTTGTGACACCGGAAACAGTGGCGACACCAGAGCCAGTTGTGACACCGGAGCCAATCGCCGAGCCACAGTTTGCGCAACCGG
>DASXNG010000176.1:0-19793 GCA_036495225.1 Galbitalea sp.
ACCGACTGTTCGGCCTGCTGTTCAAGGTGAAACCGCACTCCGAGTCGTCACTGATCACCGGCCTGCTGCTGCTCTTCATCTTCGAGCCGACTCTTGATCCACTCGCGCTCACCGGTCTCGTGCTTGCTGCAGTGATTGCGAATGCCTCCAAGTACCTGCTGGCATGGCACGGAAGGCACATCTTCAACCCCGCGGCACTCGGCGCATTCGTGGTTGCGCTGATCACCCCCTTCGGCGACTTTGGCGCATGGTGGCTCGCCACCGCATGGCTGCTGCCGCTCACACTCGTGCTGGGCTTCGCGGTGCTCTATCGCACCAGGCGCCTGCCGCTGGCCGGTGTCTTTGTCGTCGTCGTCTTCTTCATCACGCTCTGGTACTACGGCGGAGACTTTCCGCTCGGCCAGACTCTCCTACTGCCGTTCACGACCTTCGCGACGATCTTCTTCGCCGCGTTCATGTTGAGCGAACCGCTGACCCTCCCACCGCGTCGCTGGCAACAACTGATCGAAGCCGTCGTGGTCGGCGTCATCTTCACGGTGCCGCTCCACATCGGCTCGTTCAGCCTCACGACGCCCCAGTTTGCGCTGCTGGTGGGAAACGCGATCGCTTTCGCGTTCGGCCAGCGACGCGGCGTTCGCCTCGACTTCCTGGGCTCCGAAAGGCTGACGTCCACCAGCCTCGAGCTGTCGTTCAGACCCCAGCGGCCGATCAAGTACCTGCCCGGGCAGTTCATGGAACTCACCATTCCCCACAGCGGAGCCGACGTGCGCGGTCTACGCCGAACCTTCAGCATTGCCTCGGCGCCGGTGGAGCCGGATGTCATCCGATTCGGGATCCGCACCGCCGAACGTTCAAGCAGCTTCAAAACCGCCCTTCTGGGACTGAAGCCTGGCGAGACCGTGACCGCGACGGCGGTGGGCGGTGACTTCCTGTTGCCGCGAGACGACGAGCGACTGCTGCTTCTCGTGGCCGGCGGCATCGGTATCACGCCGTACATGAGTCATCTGGCGCAGCTGACCGGCACGGACCAGAAGCGTGACATCGTGCTCGTCTACTCCGCGTCATCCGCTGACGAACTGGCGTACGCCGACCGTCTAAAAGACCTGAACGTTCACGTTCTGGTCGTGGCACCGACCGAACCGAAGAACCTCCCGGAGCACTGGACCTATCTCGGGCATGGACCGGTCACCGCCGCGCTGATCACGGAGGCGGTTCCGGATGCGCGCAACCGGGCCACCTACATCTCCGGTCCGCCGTCGCTCGTCCACGCGTTGCGCCCGGCGCTGCGCAAGGCGCACGTGCACAGCATCAAGACCGACTACTTCTCCGGCTACTAGGCGTTACCGGGGTGGCTGCGTCGGCGAGGTGCCGGGCGTGGGCTTCGGCGTCGTGATCGTGATTGCCCGACCTGCGGATGTCGCAACCGTGGACATGCCGGCGTAGGTTGCCGTCACTCGGATCGAGATCGAGTGACCGAAGTCTGCCGCATACGACGGTGTGTAGGTGGTTCCCGTCGCGCCCGCGATGGGAGCGCCGTCCCGCAGCCACTGGTATGTGAAGGAGCTGAAGTACCGCACCGGCATGTTCCACGCGCCTGAGCTCGCGGTGAGCGTCGAGCCGACAAGGAATGTGCCCGAGACCGTGGGCGCCGTCTCCACCTCCGGGGCCGTCGCCGTGGTCGAGTCGACATGGACAAGCGTGTACTGGGATCCGCTTCCGTAGCGAATCAGCCCAAGGTACGAACCACCGACCGGCAGCGCGCCCCAGCGCACCTGGAAGTTGGAGGTGCCCGTCCGCACTGTTGGCACACTGGACGACGAGGTAGAAAGGTGACCAGCGCCGCCAGAATTCGGCACGACGTACTGGATGTCGCGGAACTCGACGTCGCTGCTCGTGAGGTAGACCGGTTCTTCGAGCGTGACATAGTAACCGGCCGCAGGATGATTGATCCCGATCGTTTGCACGCTGCTGTCGTTTTGCGATGAGGCAATGAGTTTGAACGTGCTGGGATCTGGGCTGGACTTCGAGTAAAGCAGGTACAGGAGAATGACGCTGCCGGAATCCGCGTCGTTAGCTGTTTCGGATCGGAACTGCGCGTAGGTCTCCCCCGCTGGCAGGCGCCGAATAAACGCTTGACCTTTATCAGGGTCGAAGAAGCCGCTGGCGTCGACTCCGCTTGCGACGGTGAAGATGCCTGAGAAGTCAGGGTCCGAGGCGTCGTAGGGCGAGATCGCTTCGGATGCGAGGCCATACGGGTGCAGCGCCTGACCGCTGGCAATTCCGAACGGCACCGGCACCGAAATGTGTCCGTTCGTTCCGCTCCCGGAGACCGAGGTCGGAGCCGCGACCGGCTTGACTGCGATGGGGCTGCGCACGGTGATGGCGCCGTTTGTCCAGGTCAGCGAGCCGGTCGAATACGCGTTCAGGGCGGCCGTCGTCCGACTGAACGTGACGGTGAAACTCTTGGTCTCGCCCACGGAGTCGAATGTGAGGGTAGACGGCCGCACGCTCGCGCCGATGCCCGCCAAACCGGTGAGCGTCGCCGCGTACGTGCCCGGGGTCAGCGCGCGCACGGTGCGGGTTACAGTCGTCAGCCCGGCGAAGGAGCCAAGCGCAATGGATGCCTCGTTGAGCTCGGTTGGGTCGATCGCGGTTACGCCGGGGAAGCTCCCCTCGCCCACGCCCTCGATGTAGGCCTTCCAGTCGTTCACATTCGCGTCGTACACGAGTCCCGGGTTAAGGAGCGCAGTCGGCTTGACCTCGCCAGCTCCCTGGGCGAACGGGTTCGTTACCGCGTGACCCGTGGCGTCAACCGTGTCGCCCGCGGTAGTCATGAGCGCCGACTTGATCTCGGCCGGCGCTGCGGTCGGGTGTTGACTCAGGTACAGCGCGGCAAGACCGGCGATGTGTGGAGTCGCCATCGACGTGCCCGAATCGAAGGCGTAGTGCGGCGTCCAGCTGGGCCCAGACGGCGTGCTGGCTACCGCGGCGAGGATGCCGACACCGGGTGCCGCGATGTCCGGCTTCAGGACGTCACCGCCCGCCGCTGTCACCGGCCCTCGGCTCGAAAACGCTGCGACCTGTGGTGCCGCTGCATTGTCCGCCGCCGGCGAGAACGAGACCCACGCGCCCGACGTGGCCGCATACCCACGCACCGCAGCAAGCGCTGGTTGGTCGAGATGGACGGTCGGCACGACATGATCATCGACATCGACATCGCCAACGTGGGTGTTCACCAACACCATGCCGATACCGCCGGCATCGTGCACGGTCTGCGACATTTCAAGACGCGCGATGATGCCATCACGGTCGCAGACGACGACCTTGCCCGCAGTCTTGGCCGGGCTCAGGCTGCCGGTCTGACAGTCATCCGCCACCGCCGTCGACTTGTCAGACGCCCGAACGTTTCTCGCGAGCACGAGGGGCGCATGCGTGATCGCGGTCACGTTGGGTGACGGGGGGCTCGACACCAAGTCAACGGAGCCGCGGACGGTATCGGATGCCCCGGTAAAGGATTTTCCGTTCCCCAGCGTCGCGGTCGCCGCGTAACTCGGAATCGTGCTCGCGGCGACGGTCGTCTCCCACGGTGCCGCGTTGTCGAGCGTCGTCGCGGACGGCCCAGAATTGCCGCCAGCGGCCGACACGAATATCCCAGCGGCCGCGGCGTTCAGGAACGCCTCATCTGTCGGAGAGTAAGTGGTGACTGCCGCGCCGCCGCCGATCGAAAAGTTGATGACGTCGACACCGTCGGTCACCGCCTGGTCAATCGCATCGACGAGGTCTGCCTCGTCGCAGCCGGTCGCGTCCGTGTGCTTGGCGTCGTTGAAATGTCCGCTCCAGCACGCCTTGTACATCGCGATCTTCGCGGCGGGAGCCACGCCAGAAATCACACCAAAGTTGGTGGTTCCACCGACGACGTCGACGCCGTAGTCGCCCGCGGCGGTGCTGGCGGTGTGCGAGCCATGACCGTCGGCATCACGTGGCGATGCGTACTCGCACGGGCTCGCGGTGACACAGTCATTGCTTGCCAATGCCGTTACGCTGCCGGCCAGATACCCCAGGTCGAAGTACCGCGCACCAATGATCTTGCTGTTGTAGTCCGACTGGTCCCAGGCCGTCGCATTGGTGACTTCCGTGCTGTGAAACGTGTTGCCGTCGGCCTTGAGATAGGAAATCACGTGGGTCGAATCATCCACCCATGGCACGGTCGTCGAGGTGGAAGTCGCAAGAGGAGGACCGTAGAACGAGGCGTTATCTGGCGCGATCCCGGTGTCGATGTCGCCGACCACGATTCCCGCGCCGGCGTTGTCGTGGCCACCGATCGAATTCCAGAGACCCGAATCGCCCGCAATTTGGAGATACGACAGCGAGCTCTTCAGGTTGACCGAGTCATCCTGAATCTTCAGGACGCGGTCCTTCGTCAAGCGGAGCACGAGGGGGTCCCGAGACAGCGCGGTCGCCTGCGCCGCCGTGAGCTTCGCGCCAAATCCGTTGTACGCGACGGTGAAACTGCTCAAGGGGGTCACGCCGAACCTGCGAGTGAGCGTCGACTGCTGCGCCGCCAGGTGAGCGGTGTATGAGCGAACTTTGGGCGAGTGCGCATCCAGCTGTCGGCCGCCCCTCGGACGGGTCGCCGGGTAGCCTGAGGCGCCCCCCGCATAGGTGGATGCCGGTGCACTCTTCAGCTGAACGATGTAAACGCCGGCGGGATAGACCTTGAGCGGCAGCTTCGGCAGCGCGCTGTGCAGTCTCTGCGGGGTGATTGACACCGAGGGCGTGCTCGCCGACGCGCTCGAACCAACAAGGGCACTGCCGAGCAGCGCGAGCATGGCAACCACGCACACCGCAACTGTGCCGCGGGCGCGCAGGCCCGTACGCGTCGAACGCTTTCGCACCGCATTCCCCCCAAGTCGTGCAGTGGTGCACCGACAATGACGACTAAGGCTAGCCGCGCGAACCCCGCGACGTCCACCCGAGCTCGTGGAGTCGTTCAAAGCCGTCGAGCAGAATGTCGAGAGCGAACTCGAATTCGAATTGGTCGTCGCAGCCGTGGCCGACTATCGACCCGTCGTCGTGGTTCATCGAGGTGGCAACTGCAACGATATTCGGATAGAACGCCGCGGCTTGCCGCAGCATGGCCTCGCGCACTTCCGGCGGTACAGTAGCGTCCGCTTCATCCGGGTCGTCGAACAGCTCCTGGGTGAAGCCCCACATCCGCCCGCCGATTGCGTGCATGACGTGATGGGTGAGATCGACGGAAAACCCGCCGTCGATGAACAACCCGGTGAACGATTCGATGTAGTCGAGAACCGCCGGTGTCTTGGTGGTGCGTGATTCGATGACTCGACGCGACCAGGGATGTCTCTGCAGCGCCCTCCGCGCGGCGAGCACCTGGTCTCTCGCGGCAGGCTTCCAACCAGCGCCCCCATCTGCTGGCTCGATCTCCCTGACAATGACCTCGACCATGCCGTCGAGCAGTTGCTCCTTGTTCTCGACGTGCTTGTACAGCGCCATCGGAACGACCTCGAGTTCCTGCGAGAGCCTGCGCATGCTCAGTGCCTCGATGCCGATCTCATCCGCGATGGCAACGGCCGTCTCGAGCACTCGCTGGCGATTGAGCCGCACCCGTCGCTCGCTCGCGAGCTGTTCGGTCATCGCGCTGCGCCTCCCCTCGATGCGTAGTAACTCATTGACAAGAGTACGGCGTACACCTATGGTAAACCTTGAGTGTACGCTGTACACCTTTGAAGCACCACCTCATCGCCTTGGAGACCACCGTGACAACGACCGCCCATGCATCTGCCCCAGTGCGGGGGCCTATGTCCTTCTCACGGAAGACCGCCCTCGCCGCCGGCGTGCTCTATCTGATCACCTTCGCGTCAATCCCCACGCTCTCCCTCTATGCGGCGGTCGAAGATCCGAACTATCTGACGAGCGGCGGCGCTGACACACCCGTCATCGTCGGCACGCTGCTCGAACTGATCGTCGCGCTAGCCTGCATCGGTACCGCCGTCGCGCTCTTCCCGGTTCTCAAGAAACAAAACGAAGCCGTCGCACTCGGCTTCGTTGGCGCGCGCGTGCTCGAGGCGAGCACCATCTTCGCCGGCGTCGTCACGCTCCTCACGCTGGTGACGCTGCGGCAGTCGGGAATCGGCTCAGATGGTTTGGTAACCGGTCACGCGCTGGCAGCCCAATACGACTGGTTCCGGCTGGGTCAGGGGCTCCTGCCGGTCGTCAATGCGGTCCTTCTCGGGTTCCTGCTCTATCGGTCGCGAGTAGTGCCTCGCTGGCTGCCGATCCTCGCCTTCATCGGCGCGCCGCTTCTGCTCGCCTCCGACATCGCGATCATGTTCGGCGCGCTCGCGCCACACGCACCGCTTGCGGGTCTGGCTGCGCTTCCCATCGCGGCGTGGGAACTCTCGCTAGGGCTCTACCTCGTGATTCGAGGTTTTCGGCCGTCGGCAATCACCGCTTGAACCCCGCCTCCGCTTAAAAGCAGAGGGCGCCGCCATCCCGAACCGGATGCGGCGCCCTCGCGTTCTCGCTAAGCGAGTCGCGCTGCGAGGTTCTTGTCGAGCGTGTCGAGGAACTCCTCGGTGGTTTCCCACTTCTGGTCCGGGCCGACCAGCTGAGCCAGGTCCTTGGTCATGTGACCGGCCTCAACAGACTTGACCACGACATCCTCGAGGGTGTTCGCGAACTCGGCGAGAGCCGGGTTGTTGTCGAGCTTCGCACGGTGCGAAAGTCCGCGGGTCCACGCGTAGATCGAGGCGATCGGGTTGGTCGAGGTTGGCTTGCCCGCCTGGTGCTGGCGGTAGTGACGCGTGACCGTTCCGTGCGCCGCCTCTGCCTCGACGACACTGCCGTCTGGAACGGAGAGCACGCTGGTCATCAGTCCGAGCGAACCGAAGCCCTGCGCGACGGTGTCTGACTGCACGTCACCGTCGTAGTTCTTGCAGGCCCAGACGTAGCCGCCCTCCCACTTGAGCGCGGAGGCGACCATGTCGTCGATGAGGCGGTGCTCGTAGGTGAGACCGGCAGCCTCGAACTGCTCTTTGAACTCAGCGTCGAAGATCTCCTGGAAGATGTCCTTGAAGCGACCGTCGTACGCCTTCAGGATCGTGTTCTTCGTCGACAGGTACACGGGGTAGTGACGGTCGAGGCCGTAGTTGAGGCTCGCGCGGGCAAAGTCGCGGATCGACGCATCTTGGTTGTATTGAACCTGGGCGATGCCGTCATCCGGAGCGTCGTAGACGTCGAACTTGAGAGGCTCCGAGCCATCCTCCGGCGTGAACTGTACGGTGAGCTTGCCCTTGCCCTTGAACACGAAGTCGGTGGCGCGGTACTGGTCGCCGAACGCGTGACGGCCGATGATGATCGGCTTGTTCCAGCCCGGAACGAGACGTGGGATGTTCGAGATGATGATGGGCTCACGAAAGATGACACCGCCAAGGATGTTGCGGATCGTGCCGTTCGGCGACTTCCACATCTTCTTCAGGCCGAACTCCTCGACGCGCGCCTCGTCGGGCGTGATCGTCGCGCACTTGACGCCGACACCGTGCTTCTGGATGGCGTGGGCCGCGTCGATCGTCACCTGGTCGTCGGTCGCGTCGCGGTTCTCGATGCCGAGGTCGTAGTACTCGAGGTCGATGTCCAGGTAGGGGTGGATCAGGGTGTCCTTGATCTTCTGCCAGATGATGCGCGTCATCTCGTCACCGTCTAGCTCGACGACCGTTCCTTCAACCTTGATTTTCGACACCGAAATTTCCTCTCCTGGGGGCCGCAACAAGCTTACCCGTTTTCAAAAGTATCTTGACATCGAGATACTTTGGAAGTTGCGCCCGCTATTGAGTTGGTTGAGTAGTGCCGCGCGGCGGGTAGCGAAACCAGGGCTTGAGCGTTCCGAGCTACAAAAGCAGCATGGACTAAATGCCCCTGGCCGGGGTTCGCAGAGACTTGGACGTTTTCGAGGCCCGAAACGCGCTCGACCCACGTAAAGGTGGTCCGTCGGGACAACTGTGTTCGGGCGCCCGGGAACAATTGACCCGACGGAGCACAGTTACGGGAGGCCGCGGTGATGTGAGCGCCGAGAACGGCCAAATTTGCGTGAAACCCGGCTGGGCGCATTCAGTCCATGCTGCTTTTGTAGTTCGGAACGCTCAACTCGGTTTCGCTGCGCGTGCCTTCGGTGCGCTACTCAACCAACTACAGGTTCACGCTCGACCGCGTGGGTAAGTTGTAGCCATGCTCGAAACTCCCATCACCGTCCGTTGGGGCGACATGGACTCGTACGGTCATGTCAACAACGTGTTCTTCGTCCGGTACCTCGAAGACACCCGTTTCGCGCTGTTCACCCCGCCGCTCGGCGAGCTCGCGGCATCCGATGTCCCGGTCGAGTTGTCCGTCTTCGAACTGTTCCCAGAAGGCTCGAACGGCCTGATGGCGGGCCACCGGATCGAGTACCGGGCTCCCCTGTCGTACGAGGACGGCCCGATCACCTCGCGGCTCTGGATCACGCGCATCGGCAACTCGAGTTTCGACATCGGCTACGAGCTGGGGTCGGCGGATCGAGCCACTGTCTACGCGATCGCGTCAACGACGCTGGTGCTGGTCAACACCGAGACGGGCCGTCCGGTTGAACTCCCTCAGCGCCTCCGCGACACGCTCGCCCAGTGGCTCGGCGAGCCCGTGCCCTTCCGCAGCTAGCCCGTCCGCGGATAGCTCGCCCGCGTGGTCGTCGTGGCGGGAGATAGTGTCCGGCGGCGGGAGTTACAACTCCATCCGCGGGACGGTTTCTCCCGCCGGCGGGTGCAGTTACTCCCGCCAACGTGAGTACGAGTTAGCCGAGAGCCGCCTACAGGGCCTTCTCGTAAGCGTCGCCGCGAGGGGTGCCGAGGAGTGCCGAACCCATTGCTCACCGGTACCACTTAGGATGAACATACCAACCGGTCGGAACCTTGGCCACTGGGAAGATGGTGAGAGCTCGAGGAGGAGCGAGAGTGGCGCGTTTCGACGGAAAGACTGCGCTTGTGACGGGTGCCAGCCGAGGCATTGGGCTCGCCATCGCGCGGCGCCTGGTCGACGACGGAGCTCGCGTCGTCATCACCGCGCGGGGACAGGAGGCGCTGGATGCTGCCGTCGAAGAACTCGGCGGCGCAGCGGTCGCGATCGGCGTCTCCGGCAAGGCCGACAACCCGGAGCACCGCGCAGAGGTTTTCGCGACGATCGGTCGAGAGTTCGGCCGGCTCGACTTCCTCGTCAACAATGCCGGCATCAACCCGGCGTACGGCAAGGCACTCGAAGTGGGCGACGATGCAGTGCGCAAGATCTTCGAAGTCAACGTGCTCGGGAGCCTCGCCTGGAGCCGGGATGCCGTCGCCGCGGGGCTGTCCACCGCGATTGTGAACATCTCATCGATCTCGGGGGTCACCGCTGCCCCAGGTATCGCGCTCTACGGAGTGTCAAAGGCGGCGCTCATCAACCTGACGACGCAACTGGCGTATGAGCTGGCCCCCGGCATCCGGGTCAACGCGGTCGCGCCGGCCGTGATCAAGACGAACTTCGCGAAGGCGCTCTATGAGGGCCGCGAGGAGCAGGTGGCTTCGGCATACCCTCTGAAGCGGCTGGGCATGCCGACGGATGTGGCCGGGCCGGTGACTTTCCTGTTGTCTGAGGACGCGGCATGGATCACCGGGCAAACCATTGTCATCGACGGGGGCGGGTCACTGAACCCGGTGATGTAAGTGGCCGAGATCACCTCGATACCGATTCCCGAGAAGCTCATGCACGTCTCGGTCGAGCTCTTCGCCGAGCGAGGCTACGCGCAGACCAGCGTTCAGGAGATTGTCGATGCCGCCGGGGTGACCAAGGGCGCGCTGTACCACTACTTCAAGTCGAAGGACGATCTGCTCTTCGACATTTACGACAGGATGCTGTCGCTGCAACTCGACCATCTTCGTGAGATCGTCGCTCGAGGCCTCCCCAGCGAGGAGACACTGAGGCTCGCGTGCGAGGACGTGCTGATCACCTCGATCGAGTGGCTGCGCGAGGGCATCGTCTTCTTTCGCTCTCAACACATGCTGAGCGAGAAACGGCAGAGCGAGGTCAAGCGCCGACGGCGCATCTACAACGACGAATTCGAGGCGATTCTCGAACGCGGCCAGGCGGACGGGGTCGTGCGCACAGACATCCCGCCCGCGATCCTGATCGCGCACTTCTTCTCCGACCCGCACTATCTGGCGCAGTGGTACTCCCCCGGTGGGCCGCTCAGCAAGGAGCAGGTCGCCAGCGAAATCACCGATCTTTATCTCGCGGGCATCCGACCGCATAAGTAGCTCGTATCGTTCAAAGGAGAAGCCATGAAACTCGACGGACAGGTTGCGCTGATCTCCGGCGGCGCTCGAGGCATGGGCGAGACGCACAGCCGTGCGCTGCTCGCCGAGGGCGCGAAGGTCGTGATTGCAGACATCCTCGATGCCGAAGGAGAGGCGTTGGCCGCCGAACTCGGTGACGACGCCGTCTTCGTGCATCTGGATGTCACGAGCGAGACAAGCTGGGCGGACGCGGTCGCTGCAGCTGAGGCGGCATTCGGCCCGGTCTCTGTGCTGGTGAACAACGCCGGCATCGCGCACGGAGCGCCACTGGAGCAATACACGCTCGACATGTGGAACCAGATCATCGCGGTCAACCAGACCGGGGTGTTCCTGGGCATCCGGGCGGTGGTCGCCGGCATGAAGAAGCTGAGGCACGGGTCGATCATCAACATCTCGTCCGTCGAGGGCCTGCGCGGTGGCGCATACCTGCACGGCTACGTTGCCTCGAAGTTTGCGGTCCGCGGCCTCACCAAGTCTGCGGCCATGGAACTCGGTGGATTCGGCATCCGCGTCAACTCCGTGCACCCCGGCTACATCGCGACGCCGATGACGGCGGACATCGACTCCCGCCAACTGCAGATTCCCCAGCACCGTCCCGGCAGGCCGGAGGAGGTCTCGAAGATGGTCGTGTTCCTCGCCAGCGACGACTCCTCGTACTCGACCGCCTCAGAGTTCGTGGTCGACGGCGGCATGACGGGCGGCATCCCGCACCGCACCGGGGCATAGCACCACGGTCCCTGAGCCTGGCTCTAAGCTCCCTGAGCCTGTCGAAGGGCCAGGAGTTAGGCTCGACACATGGCCGCTGACGATCCCATTTCATACCAGGCGCTGCCCAAGGGCGCGCAAGTTCTGACCGCGAGCGGAGCCGTCATCGGCACCGTCGAACACGTACTCAAGGATGACTCCCTCGACCTGTTCGACGGCATTGCCGTGACGACTCCACACGGTCTGCGATTCGTCGACGCGAGCCAGGTCGGCACGATCACAGTCACTGCGGTTCACACCACTGTGACGGATGACGCGGTCGCAAGCCTCCAGCAACCAGACGGCGATCCCGTGTTCGAGGCCGACCCGGAGCAGTACCAGGGCAACGGTCTCACCAACTGGTTCGGCCGGATGTTCATGCGCGAGCACTGGACCCGCAAGGACGACGAGTAACCGCGTTCAGGCCGGGAGGATGAACAGCGCGATCGTTTCGGCGATGAGCGCCGGTTTCTCGATGCCCTCGATCTCGACGGTGACGGTGGTCGAGACACGAACGCCCTGCGGCGCCAGCGCGACACCAGAGATTTGCGCGCTCGCCCGAATGCGGCTGTCCACGGGCACGACGCTCAGAAAGCGCACCTTGTCGAGGCCGTAGTTGATGACCATCGGACTGCCCTCGAGGGTCGTCAGGCCGAACATCAGCTCCGAGACCATCGACAGAGTGAGGTAGCCGTGGGCGATCGTGGTGCCGAAGGGGCCGGCTGCCGCACGCTCCGGGTCAACATGGATCCACTGGTGGTCACCGGTCGCGTCCGCGAACCCGTTGATGCGGTCCTGGTCGATCGTCATCCAGTCGCTCGTTTGCGCTGGCGCGCCGACCGCGGCTTCGAGCTCCGCGACTGAGCCGTAGTGCGTCATGCCTTCGGGCCCCCGGCGACGTAGAGAACCTGACCGGACACGAAGGATGCTGCGTCGCTGACGAAGAAGGATGCCGCGTGCGCGATGTCATCCGGCACACCCCATCGCCCGACCGGGATCTCCTTGGCCGCGGCTTGGAGGAAGTCGTCCAGCGACATCCCGACCCGCTCGGCCGTCTGCTTGATCATGTCGGTGGAGATGAAGCCGGGGGCGATCGCATTGGCGGTCACGTTGTAGCGTCCCAACTCGATCGCGAGCGTCTTGGTAAAACCCTGGATACCCGCCTTGGCCGCGGCGTAGTTCGCCTGTCCCCGGTTACCGAGGGCGGACGTGCTCGACAGGCTGACGATGCGCCCCCACTTGGCCTCGACCTGGAACGCCTGCACCGCCCGACTCATGAGGAATGCGCCGCGCAGGTGCACCCCCATAACGGAGTCCCAGTCGTCCTCCGTCATCTTGAACAACAGGTTGTCGCGGAGGATGCCCGCGTTGTTGATCAGAATCGTCGGTTTGCCGAGCTGCTCGACCACGGTCTCGATGGCCTCGCCGACCTGGTCGGCGTTGGCAACATCCGCCCCGACTCCGACGGCTTCTCCGCCTGCCGCGATGATCGCGTCCACCGTCGCCTGGGTGTCAGAAGCCCTGAGGTCGAGCACGGCAATCTTGTTGCCGTCGGCGGCGAGCCGCTGGGCGATCGCGGCACCGATTCCTCGGCCGCCGCCCGTCACGATTGCGATTCTCTGGTCTGCCATTGGGTGCCTTTCGTCTCTTCTAACGGCGCAGCTCGGCTCGGCCGAGTGCGTTCAGGTGTACTTCGTCTGGACCGTCGGCCAGACGCAACGAACGGGCTGCCGCGGCGAACTCGCCGAGCGGCAGGTCCTGCGACCCGCCAGCTGCGCCGAAGAGCTGGATCATGCGGTCGACGATTTTCTCCAGCATCCGGGGAACCGCAATCTTGATCGCCTGGATCTCGGAATGCGCAGCACGATTGCCGACGGTGTCCATCAGCCACGCGGTCTTCAGCACCAGGAGGCGATTGGCCTCGATGTCGACGCGCGCCTCCGCGAACCACTCGCGGATCACTCCCTGCTCCGCCAGCGGACGACCGAACGCGACGCGGGAATTTGCCCGCTCGCGCCCGAGGTCGAGTGCGCGCTCCGCCATGCCGATCGCGCGCATGCAGTGATGGATGCGACCCGGCCCGAGCCGAGCCTGGGCCATCGCGAAGCCGTCGCCCTCTGCGCCGAGCACGTTTGCGACGGGAACCCGCGCGCCATCGAAGTCGACCTCGGCATGGCCGCCGTGGTCACGGTCCTCGAAGCCGAGAAAACTCAGAGGTCGCACGACAGTTACCCCGGGGGTGTCTCGCGGCACGAGCACCATCGTCTGTTGACGATGACGTTCAGCATCCGGGTCGGTCTTGCCCATGACGATGAAAAGCTCGGCGCCAGGGTTCATCGCGCCAGTCGACCACCACTTGCGACCCGTGACAACGTATTCGTCACCGTCCCGTTCTATGCGGGTCTGGATGTTGGTCGCGTCTGAAGACGCAACATCCGGTTCCGTCATGCAGAACGACGAGCGGATCGTTCCGTCGAGCAGCGGTGCGAGCCACCGCTCCTTCTGGGCTGCGGTGCCATACGCGTCGAGGAGCTCCATGTTGCCAGTGTCCGGCGCGGAGCAGTTGGTCGCGACCGGGCCGAGGCGGGGACTGCGCCCAAGCAGCTCGCAGACGGGTGCGTATTGCAGATTGGTGAGACCAGCGCCGTACTCACCGGGCGACCACAGGTTCCAGAGTCCCTGCGCTCGGGCAATCGCGCGCAGCTCTTCGACGATCGGCTGGATGCCCCAACTCGTAGGGTGCGCTTCGAGCTGTTGGGCGAGCACGGGCTCGGCCGGGTACACGTGCTCGTCCATGAAGTCCCGTACCCTCGCGAGAAGATCGGTTGTGGTCGCATCGAGGGCAAAGTCCATCGCTCACGCCTCCGAGAGATAACGACGGCCAGCGCGCGCGAGGGGCGTCACGAGCTGGCCAATCTGGTCGAATCCGGCGCCGACGGTCTGCCCGGCGCGGAAGCGGTAGTGAATGCCCTCGAGAATCACCGCAAGTTTGAATGCGGCCAGCGCGAGGTACCACGGTAGCTCTGGCACCGCGAAACCGGTGACTGCCGAGTACTCGTCCACCAGCGCATCGAAACTCGGATAACCGTCGGCCTCCGAGACGGAACTCGGCACGGCACCGGATAGGCCCGTGATGCTGTCGATGTTCCAGTAGAGACCGAGCAGACCGAGGTCAGTGAGTGAGTCGCCGAGCGTCGCCATCTCCCAGTCGAGGATCGCGCTGATCCGCGGCGCGCCCGTAATGTCACGCACGAGCGCGTTGTCGAGCCGAAAGTCACCGTGCAGGATCGAAGACCGCTGCGTTTCGGGGATGCCCGCGTGCAGTTCGGTTTGCAGCGCATCGAGCTCCGGCAGGTCGCGACTGCGTGAGCCGTCGTACTGTTTGCCCCAGCGTTCGACCTGACGCGTGACGAAGCCGTCCGGACGACCGAAGTCGGCTAGGCCAACCTGCTCCGGAGAGACCGTGTGCAGATACGCGAGAGTTCGCACCAGGTCGAGACTGAGCTCGCGCAGCTGGGCAGGTGTGTACTCCGAGTTGTCAGCCCGACTGCTCAGCACGCGGCCGGGCACACGCTCCATGAGGTAGAACGGCGCATCGACACCCGCGGTCGGGTCATCGACATAGCGAATCGCACGCGGCACCGGAATCCGACTTCCGCGGAGCGCAGAGATCACGCGGAACTCCCGCGCCATGTCGTGCGCAGTGGTCTGCACGTGGCCGAGTGGCGGCCGACGCAAGACGAGCGGTTCGGCGGCACCCCGAATCGCATAGGTGAGATTGCTGCGCCCCCCGGCGATGAGATTGGCCGACAGGGGCACAGGGCCGATGAGTGTCGGCTCGTTCAGCAGCATCCACTCTTGCAACGCGGCGATGTCGAGCCCCGGCAACACCGCTCGGCGAGGTGCCCTCGCGTCCCCGCTCGTTGTCGTCATCTGGGCTCCATCGCCAAACTTCAGTTGTCGTGTGCAATCATACCGACCAGCCGGTATGTGGCCTATTCCGAGGCCGACTCTTGGGGCTCGTCGAAAACGATGATCTGGCGGATGGCACGCCCATCGGCGAGTTCGTCCATCGCGGAATTGATCTGCCCGAGTCCGATCCGCGAAGAAATCAGTTCCTCGACCGGCAGTCTGCCCGCCCGCCACAGGTCGACATACCTCGGGATGTCGCGCTCTGGCACGGCCGATCCCAAATAGCTCCCGACGATCGATCGAGCCTGCGCAACGAGCCCCAGCGGCGAAATGCTCGCGAGCGCGGTCGGAGCGGGCAGACCCACCGTGACGGTCACGCCGCCCGGCGCGGTCGCGGCGACCGCGGTCTCGAAAGCCCTCACATTGCCAGCGGCCTCAACCACCACGGGCGCAGTAGTACCGCTAGCGGCCAGCTCCTGCGGCGTGAAAACCTGACTCGCTCCCAGCGCGAGCGCCCGGTCGAGCTTCGCAGCGACGCCATCGACGCCGATCACCGGATGTCCCGTCGCGTGCGCGGTGAGCAGAGCCGCCATACCGACCCCACCCAGACCAACCACCATCACGGTCTCGCCCGGCGCGGGCTTGCCCGCATTGAGCACTGCGCCACCACCGGTCAGGACCGCGCATCCGAGCACGGCAGCGACATCCGCAGGTACGTCGTCATCGACGCGCACGACCGAGTGTCGATTGACAACAGCGTGCGTCGCGAAGGCCGAAACTCCGAGGTGGTGCGTGACCGTCAAGCCGTCGCGGGAGAGCCGAAACTGGCCGTTCAGGAGCAGGCCGGCGTTATTCGCCGCGGTTCCGACCTCGCAGGGCAGTCGCCCGTCGGTCGCACAGCCCGCGCACTCGCCGCAGCGCGGCAGAAACGTCATCACAACCCGGTCGCCAATCGCGAGATCGACGACACCCTCGCCCAGTTGGATGACACGACCGGCGGCTTCGTGTCCGAGCAGCATCGGAACGGGCCGAACGCGATTGCCATCGACGACCGACAAATCCGAGTGGCACACGCCGGCTGCTTCGATTCGCACGAGAAGCTCCCCCGGACCAGGCGGCTCAAGCTCCAACTCGCTCACCGTGATCGGCCGGGACTGTGCATACGGTCGCTCGCGACCGATTTGCTCGAGAACCGCGCCGGTGATGATCACTCTCACATCATCTCGCTTCACCTCGTTACATGCCGATAACGCGCTCGCGCACCTCTCGGGTTAGCCTGTGTTCATGGGAGAGCTGAGACTCGAAGAACTATCGGCCAGGACCATCGTCGCGGCCAACAGCCTTACCCTGCGGCCCGGGCAGGAACAATTCGTCACCCCGACCTCGTACGCGATCGCTGATGCGTACATCAATCCGTCGACCTCATGGCCTCGCGTCGTGCTCGATGGCGACAGCGTCGTGGGTTTCATCCGCGGCAATTTTGACCCGGACGCGCAGCAGCAGGAGTTCCGCAGCTGCATCTGGCGCATCAATATCGCAGCCGACGCACAAGGCCTCGGAATCGGTCGGTTCGCCGCGCACGCGCTGGCAGATGAGGCTCGCAGCCGCGGGTTCGATCGGCTCTACGTCATCTGGGAACCCGGCGAAGACGGACCGGAACAGTTCTTTCTACATATCGGATTCGTAGTGGTCGGGCAGACTCAGTACGGCGAGAACATTGGAGCGTTGGAACTATGAGCGACTGCACAGTAGAACTGCTGGGACCGGAAGACGCAGCTGCGCTCGGCGACGACATTCGACACATCTATCGAACGGCGGCGGCGGCGTCCCACTGGGACAAATCGGAGCTCGGCATTCAGGCGTTCGAAAAAGACATCTTTCCCCGTCACCTTAAGCGCGAGGGATTCGCACTCACTGCCGCGCGAGATTCAGACGGCAAGCTGGTCGGTTTCTGCTACGGGTATATCGGCGAGCACGGCCAGTACTGGACCGATTACGTCGCAGCCCGCATTCATCCGTCGCTCGAGAAGGCATGGCTCGGTGGGCACTTCGAGATCGCCGAACTGTCGGTCGCCGAAGAGCATCGTGGCAAGGGACTCGGCCGCGAACTGTTGACCACCTTGCTGGACTCACGCGGCGAGGATCGGGTCGCGCTGCAGACACTGCGCAAGGATTCCGCTGCGCTTCCCCTGCTCGAGTCCCTCGGATTCAGCGCGTTCGGTGAGTTCGAGAACTACGTGGTTTTGGGGCACCGCTCGACCGAGTCCGTCTAAGACGGAGTCGATGTGAGCCAGCCGGAGTCGGACGACTTCGTTTCCCGAGTGCTCGCGGTAGTCGAGAACATCCCGGCAGGCCAGGCCATGGCGTACGGGGATGTCGCGGCGGCGATCGGTTCCCGCGCGCCGCGCGCTGTCGGCCAGGTCATGGCGTACTACGGCAGCGACGTTCCATGGTGGCGGGTTGTACGCGCGAGCGGACATCCCGTGCGAGACCATGAAGCAAGGGCACTCGAGTACTACAGAACAGAATCGACCCCCCTGCGCTGGTCTGCGAGCGGAGTGTTTCGCGTCGATCTCGCCAAAGCGCGGTGGCGGCCCGAGAGCGCCTAGCGGGAATGTGAACGGCTTTGCACGTACCATCCCGCGGAATGACGTCGCTGTCATCCGCACGGCGCACCACGTTCACCCCGTTGACCGAAGCGAGGAGCCGCGGGCCGGCGTTTGCTTGAGCGATGGCGATTCGCGGCATGACGGGCGCAGCACTTGTCGTGGTGTGTTGTCTGTGCCTGAGCGGCTGCAGCATCTTTGGATTGATCGGAACGAAACACAGGCAGGTCGACTATCCCAGATGGCAGGACGCGCCGCACCGTGGAGGATCCCAGACGGCGCTGCCCGCGTTCGTCCCCCACGATGCGACCGACATCTACCTGCGCACGCTCCTCGATGGCACCGGCGCGACCCTGACCTTCACCTCCCCCGATCCGCTGAGCTCTGAGCTCTGCAGGCCGGGCGAACTGACCGGAAGCCCGCGACTGCTGTCCACCTGGTGGCCCAACGAAAAACCGCCAGACACGGGGATGGTGTGCTCCCCGGGCTGGCGGGTTTTCGTGGACGAAGGTGTCACCTACGCCTGGCTGGACAAGAGCTAAACGAGCGAGTCCCGCCACGCCGCGTGCAGCTGGGCGAAACGGCCCGTGCCCGCGATCAGCTCGTTCGGCGTGCCATCCTCGACAATGATGCCGTGCTCCATCACGAGCACCCGATCCGCAATCGCCACCGTCGAAAGGCGGTGCGCGATGATGATCGCTGTGCGGTCGGACAACAGCGTTTGCAGACCTTCCTGCACAAGACGCTCGCTCGGAATATCGAGCGAGGCCGTCGCCTCGTCCAGGATCAACACAACCGGATCGGCGATGAACGCTCGCGCGAACGAGAGCAGCTGGCGTTGACCGGCTGACACTCTTCCACCGCGCTTGTTCACATCCGTGTCATAGCCGTCAGGCAGCGACTGGATGAACTCGTGTGCCCCGACCGCCTTCGCCGCGTTCACGATTTCCTCCCGACTCGCATCCGGCTTGCCGAGCGCGATGTTCTCTGCAACCGATCCGGAGAACAGGTAGGCCTCCTGCGTCACCATGACAATCGCCCGACGCAGGTCCTTCGGATGCAGTCTCCGCAGGTCAATTCCGTCCAACTCAACCATGCCGTCGCTCGGATCGTAGAACCGTGAAATTAGCTTCGCGAGCGTCGACTTGCCGGCACCGGTCGACCCGACGAGCGCGATCGTCTGCCCCGCCGGAATATCGAGATCGAAACTCGGCAGGACGACCTTGTCGCGGTTGTACGCGAACTCGACATTGTCGAAGGTCACCCGGCCGTCGGCCTTCCACAGGTCGATCGGCTTGGTCGGATCCGGAACGCTCGGCTCCTCCTCGAGCACGCCGGAGATCTTCTCGAGCGCTGCAGCTGCTGACTGGTACGAGTTGTAGAACATCGCCATCTCCTCCGCTGGAGCGAAGAACTGGCGCGTGTACAAGAGCACCGCGAGCAGCGTTCCGATCTCGATGCCGCCACCAGCAACGCGCAGTCCACCGACCAGCAGCACGACCGCGAGGGTCAGGTTGCCGATCAGGATCAGACCCGGGTCGAAGATGCCAAACAGCTGGATGGTCTTGCCGTTGGCATCCCGATAGTCCTCAACCAGGTCGCCGAACTCCTTCTCGTTGCGCTTCTCCTTGCGGAAAGCCTTGACCGCACGGATGCCCGTCATGGTCTCGACGAAGTGCACAATGAGCCGGGCGGACGCAACGCGAGTGAGCCTGAACAGGCTTTGCGAGCGGCGCTGGAACCACCGTGCAAGGAAATACAGCGGCACGAGTGAGACGAACAGCACGACGCCGCTCACCCAGTCCAGCCAGAACATGGCGACAGCGATGAACGCCATGTACAGGATGCCCTGGATCAGCTGGTTGATGCCGGAGTCCAGCAACTCACGAATCGAGTCAAGGTCACTGGTCTGGCGCGCGATGATTCTGCCGGACGTGTAGCTCTCGTGGAACTCGAGACTGAGCAACTGGGTGTGCCGAAACACGCGTTTGCGCAGGTCGATGAGGATCGCCTGGCTGATTCGAGCGCTCAGGATCGTGTACGACGAGATCAGCCATGCGCCAACCACGGCGGCGATCAGGTAGGCGATGACGGTGAGTGAGAGCGGCATCCAGTCCTGGTTGTGCATCAGCGCAGGCAGGCCGACGTTGATTCCGTA
>DASXNG010000177.1:0-20623 GCA_036495225.1 Galbitalea sp.
TGGAGAACAGCTCAACAGGCGTGAGCAGGAAGTACAGCGGCCACGGAACGCCCGGGAGGAACAGCGCGTCCTTGAAGAACTTGCCGCCGTTCTTGCGAATGCCCGCGTAGATGAACAGCACATAGGCCACGACGGCGAGGATCAGCGGAATTCCGATGAGTGCGGTTCCCGCGACCTGCAGTCCGGGGATGACACCGGTGATGTCCAGCCCCAGAACCATGAAGAAAATGGTCATGAGAACTGGCATGAACCGCTTGCCGTCCTTCTCACCAAGGGTCTCGATGACGATGCTGTTGCGCACGAAGCCGAAGACGAATTCGAGGGCCGCCTGTCCGCGACCCGGAATCATCTTCATGCGGCGCGTACCGAGGATGAGAATGACTAGGAGCACGATCACGGCAAGGATGCGGATCAGCTCAATGCGGTTCAGCTCGAACGGCGTGCCCTTAAAGAAGATCGCCGGCGGGAAGAATTCCGCGATCGAGGGACCCTGAAAGCCTCCGCCCGAGTCTGCTTTGACGAACGGGAGAACCGAAGTGAGAGTTGACAGTATCAGTTGCTTGCTCCGGCATCAGGCGTTCAAAACGGGGGACGATCGGGGGGACTTGTGGCTACAGCCTAGCAAACCTAAGAGGGCCAAGAGACCGCCGCGGGCGCTAGTTTGCGCCGTCGCGGGGTCCGGCGGAAGGCTTCGTCTCTCCTGGGAGAACGGCGTCGCTTACGTAGGGTACACGAGCGCGTTGGAACGCGACAATGTCGGTGATGAGCGACCCCATAACCGACACCACGAGCGAGAGGAAGAACACCAGCGGATCGAGCCAGGTCGCGCCCCGCAGAGCGAGCACCGCGACGAGGAACAACACCAATTTGAGGAACCCGACCCCGAGCACGATTCCGAGGAATGTCGGGCTCGTAGTGTCACCGCCCGTGAGCCTGCCTGCGACCAACATGCTGACCGCGGTGAGCCCAACGAAGACGGCGGCGAAAACGGCGCCGAGTAGTCCGCCGATCAGCCCCGGGACGCCGACATAGATGTACCCAAGCGTTCCGGCGACGACCGCGACGACCAGCGCGAGGATGGCACCGTACCGAAGTGCGCGGGTCAGGATGGGCGTGACGCTCACGTTGAGGCTTCCTTTTTGTTCAGGCGCATGAGGGTTCGATCGGCATCAGCCGGAACGACGCCGGGCTCGGTGTGGTCTGTGGCCGCGTCGAGCGGGTCGAGCTTCGCGACATCCACCGGATCCACCTGGTCGACAACTTTCGTCTTCTGGGCGACTACCTCGGCGCGCTTGCGCCTGGTCAGCGGTGCGAGTGTGAATGCGGCGGTCGCAGCGAAGCCGACTCCAAGCACCACGAGCGACCACCACCACGGGATGAAGAGGAAGGTCAGTAGTCCGATGGATGCAACCGCCGTCCACGCGTAGAAGATCAACACCGCGTGCAGGTGCGAGTGCCCCATGTCGAGCAGACGGTGGTGAAGGTGCTTGCGGTCGGCACTGAAGGGTGACTTGCCGGCGCGAAGCCGGCGCATGACGGCGAGTCCGAAGTCGAGAAGCGGGATTACCAGGATTGCGAAAGGCAGCAGGATCGGGATGAATGCGCCGACCAGGTCGCCGTGATCGAGCCGACCGGTCTGAATGTTCCGAGGATCGATGACACCCGTGACGCAGATGGCGGAGACAGCCATGAGCAGCCCAACCAGCAACGCGCCGGCGTCGCCCATGAACATCCTTGCCGGATGGAAGTTGACCGGCAGGAACCCGATGCACGCTCCGATCAGCACGGCCGTGATGAGTGCCGCGAGGTTGTAGTAGTCGAGATTGTTCGCGGACTGCTGTTCGTACGTGTAGACGAAGAAGACGCCGTTCGCGATGATCGCGACTCCGGCAACCAGTCCGTCCAGTCCGTCGATGAAGTTGACCGCGTTCATCACCAGAACGACGGCGAAGATCGTCAGGATGAGCGACTGCAGCGGCGACAGGAGGGTAATGCCGCCGACAGGCAGACTCTGAATCTGCGTGCCGCCGAAGGCCAGGATGCCGCCGACGATGAACTGCCCCGAGAGCTTGGTGATCCAGCCGAGGTCCCACAGGTCGTCGATGACGCCCAACACCACGATGAGGAGCGCGGCAATCAGGATCGTGATGATCTGCACAGAGTCGCCGAACACGGGTCGAAGCTGTGGCAACATCCACGCGACGGCCACGGCGACGACCACGCCGAAGAACATCGCAACGCCACCGAGCCGAGGCGTTGGGGTCGTGTGCACGTCGCGGGACCGAATCTGCTGGGGGTACAGGCGGTAACGGTGGCTCAACCGAAGAATCAGCACCGAGAAGCCCCAGGTGACGAGCGCCGCCACGAGAGTCACCGCGACATAGAAGATTATTCGCACCGGTCGGCCCCCACGATGTCGCGGATAGCCTCGTCACCGATCACGCCGTGGCGCACGATGCGAAGCCTGCCGCCCTCGCTCAGCAACCCGGTTGCGTCGACGATCGTTGAGCCCGGGTCTGGAGCACCGTCGTGCTCGCTGCCGACGACGCCGCCGTTCAGGTAGATCGCGACGCTGTCGCCGAGGTCGGCGCGCGCATCCGCGGAGGTGCGCGCCGCTGGCTTGCCGGTGAGGTTCGCACTCGACACGGCGAGCGGACCCGTCTCGGCCAGGAGCTCTAGCGCGACCCTGCCCGCCGGCATCCGGAGCGCCACCGTACCCTGCGTTTCGCCGAGGTCCCACGCGAGCGACGAGCGCGCCGGAAGGATAATCGTGAGCCCACCGGGCCAGAACGCCTTCACGAGCTCGCGAACCTCAGCCGGGACGTTCTCGGCGAGCGCGTCGAGCGTCTCAATGCTCGGGATCAGCACGGGCGGAGGTGAGGTTCTGCCGCGTCCCTTGGCGTCGAGGAGTCGCTGAACCGCGGCGGGCGAGAACGCATCCGCAGCGATGCCGTAGACCGTGTCTGTTGGGATGACCACGAGTTCGCCGCGCCCGATCGCGGCACGCGCCAAGCGCACGCCGGATAGCAGCTCAGACGCATCCGAGCAGTCGAATTCAGGGGCCATGTCTCGTACATCGTAGTCGCAGGCCATCGGCGCAACTTGAGCGTAGCGTTAGAGCACCGTGGACCTCTTTCTCTTCGATTTTGACAAGACGCTGTATGCCTACGACTTCCGTAAGAGGCTGCCAGCACTGGCCCGTTTCAGTGGCGTGAGCCAATACCACCTCGCCAAGACCTGGTGGGCCGCCGGGTACGAAGCTCGCGCCGAGCGCGGCGAGTGGCCAACCGCCGAGGACTACCTCGACAAGTTCGCCGAGGTGACCGGTGCGCGGATCACACTCGACCAGTGGTGCGAGGCTCGTCACGCCGCGTCGACCCCGAATCCCGGCGTCATCGACGCGCTAGGCCTCGCGTCGACGCTTGGCACGGTGAGCCTGTTTTCGAACAATCCCCCACCATTCGGTGCGACGCTCAGCAGGATGGCTCCGGATGTCGCAGCCATCCTCGGCAACAACGTCGTGGTGAGCTACCAGATCGGCGCGCGCAAGCCGGAACCGCTCGCATACCAACGCACGCTCGCGAAGTACGACGCGTCACCCGACGACACGTTCTTCGTGGATGACTCGGCCGAAAACATTGCGGGCGCAGAGGCCTGCGGCATGCGGAGTTTCCACTACACGGGACCGACGGATGTCCCCGCGCTGGATGCTGCGATCGAGGCCTTCGCGCGCCGGTAGCGGTAACGCCGGTTCGCTCTTCAGTAGTTGGTTGAGTAGCGCCGCGCAGCGGCGCGTAGCGAATCCTGGTTGAGCGTTCCGAACTACAAAAGCAGCATGGACTGACCTGCCCGTGGCCGGATTCCGAGCAGATTTGGCCGTTCTCGCGGCCCGAAACCCTTCGCCGCCGGTAAAGGTGGTCGATTGAGACAAACGAGGTCGGGCGCCGAAACACATACGTCCCCACCGACCACATACGCAACGGTCGCCTACGGCGCTTGACCACGTTCGATTAACTGTGTACGGTCTACACCAACTGTACGTCATACACACCACTCTGTTGCGTACGCAGATGATCGAAAGGCAGCCAAGATGGCCACAGACAACGTCATCGTCACTCGGGGACTGCGCAAGTCCTTTCGCGGAACCCTGGTCCTGGGCGGCGTCGACCTCGAGGTGAGTCGCGGGGAGATCTTCGCGCTGCTCGGGCCGAACGGCGCGGGCAAGACCACGACCGTGAACATCCTCACGACGCTGATCAAACCCGACGCTGGCACCGCGTCCATTGCGGGGTTCGATGTCGTGCGCGACGCCGCCCGCGTCCGCGGTGCCTTGAGCCTCACCGGACAGTTCGCGGCGGTCGACCCGTTTCAGACCGGAGCAGAGAACCTTGGGATGATGTCGAGACTGGCACACTTCGATCGCGCAACGGCGAAACGGCGGACAGCCGAACTCCTCGAGCAGTTCGATTTGGGCGAGGCATGCACTAAGCAGGTGGCCACGTATTCCGGCGGAATGCGGCGCCGGCTCGATCTCGCGATCAGCCTGCTGTCATCCCCACCCGTCGTGTTTCTCGATGAGCCGACCACGGGACTCGACCCCCGCAGCCGTGCGCAGATGTGGCACGTCGTGCGGGGCCTGGCCGAAAGGGGCACCACTATCCTGCTGACGACGCAATATCTGGAGGAAGCCGACCAGCTCGCCGACCGCGTGTCCGTGCTCAACCACGGCGAAATTGTCGCGACCGGCACCCCGGACCAGTTGAAGTCGGGCATCAGCGGCGAGCGCGTTGAACTCACCTTCGACAACGAAGACACCTACCGCAGGGCAGTCGCAATCGGCTTCGGTGCGGGCGCCGTCTTCGACGACGATCGAAATACTGTCTCCGTTCCCGCAACCGACCCCGTGCACACCACGCGCGAACTCCTCGCGGTCAGCGACACGAACGGGTTCGGCATCACCAACATTTCCATCCTCGCGCCGACTCTTGACGATGTCTTTCTGGCGCTCACCTCGACCGGACCCAAGGAGGTCGCAGCATGACCACGATCAGCTCCCCCGCTCTGCTGTTGAGCGCCACGCCAACCTGGCGCCCGGTCGCCGATGTCGCCGCGATGACCGCGCGCGAGCTGCGCCGCACCATTCGCAGCGTCGACATGCTCATCACTTCACTCGTGATCCCGGTGTCGATCATGCTCGTCTTCGTGATCGTCTTCGGCGGCGCGATCTCGCGCGACGGCACGTACATCAACTACGTCGTGCCCGGCACACTCATCCTCTGCAGCGGTTTCGGTTCCGCGATCACCGCCGTCTCCGTTGCGAAGGACATGGAGTCTGGCATCATCGATCGGTTCAGAACCATGCCGATCTTCGGAGCGTCCGTGCTCGTTGGACACGTTGTCGCGAGCATCCTGCGCAATCTTGCCTCCATCGCGATCGTTCTCGCGGTCGCCTTCGCGCTTGGCTATCGACCTGCTGCAACGCCGGCCGGCTGGGTGCTCATCGCCCTCTACCTGATGCTCGTGATCGCCTCGTTCACCTGGCTCAGTTGCGCGGGTGGCCTGGTGCTCAGCCAGGAGGCCGCCGGAAGCATCAACTTCGTCTTCCTCTTCGCTCCCTACGTCTCGAGCGGCTTCGTCGCGGCGGACACCATGCCGGTCTGGCTGCAGGGCTTCGCTGACAACCAGCCGTTCACGCCCATCATCGAAACGCTCCGGTCGCTGCTGAACGGCACGACACCGACGAATGGATGGTTCGCGCTCGCCTGGCTCGTAGGGTTCCTGCTCGTCAGCCTCGTCGCATCCATTGTGCTGTTTCGACGCCGCGTGGCCCGCTGACGCCCGCCTAGAATCGCAGCAATGGATCCGCTCGAAGATGACTCGCTCCCCCGCGGCATAGCGCTCGCGTGGGGCGTCGCGGCGAACCCGCAGCGAGGCCCGAAGCGCGAACTGAATATCGAGCTGATCGTCGACGCGGCGATCCAGATCGCCGACGAACAGGGGCTCTCGGCCGTGTCGATGTCGAGTGTCGCGACGGCGCTCGGCTTCACCACCATGTCGCTCTACCGGTACGTGACTGCCAAGGACGACCTGATCCTGCTGATGCAGGAAGTGGGGATGGGCGCTCCGCCGCTCTCCATCGCGGAGACGAGCGACTGGCGCGATGGGCTGCTGCGTTGGTACCGTGCGGTGCTTGATGTCTTCGCGGCCCATCCGTGGATTCTGGACGTTCCCATCGTGGGGGCGCCAAACACGCCAAACAATCTGGCCTGGTTGGAGATCGGGCTCGAGGTACTCAAAGACACACCCCTCGATCAACGTTCGCGTGTCGCTGCGATGCTCCTGCTCAGCGGGCAGTCACGCTGGGAAGCCCAGATCGCACGCAACTACATGCGGGAAGGCGAAGTCGCTGCGGCTAACGCCGCTCTTGCGACCCTCATGACGCCCGAGCAATTTCCGTACCTTTACCCGGCGATAGCGGCCGGCGCATTCGACGCCGACGCAGACAATCCGTTCGAGTTTGGAGTATCCCGGGTTCTCGATGGCATCGCGAAGAACATCGCGGATGTCTCATCCGGTCGCCCGGCGCCGCCGCAGCCACCGGACCCTAACCGTGAGTTCGCCCGTGACGAGCACGTCAAGAAGGCGCGGGAGCGTGTCAAGGATGCCGAGGGCAAACTGCGCGACGCCCGCCAGAAGGAGCGCGAGGCCATCGCCAAGGCGCGGGAGCGCGCGGCGAAGCTGCAGTAGATGAGCGGTCTAGGTGGTTGAGTAGCGACGCGTATCGCCGCTTCGCGAAACCTGGTTGAGCGTCCCGAAATGCAAAAAGCGGCATGGACGTGTGCGTTTGGCTGGTTCGGGAGGAGATTTGGCCGTTCTCGGGCTAATTTCTCCTCCTTAGGGGCGCATCTACCCCGAAAGTCCTCCCGAAGACGCACGTTCTGCCGGATCGGGGCCTCAAGAATGGACAAATTCTCCGGCAGAACGTGCGAAGTACCGAAAATCTCCGACTGAGCGTGCACCGCCATCCAGAAACGGCCAAGATTCTGCGACACGGAGCCACAAGCAGATCAGTCCATGCCGCTTTTTAGCATTCGGAACGCTCAACCAATCAACACCTAATGCCGCAGAGCCGTCGTCGCTCGATCACGACCGAGAAGGTCGCGGTGGGTGGCGACAGCAACCCAGCCGTCCGCGCGCAGCAGGTCGGCGATGGACTGTCCCTGCAACTCCCCGTGCTCCACCACGAGCGTGCCGCCCGGGTGCAGCAAGCGGAGGCCGGTCTGCGAGACCTGGCGCACGACATCCAGCCCGTCCACGCCACCGTAGAGAGCAGTCGCCGGGTCGTGCAGCTGCACCTCGAGGTCGCGCGGGATGGCGTCCGCGGGGATGTATGGCGGGTTCGAAATCACGACATCAACAGTGCCGTCGAGCTCGAGCAACGCATCGGCGAGATCGCCCAACACCAGCGTCGCGTTGGTCGCGCCGGTGAGTTCTCGATTGCGCGTCGTCCAGGCGAAGGCATCCGCGGACACCTCGACAGCGTAAACCGCGGCGTTCGGCACCTCGGTCGCCATCGCAAACGCGATGGCCCCACTGCCGCTGCCCAGGTCGACTGCGATGGGCATCTCGGCTGGCACAGCGCGCAATGCGTCGATCGCGAACTGCGCGACTTGCTCGGTCTCCGGCCTCGGAACGAAAACCCCAGGACCGACAGCGAGTTCGAGCGAGCGGAAGAACGCGACTCCCGTGATGTGCTGCAGCGGCTCGCGGCCGGCTCGGCGGTCGAGCATGGCGGTGATTGCGTCGCGCTGCTCCGGCGTGAGCTCGAGCCCGGTGATGGCGCGAGCCTGCACCTCTCCCCTGCTCATCCCAAGCACATGGCCGATGAGCAGTTCGGCGTCAGCCTCCGGCGAGGTGACGCCCGCCGTCGTCAGTTGCGCGATTGCCGCGCCACGAAGCGAGGCGAGATCGGTCACAGTTCGGTGTCGCCGATGTCAGCGAGACGCGCTTCTTCGTCGAATCGGATGCACGACTCGATCACCGGCTCGAGAGCACCATTCATTACCTGGTCAAGGTTGTACGCCTTGTATCCGGTGCGGTGGTCGGCGATGCGGTTCTCCGGGAAGTTGTAGGTGCGGATGCGCTCAGAACGATCCATGGTGCGAATCTGGCTCTTTCGCGCGGCAGACGAGAGGGCATCCGCCTCTTCCTGCTGGCGGGCGAGGAGTCGAGCGCGAAGCACGCGCATGCCAGCCTCGCGGTTCTGGATCTGGCTCTTCTCGTTCTGCATCGACACGACGATTCCGGTCGGCACATGCGTGATTCGCACGGCGGAGTCTGTCGTGTTGACCGACTGGCCACCGGGACCGCTCGAACGGAATACGTCGATGCGCAGATCGTTCGGGTTGATCTCGAGCTCTTCAGGCTCGTCAACCTCCGGGAACACCAGCACGCCAGTCGTGGACGTGTGGATGCGACCCTGCGACTCCGTCGCGGGCACCCGCTGCACGCGATGGACGCCACCCTCGTACTTGAGGTGAGCCCACACGCCCTGTGAGGGGTCTGTCGCGTTCGATTTGAATGCGACCTGCACGTCCTTGTAGCCGCCGAGGTCGCTCTCGTTTCGATCGAGGATCTCGTATTTCCAGCCCTTGGACTCCGCGTAGTGCATGTACATGCGCAGGAGATCTGCGGCGAACAGCGCGCTTTCCGCGCCGCCTTCACCACCCTTGATCTCCATGATGACGTCTCTGCCGTCATCCGGATCCCGAGGGATCAGGAGACGGCGAAGCGCCTCCTGCGACACCACGAGGTGCTCTTCGAGCGATGGGACCTCTTCGGCGAACGCCTCGTCCTCGCGCGCAAGTTCGCGTGCGGCTTCGAGGTCTTCTCCGGCCTGGTTCCACGTCGCGTAGGCCGTCGCGATCTTGTTCAACTCCGCGTAGCGGCGGTTGATCTTCTTGGCCCGAGCTGCATCCGCGTGAACGGCAGGATCAGACAGCTGCTTCTGGAGATCCTCGAGCTCGGCCAGCAGCGTTGCTACTGACTCGAACATTAGGTCGTGTCTCTCCGATGCGCGTCGAAGCGAGCGCGATCTGATGGTGTGGAATGCAAGGCGGAAGAGGAGGTCGCACTGGATAGTGCGATCGACGATGACAACGCAGCAGGCCGCGCCATCAGGTCGTGCGCAGCCGACGGGAATCGGAGAGACACGGCCTTCAGTCCTCTTTATGCGCGTTGCTGGCGGTCGGCAGTGATTTCTGGATCTGCATCAGGAACTCGACGTTCGACGAGGTCTCCTTCAGCTTGCCGAGAACGATCTCGAGGGCCTGCTGCGGCTCGAGTCCGGCGAGTGCGCGGCGGAGCTTCCAGGTGACCTTGACTTCCTCGTCGCCGAGGAGCATCTCTTCGCGACGAGTCCCGGATGCGTTCACATCGACCGCAGGGAAGATGCGCTTGTCCGCCAGCTGGCGCGACAGGCGCAGCTCCATGTTGCCGGTTCCCTTGAACTCTTCGAAGATGACCTCGTCCATCTTGGAGCCGGTCTCAACGAGAGCCGTCGCAATGATCGTGAGCGAGCCGCCCTCTTCGACGTTCCGCGCGGCTCCGAAGAAACGCTTCGGCGGGTACAGGGCAGCCGAGTCGACTCCGCCGGAGAGGATGCGGCCAGACGCAGGCACAGCCTGGTTGTACGCGCGCCCCAGACGAGTGATCGAGTCAAGCAGCACGACGACGTCGTGACCGAGCTCGACGAGACGCTTGGCACGCTCGATGGCGAGCTCGGCGACCGTCGTGTGGTCTTCGGCCGGACGGTCGAAGGTCGAGGCAATGACCTCGCCCTTGACGGTGCGCTGCATGTCGGTGACCTCTTCAGGGCGCTCGTCAACGAGCACGACCATGAGGTGAACCTCTGGGTTGTTCTTGGAGATCGCGTTGGCGATCGCCTGCAGAACGAGCGTCTTGCCCGCCTTAGGCGGTGAGACGATGAGGCCGCGCTGGCCCTTGCCGATCGGCGACACGAGGTCGATGATGCGGGTCGAGAGCTTCTGCGGCTCGGTCTCGAGGCGAAGTCGCTCGGTCGGGTACAGCGGGGTCAGCTTGCCGAACTCAACGCGGTTCGCTGCCTCATCAACGGGCAGGCCGTTGACTGAGTCGATGCGAACGATCGCGTTGTACTTCTGGCGCCCCTGGTTGTTGTCACCTTCGCGCGGCTGGCGGATGGCGCCGACGACGGCGTCACCCTTGCGCAGGTTGTGCTTCTTCACCTGGCCGAGGGAGACGTATACGTCGTTCGCGCCTGGCAGGTAACCGCTCGTGCGCACGAAGGCGTAGTTGTCGAGAACGTCGAGGATTCCGGCGACCGGAATCAGGATGTCGTCCTCTGAGATTTCCGGCTCGAAGTCCTCCGACGCCGGGCCACGGCCGCGCTTGCGGTCGCGGTAGCGGTTGCGGCTGGAGCGCTCGCCGTCCTGGCCGTCGCCCTGCGGACCGTTCTGGTTCTGCTGGGTCTGGTTCGGCTGGTTCTGGTTCTGGTTCTGGTTCTGGTTCTGGCGCTGGCCGTTTGCAGCGCCACCCGCAGCGTTCGCGCCGCCGCGGTTGCGGTTGCGGTTGCGCGAGCTGCGGGTCGTCTGCTCGCCGTTTTCGTCGTTCTCCGTGGACTCGTCGGTCGGCGAGGGCTCACCGTCGGATCCAGCGGGCTCTGCGGAGTCTGCATCGGTTTCGGCGGGCGCATCGGCGCTCGGCTCCTGGTCGGCCACGTGCGACGTCGCACTGACCGGCTGGGGGTTCGCCTCGACCTGTGGCGCGAGTTCCGGCTCGGCAACGGGAGCGGTGACCTCAGGGGCGACAGCGGGCTCGGCCTGCGCAGCGGCCAGTGCGGCCTCGGCGTCTGCCGTGGTCGCGCGACGGGAGGTGCGCTTCTTGGGGGCCGCGACAACCTGCTCGGCAGCAGCGGCGTCTAGCGCCCGCTCTACCGCTTCAATCGAGCCATCGGCAGGGTTGGTCTCATCGTTATCACTCAGGGCGTTCACGAGTTCTCCTTTACGAAGTTTGGATGCGCCGACGAGGCCGCGCTCGTTTGCCAGGGCTACTAGCTCGGGCAGTCGAAGGGCGCTCAGTGCGGCGCGAGAATCGGCGCTGGAGGCACCGACATTGACATCAGTCACGAAAAATGGGTTCCTTTCGGGCTCCGAGCACATAACTTCTCGGAGGTAAGCGCATCGCAGGTTCGCTGGCCTGGTGCGGGAGAGCGCGGGGTATTTGTAAGCCCGGCACGCTTGCAGTTCAGATCCTGCGAGTTAGCGACTGCTAGATAAATTGCTACTCGGGCCGCTTTGGGCTAGGCCAAGGCTTCTACCGGGTGCGTAAGAACTGTAGCACCTTTGAAGTCGACGGCCAGCATGAGGGTCTGCCAGGCGGTCGCAGCCGTGCGCTCGACGAGGTCTGCCGCAATCATCCGCTCGGCTGGATCGCTGCACAGCACGAGGATCGATGGCCCAGCTCCGGAGACGACGGCGGGCAGGCCGTTGTTCCGCAAAACCTGGATGAGCGCATCCGTCTCCGGCATGGCACTGGCGCGGTAGGCCTGGTGCAGTTTGTCCTCGGTGGCGACCAGCAACAGTTCCGGACTCTGAATCAGCGCGGCGATGAGCAGTGCGGAGCGGGAGACGTTGAAAATCGCGTCTTCGTGCGGAACGGATGTCGGCTGCAGGCTGCGGGCGAGCTTGGTCGACATGGTCGTCTCGGGCACGACGACGAGCGGAGAAACCCCGCGGTGCACCATGAGTTTCTTGTGCTGCGGGCCGGTCGGCGTCATCCACGCGATCGTGAGACCGCCAAAGAGTGCCGGCGCCACGTTGTCCGGGTGTCCTTCGAGCTCGGTCGCGAGTGCGAGCAGCTCCGTCGAGGAGATTTCGACGACTCCGTCGAGCAGCCCCTTGGCCGCCATGATCCCGGACACGATGGCTGCGCCGGATGACCCGAGCCCGCGTCCGTGCGGGATGACGTTTCGCGCGCTGAGCTCAAGGCCAGGCAGTTGCTGGCCGAACTGTGCGAAGGTGTGGGCAATCGCCTGTACGACCAGGTTCGAGTCATCCAGCGGCACGTCGCCTTCGCCGACTCCGTGCACCGTGACCGTGGCTCCCGGGGCCTCGCGCACGGTTACCGTCAGTTCGTCGTAGAGCGACAGCGCGAGCCCGAGCGTGTCGAATCCCGGGCCAAGATTCGCTGAGGTCGCCGGAACCTTGACCGAGACCGACAGCCCGACGGGAAGTGTCATGCCCGCGTCAAACCAAGCACGTCCGCAATGTGCGCCGTGTCGACGGGAACGACGGTCGGCTGTACCTCTGAGCCATCCGTGGTGCGAAGCGCCCACTGCGGGTCCTTGAGACCGTGACCTGTCACGGTGAGTACGACGGTTGAGCCCTTGGGGATCTGGCCGGCCTCGCTGCGCTCGAGGAGCCCGGCGACGCTGATAGCCGATGCCGGCTCGACAAAGACACCGACCTCAGCCGAGAGGATGCGGTGCGCCTCGAGGATCTTGGCGTCGGTGATGGCACCGAAGTAGCCATCGCTCACCTCACGCGCTTCCGTCGCGAGGTGCCATGATGCCGGGTTGCCAATCCGGATGGCGCTGGCGATCGTATCTGGATCTTTCACCACGTGGCCGAGCACGATGGGCGCGCTACCCGCCGCCTGGAAGCCGAACATGCGCGGAAGCCTGGTGGTCTCGTTGCGAGCGAGCTCCTCGCTGTACCCGCGGAAGTATGCGGTGTAGTTGCCAGCATTGCCGACGGGCACGATGTGGAAGTCGGGCGCATCGCCGAGCACCTCGACAACCTCGAACGCCGCGGTCTTCTGTCCTTCGATTCGGTCGTTGTTCACCGAGTTGACAAGATGAACCGGGTACTGGTCGGCGAGTTCGCGCGCTAGCTCGAGACAGTCGTCGAAGTTACCCTGCACCTGAAGCAACTCGGCGCCGTGCGCGATGGCCTGGGCGAGCTTGCCCATGGCGATCTTGCCCTCCGGCACCAGGACGGCTGCGGTGATGCCAGCGTGCGTTGCGTATGCGGCGGCGGATGCGGACGTGTTACCGGTCGAAGCGCAAATGACGGCCTTCGCGCCGTGCTCGACTGCCTTCGAGACGGCCATGGTCATGCCGCGGTCCTTGAACGAGCCGGTCGGGTTCATGCCCTCGAACTTGACCCAGACCTTCGCGCCGGTGCGCTCTGACAACGCTCGCGCGTTGATGAGCGGCGTTCCGCCCTCGCCGAGGGTGATGATCGGCGTGGCGTCGGAGATGTCCAACCGGTCGGCGTATTCGCGGAGCACTCCGCGCCACTGATTGGCCATGATTACAATCCCTCAACTCTCAGAACGGACACGACGGCCCTCACAACGTCACTCGATTCGAGTGTTTGAACAGTGGCAGCGAGTGCCGCCTCGCTCGCCTCATGGGTACCTATCACAAGGGTAGCGGTGGCGTCAGGATCACTTGCGCCAAGAACGCTCGCCGACTGGGTGAGGGTCTCGACCGAAACCCCGTGCTCGCTGAACAGGCTCGCGATGGCCGCGAGCACGCCGGGCTGGTCGACCACGCTGAGCGTGATCTGGTAGCGGGTTGTCACGCTCGAGATCGGCAGGACCGGAAGGTTAGCGTGCGTCGACTCCGCGACGCCCGGTCCACCGATGACGTGCCTGCGAGCGGCAGAAACCAGGTCGCCGAGCACCGCAGATGCGGTCTGCAGCCCTCCGGCGCCCGCGCCGTAGAACATGAGGTCGCCTGCGGCCTCTGCTTCGATGAACACCGCGTTGTTCGCACCGTGGACCGCCGCCAGCGGATGAGTGGAAGGGATGAGAGCCGGGTAGACCCGTGCGCTGACGCCATCCTCTCCGGTCGAGGCATCCGTGAGTCGCTCGCAGATTGCGAGTAGCTTGACGACGTAGCCGGCTTTGCGCGCCGAGTCGACCTGAGCCGCGGTCACCGAGGTGATGCCCTCGCGGTACACCTTGTCGAGCGGCACGTTCGTGTGGAACGCGAGGCCGGCGAGAATTGCGACCTTCTGTGCCGCGTCGTAGCCCTCGATGTCTGCGGTCGGGTCTGCCTCCGCGTAGCCCAGCTCCGTCGCGGTCGCGAGCGCGGCTTCGAGCGTCGAACCCTCCCGGTCCATGAGGTCGAGGATGAAGTTGGTCGTGCCATTGACGATGCCGAGGATGCGCTTGACCCGATCGCCGGCCAGGCTGTCCCGCAGCGGACGGATGATCGGGATGGCGCCGCCGACCGCTGCCTCGTAGTACAGCTGTGCGCCGACCTGCTCTGCGGCATCGAAGAGCTCGGGGCCGTGCGTTGCGAGGAGCGCCTTGTTGCCCGTGATGACGTCTGCCCCCGAGTTGATGGCGTCGAGGATCAGCGTGCGAGCGGGCTCGAGGCCGCCCATCAGCTCGATGACGATGTCCGCGCCGTGGATGAGCGATTCGGCGTCGGTCGTCAGCAGCTCGCGAGGAATGGGTGGCGTTCGTGGGGCGTCGAGGTTTCGCACGGCAACGCCGATGAGCTCGAGGCCAGCGCCTGTGCGGCTTGCGAGTTCCTCGCCGTGTTCGAGCAGGAGCGACGCGACCTGGGCGCCGACGCTGCCACCGCCCAGCAGGGCAATGCGCAGATTGCGGTACTCGATCATGTTGCCTCCAGTCCTCTGCGAACACCGGTGTCGCGACGCAGCAGATCTTCTTCGTTCTCACGACGCACGAGAACGCGCGCGTGTCCATCCTTCACGGCGACGACGGGCGGCCTGCCGAGATAGTTGTAGTTGTTCGCGAGTGACCAGCAGTAGGCACCGGTGGCAGGCACTGCGAGCAGGTCGCCAGGGCGAACGTCTCCCGGCAGGTACTCGGCGCGAACCACGATGTCGCCGCTCTCGCAGTGCTTGCCTGCGACGCGGACGAGGGCCGGGTCAGCGTGCGAAACCCGCGATGCGATGCGAGCGGAGTAGTCGGCACCGTAGAGAGCTGGGCGGATGTTGTCGCTCATGCCTCCATCGATGGAGACGTATTTGCGGTTTGCCGTATCGGTCGCTGAGTTCATCGAAGCGCCCCCTTCGACAAGCTCAGGGACCGTGGGGACAAGCTCAGAAACCGTAACGGTCACGTCCTTGATTGTGCCGACTTCATAGAGGGTCGTCGTCGACGGACCGATGACCGCCCGACCGGGTTCGATGGCTACGAGAGGGATGGGCACGCCGAACTCGGCCGCGGCCGCGGACACGATGTCGGCGAAACGGGCAGCCAGCAGGTCAATCGGGAGCGCGACATCCGCGCTCGTGTAGGCAATTCCAAACCCGCCGCCCAGGTTGAGTTCCGGGATGGGCCCGCCCTCGAGGAGCCGTGCGTGAACGGCAAACAGCCGGTGAGCCGCCTCAGCGAACCCATCCGACTCGAAAATCTGGGATCCGATGTGCGAGTGCAGCCCCAGGAGCTCGAGGGATGGCTGGGACCTGATCGCAGCAACCGCGTCTTCGACCTGGCTGAGGGCGATGCCGAATTTCTGATCCTCGGTCGCGGTTGCGAGGTACTCGTGCGTGGAGGCGTGCACTCCGACGTTGACGCGCAGCCGCACTCGCTGCACGACACCGTGCTCGGTCGCCGCGCGGGCGACCCGTTCTATCTCGATGAAACTGTCGAGGACGATCGCACCAATGCCGACACCGACGGCGCGGTCGATCTCTGCGACGCTCTTGTTATTGCCATGCAGTCCGAGTCTCTTCGGATCGACGTCTGCGGCAAGCGCGACCGCGAGCTCTCCCCCGCTGCACACGTCGATATTGAGCCCGGCAGCAATCATCCAGCGAGCGACCTCGGTGGAGAGGAATGCCTTGCCCGCGTAATAGACCGTGGCGGAGCCGCCGACCCGCGCGAACTCGCGGTCAAAAGACTCCCTGATCTCCCGGGCGCGACCGCGGGCGTCCGCCTCGTCCACCACATAGACCGGCGTACCAAACTGCGCGACCAACTCCGAAGCCTGCACGCCTGCGATCACGATTTCGCCAGTCGCGCTGCGCTGGGCATTCCGCGACCAGACCGAAGCCGCGAGCGCGTTAGCGTCATCTGGAACGGCGAGCCAGGCGGGGGCGAGCGGATTGGCGTACACGGTTTTTCTTGACCTCACGAAAAGCACGAGTGGGTGAGGCTGATGAGCCCCGTTCATAGTACCGACCCGCGCGAGCGGGTCCGTCCGTCACTTGGACGGGCAGGTGCCTTTCTGGGACAGGGAATCGATGGATGCCCCATCCCCGGTGAGCGTGTAGACCGCGGTGTCGCCGGTGAGGGTGAGGTCGGTGAGAACGAGCTGTTTTGGCAGCGCGTCCGCAATGCACAGCGACGTGCCGGTGAGCTGGGACAGCGCAGGAATGTACGTCTCGAGGGCATCGATCGAGACCGTGACCCCGCGTACCGATGCGGAGTCAATCGCAATCGTCGGTTCGCCGTTCTTCACACCCGGCGTGAGCGTCATGCCAACCGGAATCTGTGCCCCGAAAAGCGAGAAAGATCCGGTGAGTTCCACCTTCTGGCCGTCGATCGCGACCTTGGGGTTCAGCGAGCTGACTATCGGGATCTCCGAGATCTTCGACTCGATCGACGATGTGGGAATCGATACGTCGACCGTCAATTTCTCGATCGGCTTCGACTGATCCAGCGGAATGTTCGTCGCGGACATGGTGACAGCTCCGGTGACGCCGTCAAGCGTCAGCGGATCAACGGTGATGGTTGCGTCCGAAATCGTGCCGGTCGCTGCCTGCAGAATCAGCGAGCCGTCTCCCAGATCGACGGTGACCGGATCGGTCGATGGCAGGTCGAACGCTGTGGCCACCTGTTCCTTGATCTGACCTTCCGCGTAGCTGCGCACGACACGATCGACGATGAAGAATGCCGCGATCAGAAGTACGATCGCGATGACCACGCCGATCGCAATGTTGCGGCCCCGATGCTTGCTGCGGGGTTTCTGGTCTGGGACAGTTGCATCCTGCATCTGGCCTACATCCGATCCGGAGCGCTCACTCCAAGCAGGCCGAGGGCATTGCGCAGAACGACGCCGGTTGCGTCGTTGAGCCACAGCCTGGTGCGGTGCACGTCGGTGATGGGTTCATCCCCGAGCGGTGTTACTCGACAGTTGTCGTACCAGCGATGGTACGCACCCGCCAGCTCTTCGCTGTAGCGAGCGATGCGATGTGGCTCGCGCAACTCGGCCGCCTGGCGCACGACGCGCGGGAATTCCGCGAGAATTCCGAGCAACGCGCTCTCGGTTTCGTGGGTCAACAGCGACGCGTCAAACGCGCTGCGGTCGACACCGCTGGCCGCCGCGTTTCGGCCAACCGCGCGCGTTCTGGCGTGAGCATATTGGACATAGAACACCGGGTTGTCGCTCGTCTTGCGACTCCACAGGGCAAGGTCGATGTCGATCTGGGAATCAATGGATGACCGCACCAACGCAAATCGTGCTGCGTCAATACCGACCGCCTCGACCAGGTCTTCGAGCACGACGACCGTGCCAGCCCTCTTGCTCATGCGCACCGGCACGCCATCGCGCATCAGGTTGACGAGCTGGCCGATCAGGATCTCGAGGTTGTAGTAGGGCTTGTCCCCGAACGCCGCGGTCATGGCCATAAGACGCTTCACGTAGCCGTGGTGGTCCGCGCCCAGCATGATCAGGTTGCGCTCAAAACCACGCTCCCTCTTGTTCAGGTAGTACGCGAGGTCACCAGAGATGTAGCCCGCGTCCCCATCGCTTTTGATGACGACTCGATCCTTGTCGTCGCCGTAGTCAGTTGAGCGGAACCAGGTTGCGCCGTCCGCTTCGTAGATCGCGCCAAGCTCCCGCAGGCGGTCGATTGCATGCTCGACCGCGCCGCTCTCGTGCAACTCGTTCTCGTGGAAATAGACGTCGAAATGCACCCCGAAGTCGCCAAGGCTCTTCTTGATGTCGCCGAACATGAACTCGACCCCGACAGCACGGAAGACCTCCTGGATCTCCTCACGGGTCGGGATGTCGTCGAGCTCCCCCGGGTACGCCTCAGCCACTCGCGCGGCAATCTCTTCGATGTACTCGCCCGCGTAGCCGTCATCCGGAACCGGCTCCCCCGCCCAACTGGCCAGCAGGCTGCGCGCGAATCGGTCAATCTGCGCGCCGTGGTCGTTGAAGTAGTACTCGCGGGTGACGATGCCGCCCTCAAACGTGAAGATGCGCGCCAGGCTGTCTCCGACGGCTGCCCAGCGCACGCCGCCGATGTGGATCGGACCAGTCGGGTTGGCAGAGACGAACTCGAGGTTCATCGTCACGCCCTCGTAGAGGTCGCCCTTGCCATAGTCATCGCCTGCCTCGACAATCACCTTCGCGAGCGCGCCTGCGGCGGCTGCATCCAGTCGGATGTTGATGAATCCGGGACCAGCGACCTCGACCCCCGCGATGCCATCGACCTTCCCAAGTTCGTCCGCGATCTGTTGGGCAAGCTCGCGCGGATTCGCGCCAAGAGGCTTGGCCAACTTCATCGCGATGTTGGACGCCCAATCGCCGTGCTCACGGTTGCGCGGGCGTTCGAGAGGCACGTCGGCCAGACTCACGGCCTCAGTCGACCCGCGCTCGGCCAGAACTCCCGTAACGACGTTCAGAAGGGATGCGGAAAGTTCGGCGGGATTCACGGGGAACGAGTCTATCCGAGGCGTCCAGACGCCCGGCTGTTCAGCCGAGCTGAACCCGCTGGTAGCCGTCGTCAAACGGCAGCTCATCGGCGGTCAGGGTCAGCGCCATCGAAACAAATTTCAGGTCGGTCCCGTTGCTGGTGAGCCACGCGGTATCCGCCGCGTCTCGGCCGGTGGAAATGCGCACCATGGTCTGCCTCGGGGCGAGCCTGGTCGGGTCAAACACCCACCACTCGCCGTCGACGAACGCCTCGACCACTGCGTGAAAATCCATCGGACTGAGCCCCGGCGCATACACAGCAACGAACCTCGCCGGAATTTCCATGGCGCGCAGCAACGCGATCGTCACGTGGGCGAAGTCGCGGCAAACTCCGGCGCGACTCATCATCGTCCTGGTTGCACCGTCGGTCGGCAGGCTCGAGCGCGGGATGTAGCGGAGATTGGCGTTCACCCAGTCGACGACCGCCTGCGCGAGAACCCACCCGGAAAGCCCGGAGAACTCGGCTCGAGCGATCGGCAGCAGGCTATCGGACTGGCAGTAACGGCTCGGGCGAAGATACGTGATCAGGTCGCGCTCGTCGAACGGTGCCAGAGCTGCGCGGCCAGCAACCTCAAAGGAGTAGTTGACAGACATCCGACCCTGCTCGGCCACGAAGGTGTGCAGCCGCGTTCCGTGCACGTCGACGAGCTCACGGAAATCCTGCGGTTCGCCGTCGAGCAGGAACTCGAGATCTTCAGTTGCTAAATCGTTGCCGACGGCAGGCGTGATGCTGAAGACCATGTTGGTGCGCCCGCGCAGATCGAGTTGGAGATTGACATTCGCGGAGCGCAGCATGCTCCGATGATGTCATGGCCAAAGGAGGTGTCGATGCCACTTGTCACCGGTGCGCTCGTAGCGTAGGCGCACCTGGTCGCGCTCCAGCTCCGCCTGCCAGAACTCGATCCACTCCGGCACCAATCGGTAGGCGACCCAAGCCTCGGGAACGTACGCCGGGTTGCGCTCGAGAACGGCCTGTCCGGCGGCAAGATGAGCGTCGAAATCCTCGACCGCCTCGCTCTGGCGCCCGGCGATCGCGCGTGCTCTGGCGTTCGGCTGGCGCTGCAGGAAGTCATTCTCGCTGACGTCGCGTGGGCCAGCCTCGACCAGTCCGGAAACGCGAATCTGCCGCCCCTGCTCACGCCAGTAAAACACCAGGGCCGCGGCCGGGTGCGCTTCCAGATCTGCGCCCTTCGGACCGCTCGACAGGGAAGAAAACCAGAGGGATGTCGCATCCAGATCTTTGAGAATCAGGGTGCGCACCGCGGGGGCGCCACTCGGACTAACCGTCGCGAGTGACATCGCAAGCGGCTGCAACACTCCTCCCGCAATTGCGGTCTCGAGCCACTCGCCAAAGAGCACCAGGGGGTCGGCGGGAGCCACATCCGTATCGAAGCGCGGGAGTTCCGCCTTCACGGTGGGCACGTCGCGCAGGACCTGGCGCCAGGAACGTTTGCTCGCTGCGGAATCTTCGTTCATGGTGTCAATGCTGCCACCATCTCGTCGCCGTACAACCCGTAACGGGTGGGTCGTCGCCCTTGCTTGGCCCTCACGCTGGAATTTCACGCACGAACAGCGAATCCGAAGATGGCACCACACGCGCAGCGCCGTGGTCGACGGGGAATCATCCACAGACTCCTTGCCGCCACAGCCACTTCAGCGCTCGCACTCGCGGGAGTGCTGGTCGCAGGCAGCGCCCCGGCCGCCGCGACCTTCGCCACCCAGTGCAGCGCACCCACGCGGACTCTGGCCCCTGGTCCCGACTCCATCTCGGTCGCAGACGGCGAGACAGTGCTCTTGTCCGGCGGAGCCTTTCCCGGTGGCATCGATGCGCTACCGCAAGGGGGCAGGCTCTGCGTTGCGGCTGGTTCAACCCTGTCGCCTGCCTACATGAACAAC
>DASXNG010000178.1:0-9384 GCA_036495225.1 Galbitalea sp.
ATGACCCGCGCCCCACCACCCAAGTCCGTCGACATCGAATTCCAGGATGTCGGCGTATCCGCCGAGCGGTTCCGCGACGAAGAGGTCGGCGATCTCATACCCAAATTCTTCAGGCGTCAGCACCTCGTCGTCTTGCTGGTAGTACCCGACGAAGTACTGCATCTGATCTTCGCGGGCAGTGAGCCCAACTTCGGGTCCCCAAGGGGAGAGATAGACGATGTCGAATCCACGGTCCGCTGCTCGCGCCGACCGAACCTCGACCAACTCATACTCCGTTGGCCCGCCATCACGAAGCTTCCCGAGGCAAGCCAGAAGCGCGGCTTCACCCCAGGTTGGATCGGAAAGCCGCTCCAGCTCCTCGATGAGTTGAGCGTGACGCCAAGTAAGCACGGCTGATTGTTACACGCGTGGCTACGGGAGCCGCCCGCTCAAGGTCCGTTTTTAGCAGCGGGACTCCGCGACCCGCGACGATCACCGCATGCGTAATGTGCGCGGGTTCAGCATTCGTAACGTTGGCAACTGGTGATGAACTCTGTGACCGTGAACACCACCACGGCATCGAAGGCGCACATAGCTCCGACCAGCACGATTAGCAGGGTCGTGCCGATGATGTGAATGCTGCGCTTCCGGGGAGGCATCGCGGCCCATGCGCGTAGGCGACCTCGGATGAGTAGGGCGGCCGCGCCGAGGGTGGTCACCAGCAACGCGCCGATCAGGACCAGTGCGAACGTGCCGCCGATCGACTCGTAACCGGCGAGATCCAGACGCACGTTCGCGGTGAGCAGCAACAGATAGCTGGCAACTATCCCAACCAACCCAAGGATGAGCGCCACCAGTCCAGGCGTGAACAACCCCCTGCGCCACTTTTCCACAGCTGACATGAGCTCAGATTACCTCTGTGAAAATCCACGGGATCGTCTCCTCCCCGTCCGTGAGCAGAACCCGCGGCCCGATTAGTACGTAGTCCTCGTCGTTCAGGAGCACCGTCTCGAGTCCTGAACCGAGGGGTAATCCGAGCAGTTGATACACGCCGCTTATCGGCCGGTCGAATGAGGGTCTTGGACAGCCGTCCGCCGCGGCGGTCACTCTATTTCATCAGCAACAGCACCATCCGCCGCAGCGCTCCACAGCTGAGGACAACAACCGCTCCAGAAGAAAGGCACCATCATGACCAGCGAAACTATCGCGCCCGTCGCGCCCGCAGACCCCCACTCAGGAAACCTGGCGCCCATTCAGACCCCCGACGCGCTGACCAACGGGTTTCACCTCGTGGTTGATGCTCTCAAACTCAATCACGTCCGAACAATCTACGGAGTCGTCGGTATCCCGATCACTGATCTGGCCCGGATCGCCCAGAGTTCGGGCATTCGCTACATCGGCTTCCGACACGAAACCTCCGCAGGAAACGCCGCGGCCGCCGCCGGGTTCCTGACCGGTCGCCCAGGGGTCAGCCTCACCGTGTCGGCCCCCGGCTTCCTCAACGGGCTGGTCTCGCTGGCCGCGGCGACCACGAATTGCTTCCCGATGATCCAGATCAGCGGCTCGAGCGAACGGCACATCATCGACCTGCAGCAGGGGGACTACGAGGAAATGGACCAGCTCGCCGTGGCCAAGACTTTTGCCAAAGCCGCCTACCGCGTGGATCGCCCGCAGGACATCGGCATCGCGGTCGCTCGAGCTATTCGGACAGCGGTATCGGGGCGGCCGGGGGGTGTGTACCTCGATGTACCTGCCGATGTCCTCGGTGCCACGCTCGACGCTGTCGAAGGAACAGCGTCTCTGTTCGAAGTGGTAGATCCCTCGCCTCGCCAGCTCGCTTCCCCCGTCGCGATCGAACGTGCACTCGCGTTACTGAGATCTGCCGAGCGGCCGCTCATCATCCTTGGCAAGGGCGCCGCGTTCGCGCAGGCCGACGAGTCGATCCGCGACTTCGTCGAAACGACAGGGATTCCGTTCCAGTCGATGTCCATGGCGAAGGGTCTGCTGCCAGACGGTCACCAGCAGTCCACGGCTGCCGCACGATCGCTTGCCCTCAAGCGCGCTGACGTCGTTCTCCTGCTCGGCGCGCGGCTCAACTGGCTGCTAGCCCACGGTGAGGCGCCGTACTGGGCGGATGATGTCCGATTCGTTCAGGTCGACGTCGACAGCGCCGAGCTGGACAGCAATCGTCTCATCACCGCGCCCGTCGTCGGTGACATCGCGTCCGTCGTGGATGCGTTCAACACCGCAATTGCCGCCACACCGGTGCACGTTCCCGCGGCCTGGCCGGCAGAGCTCGACGCCCGCAAACAGACGAACGTCCAGAAGATGGAGGCTCGCCTCGCAGCGAACCCAACGCCGATGAACTTCTACGGCGCTCTGGGCGCGATCAACAAGGTGCTGGCAGACAACCCGGATGCGTACGTCGTCAACGAAGGAGCGAACACCCTCGACTTCGGGCGCGACATCCTCGACATGGTGAAGCCGCGGCACCGGCTTGACTCCGGTACCTGGGGCGTGATGGGCGTCGGGATGGGTTACGCCATTGCAGCCGCTGTCGAAAGCGGATCCCCGGTGGTCGCCGTCGAAGGCGACAGCGCGTTCGGCTTCTCGGGAATGGAGCTCGAAACGATCTGCAGATACAAGCTTCCCGTCGTCGTCATCGTCTTCAACAACGGCGGAGTGTACCAGGGCAACGACGTGAACGAGGCGTCGAGCGAGCCCGCCCCGACAGTGTTGATGCGGGATGCGCGCTATGACCGTCTCATCGAAGCGTTCGGTGGCATCGGATACAACGCGACCACGCCCGCCGACGTCGAATCCATGTTCCGCGCGGCCCTCGCCGCCGGTATCCCCGCACTGATCAACTGCGCCGTCGACCCTGCCGCAGGAACACAGAGCGGCCACATCTCGAACCTCAACCCGTCGAGCACCGTCCCGGTGCCCGCATCCCACTGAACACAAACACAACCAAGGAGCTCATCATGAACACCACCCTGCAGGACTTACACCTCGATTCCACCAAACCGTTTCCGCTCGAGGGGATCACGGTCATCGACTTCACCCGCGTGCTAGCCGGACCGACGTGCACCCGGATGATGGCGGACGCCGGAGCACGCATCATCAAGATCGAGCGTCCCGGCACAGGCGACGACACCCGCGCCGACCCACCGTTCCTCCCCGACGGGACCAGCGAGTATTACCGATTCGCCAACCTCGGCAAGGAGAGCATTGCCTTGAATCTGAAGGACCCGGACGACCTCGCCCTCACGAAGCGGATGATTGCACAGGCGGATGTCGTCGTCGAGAACTTCCGCCCCGGCGTGATGGCGAAGCTTGGGCTCGCGCCAGAAGACCTTGTGGCAGAAAACGAGCGTCTCGTCGTCTGTTCCATCTCAGGCTTCGGCCAGTACGGACCTATGCATCTCCAGCCGGCTTACGACACCGTCATCCAGGCGATCTCGGGCATTATGGACGCGACGGGCGAACCCGATGGTGGCCCGACCCGTGTCGGCACCTCCATCTCAGACATCCTCGGCGGAATATTCGGCTACTGCGGTGTCGTGACCGCGCTGGCCGCACGGGAGCGCACCGGCAAAGGCACAACCGTCGATGTCGCGATGCTCGATGCCACGTTCTCCACACTCGAGCAGGGCCTCATGGATGCGCTCGGGGAGCACGAGCGACCCCACCGGCTCGGCAACCGGCACCCGTCGATGACGCCGTTCGACACGTTCAACGCCCAGGACCAGCTCGTGGCGATCTGTGTCGGCAACGATCACCTCTTCGCTGCGCTAGCCATGGCACTGGGTAAGCAGGAATGGTCTGCCGACAAGCGGTTCGACAGCAACGAGAACCGGACGGAAAACCATGACGCTCTGAAAACTGAAATCGAGGCAGTGCTCGGGACGGCGCCCGGCCAGCACTGGGTGGACGTCCTCGACGCGGCCGGAGTGCCGGTCAGCCTCGTGCTCAACGTGGACGATACCCGCAAGCTGCCGCAGATTCTTGCCCGGGGAATGGTCAAGGACGTCGGCGGCTACACCGTCCCGGGCAGCCCGCTGAAATTCGGACGCTGGAACTCGGTCGGGACGACCATCCCGTCGCCGTCGCTCGACCAGCAGGGTGCCGAACTGCGCGCCGAGTTCGTCGGCGTAGCGGTCGCGTGAATCGGAGAGAGAGATGCTCGGAATTTACGACCTCCTCGAAGAGGCGGTGCGATCGGACCCCGACCGCACCGCCCTGAAGAGCAGCGGCGGCGACCTGACCTATGCCGAACTGGAACGGTCGGCTTCTTTGGCGGCAGCGAGTTTCGAAACCCAGGGAATCGGGCCTGGCGACGTGGTCGCTCTCTGGACCGACAACAACCCGGATGCGGTTGTCGCGATTCTCGGTCTCGCGCGTATCGGTGCCGTCACTGCCCCACTCAATCCGACGATGACCGACACGCAAGCGAATCTGCTCATCGACCGGGTTCGTCCGGACGCCGTCCTACTCCTGGGCGCTGTGAAAGACCCGTTCGGCCACAACGCTGCATTACAGCGTGTCCGAGTTTCCACCGACGGCCTCGCTCAAGCGAGCTCCGCACGCCCCGGCCCGCACGATCCCGCTGTGCTGCTCTTCACCGCGGGTAGCACTGCGGTGCCGAAGACCGTGCCGCTGACCCACCGGAACATCGTGGCATCCATCACCGCCATCCGCACCACGTATCGGCTCTCAAGCGAAGACACGACCCTCCTGGTGATGCCCGTCAGTCACGGGCACGGACTGATCGGCGGGCTGCTGGCGACCCTCGCTAGTGGTGGAACCGTCGTGCTTCCACGCACTGGTCGGTTCTCCGCACACACCTTTCAGCACGAGTTAAAGGATGCGAAAGCAACCTGGTACACCGCATCTCCGACAATGCACCGAATCGCCTTACTCCATTCGACGGAGGGTGACCGACCCACACTGCGATTCGTGCGAACCTGCAGCGAGGCGATGCCCCAGCAATTGGCGAGCCAACTGAGCGACGCATTTCACGCCCCCGTCATTCCTGCATACGGCCTCACGGAAGCCAGTCATCAAGTGAGCTCCAACCCGCTTCCCCAGGACGGCCCCGTCGATTTCCAAACCGTTGGTGTCCCCACTGCCGACACCGTTTCAATCCGCACAGGTGACGGAGAAGAAGCGGCAACCGACGTTGAAGGTGAGATTTGGGTCACTGGTCCAACAGTCACCGACGGATACCGCGGCGATCCAGAAGGCACCGCTGTAGCGTTCGTCGCGCAGTGGCTTCGAACCGGAGACATCGGATCGCTCGATCACCGTGGGTACCTCACGATCACCGGAAGGGTGAAGGACATCATCAATCGGGGCGGTGAGAAGATCGCTCCCGAGGAGATCGAAGACGTCCTCGCAGCCGACCCGACGGTATGCGCAGCCGTCGCCTTCGGGGCCTCCGACCCGATCTATGGCGAGCACGTCGAGGCTGCCGTTGTCCCCGAACCGGGAACGACTATCGACCCCGACCAATTGATCAGTCGTCTTCAACAGGCGCTTCCGGCAGCGGCCATCCCGCTGGCGATCCACGTCGTCGACGAGCTCCCACTCACAAGCAAGGGAACGATCGACCGACGCGGGTTGGCCAAACGCCTCGCAGACACCGATGGGAAGCTCTCATGACTGGTTCGATTGCAAGCCCGCCCGGGTTCCGCGTCGTGGACAAGGACCCGGAAGCCATCCGATTCCCGCTCATGGAGCAGCCGGTGGTGGGTTTCCTGCTTGCCATCATTGCCGGTCTTTTGAACGCGTGGAGTTTGGCGACCACTCAAACCTTCGCGACAGTGCAATCGGGAAACGTCGTCTCCGGCGGGTACTACCTCGTAACGGGAGACTGGCAGCGCTTCTCCGTTGCGATGCTCTCCGTGCTGTTCTTCGGTCTCGGGTCCGCGCTCTGCGGCGTCCTGATCACCACGACCTGGCGGCACAAGAAGAGCTTCACCGCTCCTGTTCTGTTTATCCTTACCGGCCTGCTCGCGCTGCTTGCGGTCTTGGCATTCATCGGCCAGGTCGACAGTATTCTCATCGCCTGGGGGGTCAGCTTTGCCGCTGGCGCGCAGGGGAACGCCTTCCACAAGGACCACGGCATGCTGTACGGCGCGGTCGCGGTCACCTTCGTCGTGCAGATGGCTTTCAACTTCCTGGCCCAGTCCTTCTTCGAAAAAAAGGGCATCAACGGCGAGCCGAACCTCCGGTGGGCAGGCTTTTTCTTCCTGGTCATTCTCGGTTTCGCCGGCGGAGGAGCTGTCGGTGTCCTTGCGAACTACCTGTTCGACGGCGCATCCATCGCTCTGGCCGCCCTCATCACACTGGGGATCGGGATCGCTGCCGTCCGGACTCAGGCGTCAAATCTCCGCGCCGACCCGACCCCCGGCGGAACGTTCGCCTGAACCTCGCATTCCGTGTGCCCACTTCCCTCGGCGCTGTGCTATGCAACAGCCCCAGCGCGGACAGCGGACAGGATGGCGCCCACGAGCGCCAGTCTGCCAACGATCAAGACCAGTGAGATTTCGGGGAGCGGAACAACGCCGGGCTCAGCCAGTTGAACGAAACCGAGCAGGGCACCGCCTGCGATGAAGGTCAGGGCAGAGCCGCCGACTGCGAGTCTGACGATCTCGCGTGATGAGAGTCGCCTCGCGATCGTAAACAGGATGAAGCCCGCCACCAGCACGATTGCGCCGACGCCCCACCCTATGAAGACGTTGTTCATGAGGGCCTCAAACTGCTCGTTCTGCTTCAACCACTGGACGTAGATCGGATTGTTCGCACTGAGCGGTCCGGCCCCGAAGCGCAGCGGCGCCCGAAGTGACCAGAGGATCATTGCGTTCACGAGAGTCGCCGCAGCGATCAGGAGAAATACTGCCCCAGCGGGGATCGACACTCGAGGATTGTGGCCCGCGATGCGCCGGGACGTGCGCAGCAGTGCGAGGCCGACGACGACTGGAATCACGGCCGCTAGATAGGCGATCGCTGATGGGTGGAGAGCGGCGCTTACAGCATTGGAATCGCTGTTGAGCGATGACTGCACGATGGGCGACGCGCTCGCGACTGCGAACAGCGCGACGGCCCAGCGAGTGCGCGTCGATGTACCTCGCGTGGCGAAGATGAGCACCAGCGCAAGTACGGAAGCGAGCACTGAGCACGCGATGAGGAACGTGCTCATAACTAACGTTGGCGCATCCGGGACTTTGTAGTCGCCGAGGTAGTCGCCAGTAAACATGCTTGCCCACTGGCTGAGGCCCAGGACTGCCCCGCTTAGGGCAACGACGCGGGCGATGCGAACACGCTGATCGACTTCCGCCGGTGTGAGATCGCGTCTTTTCGGTAGTGGCCGCCCAACTGTGAGAGCGAACGCGACCGAACCGAGCGCGATCTGCGCTGGGCGCAGGTGCTGCTCCGGCGCATCCCGAACGTCCGCCAGCCATTGTTCGCGATAGCGGTCGCGCAGCGACTTCGGAAGCGAGCCGGCCGCTATCTTCACGATGCCTCTCGAGATGCTCATGGCGTCACCACCGCCACCGATGGAGTGAATGTCCGCACCTTGCGGATGGCTGTGGCAGCCGCGGTTGCGCCGTCCTCGGTGAGCTCGTAGTAGCGGCGGCGGGGTCCGGTGCGGCTGGCGTCATCCTCCCAGGACGAGGTCACCCAGCCCGCCGACTCGAGGCGTTCGAGGATCGGGTACACGCTCCCCGCCGGCTTGCCGCTCGACTTGATGACGAGCAGCCCCCAGCACGGCTCGTCGCTCTGCGACAAGACCTCGAGAACGGCGACGGTGGCTTCGGTGATGCGCGAAAGCGGCTTCATATCCCAAATCTATCTATATAGAGATAGCCGCTTCTGGTCCCACTTCGGGGGTGCGCGGATCAGGTCAGGCGGCGTAAGAGCACGACGTGAACTTCGTCGCCAACGTCTTTGCCAAGTTTCTTACGCAGCGCCGCGCTCACCGAGAGCATCAGTTCGCCGGAACCGGTCGGCATCAAACCCATATCCTCGACAACCACCTCGTCCACTTTTGCGTCGACGCGCACTGACCGTAGGCTGCCGAACACTTCGGCGCTATTCGGGATTTGGATCGCTGACCACTCGTCCCCCTTTACGTCAACTCCGATGCGAGAAGAAAACGAGATGTCCAGTGGCGTGGGCGGATCGAGTCGAGTGACCATGCAACAACTCTAGGTTCACCTCATCGTCGGATGCACCGCTCGTTCTTCGAGCGCGGTCACGCACGCCGCGAGATGTTAAGGCGTGCTGACCCCGTGGCCATTGGCCGGCGGTGTGGCTGGTGGAACCGGATGCTCAGTTGACTTCGGGCTGGCGTGCCCAGCTGATTTGCCCTCACCATTCGAGTGAGTCGACCCGCTCGGTGATGGCGTCGGATGCGACGTGGGTAGAACACTTCTGGGTGCCCCAGGCGAGTGATGGGACGTCGGTGGTGCCGATGGCGTTGAATGCGGGGCGGCGTGATCGGCGTATGGAGTAGCGCCGAGAATGCCGGCGACGGCGTGGGCCGCCCCCGCACGAAATTCCGGACTCACAGCGGCGGCTGTTCCCGCGCCCGCAGCGAGCGCACCGATGAGTGCAAGCACGAAGATGGTTCCCCGATGAGGTAATCGGCGATGTGCGCGCGACTTCGAAGATTCGTTCGCGTCGAGGGCTGCTGCCAGTCGAGGCGATGGTGCGGGCGCAGTCCCCTCCGCCATGGATTGCAGCGAGATGAGCAGAGGCCGGACGGCCTCGGCGTCCTTCTCGGTGAGTTCGGAAAGAAGTTCGCGAACGCTCTCATTCGCGTCGGGCTCGGTCATGTGTTCACCGCACTCGCGATGTCCGGGTGTTGGCTCAGTGCGAGAAGGGCGCGACGCTGAAGCTGCTTGATCGACCCCACCGACTTTCCCATCACTTTGGCGACCTGCTCCAGGGGCAGGTCGGCGACTACTCGGAGCAACAGCACCTCCCGGTGGTCGTCTTTGAGCGAGGAGAGGATCGCGATGGTCGCGTCATCACTGGCCCCCGCTAGTGCGATGTCTTCGGCGGACGGGGTAGCGCGATCATCAAGCTGTGGATCGTACTCAAGTGCCGGGGCTACGCGGCTTCGGCGTCGACGATCGTCGACCACTCGTGAGTGCGCGATGGAGAACAACAAGGTGCGAGCACCATCCTCTCCGCCACTGATTTTTCCGGTTTTCGTAAGTAACGAGATGAAGACCTCTTGCATGACGGCCTCCGGATCATCCAGGCCGTTCGCTCGTAGGTAGCCGACAACTGCCGGTGTAAATCGGCGGTACATGCTTTCGAATGATTGCTCGACCGGACGCATTTCAGTCAAATCGAGCCGATCGTTCTCTGGAGTGTTGGGGCGGGGGGGCC
>DASXNG010000179.1:0-2920 GCA_036495225.1 Galbitalea sp.
GCGAGGGGAAGAGCCAATGGTTGGAGATGGCGAACCCGGTTTAATGCGCTCGCCGCAAACGCGACGCCGTCTACGGGACGAGTTCAAAGTTAAATGAATCTCGTCATGTGCATATCCTGTGGTCAGCACAGACGTCGACCAACGCGTATCGCAGCGATACGGTCACGCCGCTCCTCCCGCTGCGTGAACCGATCGGAGGGCCCGAGCTCGCCGACGGCCTGAGACCCTCTTGTTCAATCTTACGTCGCGTTCATGGGCCGTGAACGGCCACCCGATTTGAACACCCTTTTGACGTTGTTCAATATTTTCTGCCATTCACGCATCGTGTACACTAGAAAAAATTGAACGGAGTTGCAGATGCGCGCAGCAGTCTCGGCCCCCGATCCACTCGTCACGTCCGCCACGCAGGCATTCAGCGTCAGCGCGGGCGTTGCGACGTCAGTCATGCCGACGCTACCCGGTACTGGCTACGACAGCACAGTCGAGTTCGAGCTGGATCCACCGGTGCGCCGCGTGGCCGTCGTAGTACCCTCAATCGACCGCCAGGAGCGGCTCTCCGCTCTGGCTGCCACCGGTGGCCTGCACGACGCCCAGCATGTTCTTCTCGTAACATCGTATCTCTCACCCGCCCTTGTCAACGCCTGCCGCAGCCTTGGCGTGAACGCGATCGACGAGGCGGGCAACGCATTCGTGAAAGACGGTAACACTCTGGTCCTGATTTCCGGTCGTCCGCGCACCACCGAGCTCCGTCGACCCAGTCTCTGGTCCAAGCGATCACTTCAGGTCATCCTCGCGCTGCTCGTGAGGCCAGCGCTACTCCACGAAAGCAGACGCACGATCGCAATGTTCGCCGGCGTGAGCACCGGCACCGCACACACTACCGTGCAAACGCTACTGCAGCGTAAGGACCTGATCGAGCGCGGGGACGAGTTGGCTTTCACCAACTTCGACCGGTTGCTCGATGAATGGGTCACCCTGTATCCCTCGCTCCTAAGGGAATCACTGAAACTCGGACGATACCGCGCGACGGAGCCGAACTGGTGGACCGACATGCGAGCGCCTAACGACGAATGGATGTTGGGTGGTGAGTCGGCCGCCGCGCTCATGACGAATTTTCTGAAGCCGGCGGTCGTGACGGTGTACTGCACCAACGGGATCCCCACCCAGATGATCAGTCGCGGGCGGCTGCGGCCGGACCCTACGGGAAACGTTGAGTTTCTCAAGGCGCCCTTCGAGTTGAACCGCACCCCGGGGTTGGTCGACAACGTCGTCTATCCCGTTCTCGTGTACGCGGATCTCGTCGCGAGCGGTGACTCGCGCAACCTCGAAACCGCGCAGCTGATTCGTGACCAGTACATCCAACATGGCAATTAAGCTGCACGAGGCCCATCCTTTCCCCGAGGTGTCCGTCGCCGTCCTGCGTGACGTCTCGATCGCGGCGAATCAAGCTGGCGCAGCGTGGTTTGTGGGCGGGGCGACGGCCCGCGATATCCTGACCACGCACCGTTTCGGTTTCGAGCAGTCGCGGGCGACCGCCGACGTCGACATTGGTGTGTGCATCGAAAGCTGGCAAGGCGACAGGGAACTGCGCGACGCGCTCATTGGGACAGGAAGGTTCGAGCCCGGTGGGGAGGCTCAACGGCTCTATTACACCGCGCCCGACTCAGGCGAACGGATGTGGCTAGATATCGTCCCCTTCGGGGGACTCGAGCGCGAGGGCGACCGCGAGATTGAATGGCCAGGTGGCGCATTCCGGATGAACGTCGCAGGCTTTGGCGAAGCGCTGGAAGCGGCCGTCGAGGTTGAACTGGCAGACGACGTCGTTGTCCTCGTTGCGTCCCTCCCGGCGCTCGCGATGCTCAAGATCCTTGCGTGGCGAGACAGGCACACCGCGCATGCAAGGGACGCGACAGATCTGCGGTTCCTGATGTCGAGATATGCAGACGCTGGTAACTACGATCGCCTCTACGACGGCGACGCTCTGGATCTTCTCGAAGCACACGGATTCGATCCAGACGTCGCTGGGGCTGCACTGCTCGCGCGGGACATGGCGGCTCTCGTCGCACCAGCAATCCGGCCGCTGCTTCTGGAGGCGTTGGCACCCGGCAAAGCCTACCCGCTGTTGCTTAACCAGATGCTGGGCGGGGGACACCGTATGCTACAACTCGAAGGAGAAGGAACCGGTGCGATCGAGGGCTTGTTCAACGCATTTCGAACGACGCTCGAGCGAGTGTTCGCGGCCGCTACCTGAGTGGATGCGACATTCGAATGTCCGTGTGAAAGGCTGAGCCACCGGCCGGTCGTGGCCGTATCCGGAAGTTCGGCGCGTGCGTGTCCCCCGGATGCCCGACGCCTCCGGGAACTTCGCATATCGCCCCACGGCGTAGTAGTTGGCAAGAGGAACAGGAACGGGAGAAAGCGTGTCGACGTGACGGTCGCGCCGCCAGGTTCGAATTGGTCGATAGCATTGAAGAAATCTTCCCGCAAAAGGTGAATCCGCTGACTATTCTTGGTAATGGAACACGGATCGGAGCCTATCAATAATGGACAACACTCAACGCGCCTCTGCAGAAATCGGACGATTCGTCATGTGCAGTCGCGGCCCTGTTATCACTCATCTGGCCAGCTTCGGGAATTCACGCGTCTTTGCACTGCGGCATGCCGATTGCTCCGAGGTGTATGCGTTAGGCCAGCCTATTGGGAGGTCAGGCTGAGCGGGGCGAATACGCGGTCGGATACGTCAATCTGGATAACGACTTTGGGTACGCCGACAACTTTCGATAACCACCATTTTAATCGGGCAAGGAGCATGAAAATGGTCAAATCAAGAATCGGATTTGGGAGGCGGACGGGCGCAACGCTGGTCGCAGCCGGACTTCTGGCGCTATCGGGCCCATCTCTCGCCACCGACCAGTCGCAA
>DASXNG010000180.1:0-20337 GCA_036495225.1 Galbitalea sp.
ACGCACAGAGCGTCCCGCCTATGGCGACCGCCCGTCCTACAACGACCGTCCGGCTCGCACCGACCGCCCGGCATACAACGACCGTCCGGCTCGCACCGACCGCCCGGCATACAACGACCGTCCGGCTCGCACCGACCGCCCGGCATACGGGGAGCGCCCCTCGTACAACGACCGTCCCGCTCGCACGGAGCGTCCCGCCTATGGTGAGCGTCCGCAGCGTTCTGAGCGTCCGTCCTACAACGACCGCCCGGCTCGCACGGAGCGGCCTTCGTACGGCGAGCGCCCACAGGCTTCTGAGCGTCCCTCTTACAACGATCGCCCGGCTCGAGCCGAGCGTCCTTCGAGAGCCTCAGGGACCGACCACAACGACCGCGCGCCGCGTCGCGACAGCGACTTCTACCCGAACAAGGAGCACAAGGCGTTCACCCCACAGGATGACGTCGTGCTCGAGCGCCTCGAGGCAGACGCCATCCAGGCCAAGGATGTCGAAGGCGTGACCTTCGCCGACCTCGGTCTCGGCGGCAACATCGTCCGCGAGTTGGCTGAGCTTGGCGCAGCATCCCCGTTCCCGATCCAGGCAGCGACCATTCCTGACGTTCTGGCTGGCCGCGACGTTCTCGGCCGCGGCAAGACCGGATCGGGCAAGACCATCGCGTTCGGGGCGCCGCTCGTTGAGCGCCTCATGGAGAACAACGGTGGCAAGAACCGTCAGATGGGCCGCAAGCCGCGCGCCCTCATCCTCGCTCCGACTCGCGAGCTTGCACTGCAGATCGACCGCACCGTGCAGCCGATCGCTCGCAGCGTTGGCCTCTTCACCACCCAGATCTACGGCGGTGTTCCGCAGTACCGCCAGGTCAGCGCGCTGCAGCGTGGCGTCGACATCATCGTTGGCACGCCGGGCCGCATCGAGGACCTCATCGAGCAGGGCAAGCTGGATCTCAGCGAGATCAGCATCACCGTTCTCGACGAGGCCGACCACATGTGCGACCTTGGGTTCCTGGAGCCGGTGCAGCGCATCCTCGACCAGACGAAGCCGGGCGGCCAGAAGCTGCTGTTCTCCGCGACTCTCGACAAGGGCGTTGCAACCCTCGTCAACGAGTACCTGAAGAACCCGACGGTTCACGAGGTTGCTGGTGAAGACCAGGCGTCCTCGACCATCGACCACCGCGTGCTCCTGATCGAACAGCGCGACAAGCGCCAGATCATCGAGCAGCTCGCTGCGGGCGACGGCAAGACTCTCGTGTTCACGCGTACTCGCGCGTTCGCGGAGGAACTGTCCGACCTTCTTGAGGACGCCGGCATCCCGTCGACCAGCCTGCACGGTGACCTCAACCAGTCGCGTCGTACCCGCAACCTGCAACTGCTGACGAGCGGCCGCGTTCGCGTGCTCGTCGCGACGGATGTTGCGGCTCGCGGCATCCACGTCGACGACATCACGCTCGTGATCCAGGCTGACGCACCGGAGGAGTACAAGACGTACCTCCACCGTGCGGGCCGCACGGGTCGCGCGGGCAAGAAGGGCACGGTTGTGACCCTCATCCCGAAGAGCCGTCGTCGTCGCATGGACGACCTGCTCGACCGGGCCGAGATCACCGCACAGGTCGACTTCGCGGCCCCTGGCGACGCACTCCTCGAGGACCTCGCCGCCCTGTAACACCTCATCGAATGCCCTCTAAGTGCGGGTGCGCATATGCGCACACTGCTACTTAGAGGGCATTCGATGTATCTGCGGCAGGATGTTGGGATGCTGATTCGCGCGTTTGAGAGTCGAGATAGCGACGCCGTGGTGGAGTTATGGCACCAGTGCGGGCTCACTCGACCGTGGAACGATCCGCACAAAGACATTGCGCGCAAGCTGACCACTCAGCCGGAACTATTTCTGGTCGCGGAGGATGACGGCGAGGTCATTGGCAGCGCGATGATCGGGTTCGACGGGCGCCGCGGCTGGGTCTACTATCTCGCGGTGGCCCAGACGAGTCGCGGCGAGGGGCACGCGCGGGCTTTGATGGCGGAGGGCGAGCGCAGACTCATCCAACTTGGCTGTCCCAAGATCATGCTCATGGTCCGCGCCCAGAACACCGCGGTCGTCGACCTTTACGAGCATCTCGACTACATCCGCGAGGACACGCTCCTCCTCGGCAAGCGTCTCATCCCTGACGCCTGAGACCGACAGGTCGTAGGCTCGTGCACGAAGAAATCGCCTCTTACCGGTCCGACGAAGGAACAACGATGGCTGCTCAGATCTACGACGACATCACGAAGCTCTACGGCAATACGCCACTCGTGCGTCTTAACAAGGTGACGGATGGCGCGGACGCAACTGTTCTCGCCAAGCTCGAGTTCTACAACCCTTCAGCCAGCGTGAAGGACCGCCTTGGCATCGCCATCGTCGACGCGGCCGAAAGGTCGGGGGCGCTGCAGCCCGGCGGCACGATCGTCGAGGCGACGAGCGGCAACACCGGCATCGCGCTCGCAATGGTCGCGGCGGCCCGAGGCTACAAGGCGATCCTGACCATGCCGGAGACCATGAGCAAGGAGCGTCGCACTCTGCTGCGCGCATACGGCGCGGAACTGGTGCTCACGCCGGGCAGCGAGGGCATGAAGGGTGCCGTCAACAAGGCGGAAGAGCTGGTCGCATCCACTCCGGGAGCCATCCTTGCGAAGCAGTTCGCCAATGAGGCGAACCCGGCGATTCACGAGGCCACCACAGGTCCGGAAGTCTGGGCAGACACCGACGGCGCCGTCGACATCTTCGTGGCGGGCGTCGGAACTGGCGGAACGATCACGGGCGTCGGCCATTATTTGAAGGCCAAGAAGCCCGAGGTCAAGATCGTCGCCGTCGAGCCGGAGGAGTCGCCGATACTCAACGGCGGGGCGCCGGGCCCACACAAGATCCAGGGCATCGGTGCGAACTTCGTGCCGGAGATTCTCGACCGCGAGGTTTACGACGAGGTCATCGATGTCAACATCACGCAGTCGGTCGACATGGCGCGCCGCCTTGCCGTCGAGGAGGGCATCCTCGCCGGCATCTCGTCGGGGGCGACCGTGACTGCTGCCGTCGAATTGGCCAAGCGTCCAGAGAACGCCGGGAAGACGATCGTCGTCATCGTCGCAAGCTTCGGAGAGCGTTACCTCTCGACGGTGCTGTACGAGAACCTCGCCGAATAACGCGGCCAGACAGACCCGCATGGCGCTTTTTGCCCGAACGAGGGAAGACATCGCGACTGCGATGAACCACGACCCGGCGGCGCGCAATGGGTTTGAGGTGTGGCTGACGTACTCCGGTCTCCACGCCATTTGGGGCTATCGGTGGGCGCACAGGCTGTGGGGATGGCGGCTCCTCCTGCTTGCCCGCGTCCTGTCCCAGTTGGTTCGCTTTCTTACCGGCGTCGAGATCCATCCTGCGGCAACGATCGGTCGACGATTCTTCATCGACCATGGCATGGGCGTCGTGATTGGGGCGACTGCCGAGATTGGTGACGACGTCATGCTGTACCACGGTGTAACGCTCGGCGGCAGAAGTATGAAGCACGAGAAGCGCCATCCCACTCTGCGCGATGGGGTGGTGGTGGGCACGGGAGCGGTCATCCTTGGGGCCGTGACTATCGGTGCGAACTCGGTCGTGGGCGCGCAGGCCGTCGTGGTGGCGGATGCGCCGCCCAATTCCGTGGTCACCGGGATTCCCGCCGTCGCGCGCCCACGCGGCAACGGCACGACGAAGGATGTCGACTACACCGACCCGGGCATCTATATCTAGTCGCGTCATAACCGCGAATCGGTGCCGCATCGCACCATCATTGGGTGACCCAAAGGAGCCCCATGACGACTGCACCCGAAACCGTTGCCGCGCCCGCGACCAAGTCCGGGAAACATCATTCGATCCTCCCCAGCCAGATCGTCAAACAGAACCACACACCCGTTGTGGTGCAGGAAGCCGAACGTCGAGCTGCCAGCATCCAGCTCAGGATTGCCGACGCGATCACAACGTTCGCCGGATCGATGACGTTCGTCTATGTGCACATCGCGATCTTCGCCGTGTGGATGATCTTCTTCGAGAAGTTCCCGTGGCCGTCACTCTTTCGTCTCGCAGGAGAAAGAACTCCTGACGAACACGGAGCTGACCAAGGAGATTCACCGCCTGACGACAGAGCTGCACACCCGCCTCATGCGCGAACAGCCCTAGGGCTCGCCGGCAGCCCTTTCGAGGGCATCAAGCGCGGCCTCGATCGCCGCGAGGTCCTCGCCGTCCAGGTCTGCGAGGCGCTCCGCGATGACCGCCGAGCGAGCGGCCCGCGCGTCGAGGATCGCGTGCTCACCGGCCGGTGTGATCACAATCCGAAACGCTCGTCCATCGTCTGGGTCGACGCTGCGCTCGACAAGACCGCGACTCTCGAGTTCTGACACGATGCGCGTGGCGCCGGGCGGCGAGACGCCCTCGATAGCCGCGAGCTCTGCGAGTCGAAGCGGGCCCCGCTTCCGCACCGTCGAAAGAGCCGTCAGCAATCCGTGGCTCAGGCCGCCCGGAGTCATCGTGAGCCGTCGATTGAGGCGGCCGACGATTAGGGCGAGTCGTGCAGGGAGCGCGCTCGGCTGGTTGTCGCTCATGGGCCTCGACCTTAGCGCCTAGACGTCGCTCAGTGCGGCTTCTGCGGGCTCGTCGTTCTTAATCGTTTTCACTGGTGTCGTGTCAACGTGCATGTACTTCCCACCAGCGGCCATGGACGAGATCGCGCCGATGCCGCTCAGAATGGCCGCCGCGATGAAGACGATGACAAGGCCGGAGTGGAACGGTTCGGAGATCAGTTGCGGGAAGAACTCCTTGCCGGTCAACGTCGCGACGTTGGCGGACGAAAGCGATGACAGGTCGACGTGGACACCCTTGAGAACGGCCGCAATCGGGTTGTAGCCAAGGAAGGCCGCGAACAGGTTTCCCACGGGTGGGGCCGCAGCGGCGTTATGGGCTGCAATCGCAGGGACTCCGTGCGCCGTCAGCCCCTTGAATAGCGCAGTCGGCAGCGTGGTCGCAAGGCCGGCGATCATGAGCGAAAAGAAGATTCCGATCGACAGCGAGTTGCCGGCATTCTGGAACGTGCCAGTCACGCCGGAGGCGGCTCCGCGCTGGTTCGCAGGAACGCTGTTCATGATCGACGTCCGGTTAGGAGCGGCGAACATGCCAGACCCAATGCCGTTCAGGAACGTCAGGATGCCGAAGGCCCAGTAATCGAAGTTCACCGGGATCAGCAGCAGCGCTATGAACGTGATCCCGACCAGACTCAGACCGATGGTGGCGAACGTGCGCTGCCCGAATCGGTCGGAGAGTGCGCCGGAAACCGGGCCGGAGACCAGGAAGCCCACTGTCAGCGGCAGCAGGTAGATGCCAGCCCAGAACGGTGTGCTCTCGTATGAATAGCCGTGTAGCGGCAGCCAGATGCCCTGCAGCCAGATGATCAACATGAACTGCAGGCCACCGCGGCCGATGGAGGCGACAAACCCGGCGATATTGCCCCAGGCGAACGCTCGAATCTTGAACAACCGCATGTTGATCATCGGCTGGTCCGAGCGCAACTCCAGGAAGACGAAGAACACCAGCAACGCGATTCCGCCGATGATGCCGGCGAGCACCCACGGGTTCTGCCAGCCGGTGTTGCTGGTTCCGTAGGGCTGGATGCCGTAGGTGATCCCCGCGAGTAGTGCGGTGAGGCCGACCCCGAAGAGGATGTTGCCTGGCCAGTCGACCCTGCCGCCCGGGTCCCGCGCACCGGTTTCGTGCAGCGACAGGTATGCCCACACCGTTCCGATGACGCCGAAGGGAACGCTCACGATGAAGACGAGGTGCCAGTCGACGGAGGCGAGGATGCCGCCGATGATGAGGCCGAGGAATGTCCCGGCGATAGCGGCAACCTGATTGAGCCCGAGGGCGAAACCGCGCCGGTTTGCCGGGAACGCGTCGGTCAGGATGGCAGTCGAGTTGGCAAACAGCATCGAGCCGCCAACCGCCTGGACGACTCGCCAGATGATGAGCCACAGGGCGCCGGGCCCGGCGGTGAGCGGGTCGAGCGACAGAGCGATGGCGGCAACCGTGAAGATGACGAAGCCGAGGTTGTAGATCCTCACCCGTCCATAGATGTCGCCGAGGCGACCAAACGTGACGACGAGCACCGCCGTGACGAGGATGTACCCCATGAGCATCCAGAGCAGGTAGCTGGTGTTGCCCGGATCGAGCGGGTTGATCTTGATGCCCTTGAAGATCGAGGGCAGGGAGATGAGGACGATGGATCCGTTGATGGTCGCCATCAGGATGCCGAGCGTGGTGTTGCTCAGCGCGATCCACTTGTAGTTCGGGTGATCCTTGTGAAATGCGCCCTTGCGGGCAGCTTTTTCAGCCACGAGTGAGGCCTCCAGGTTCCGAGGCGTCACCTTTGAGCGCCAGAAATTAGTTGTTGTCGGTTAACTATAACGCCACTGTCTAATCGAGCGCGAGCAAGGCGCCCGCTGCGATAGCCAGCCCGAGACCGACGTACTGCACCACTGCGATGCGCTCACGCAGGACGATCGCCGCGAGGATGATGGTGCCGGCCGGGTACAGCGCGGTGAGCACGGCCATCACGCTGAGGTCTCCGATGCGTATGCCAAGCAGCAATCCGCAGTTGGCGGCGGCATCCACTATTCCGCAGGCGATCGCGAGACGCAGGCCGGGGCGCCAGCCGCTGCCAATCGGCGCCGCGCGGCTTCGGCGCCGCGCCACGAGAGCGAGGACACCGACCGTTGCGAACATCAGAATGCCGTTGACGGCGCGATTCGCGATGAGCGGCACGATGCCCGAGTCCGTTGGCGTGAGGTCGATAATGACCAGAAACAGCCCGATGAAGACACCCGAGGCAACGGCCATGATGATGCCTCGGGGTGTCGGATGCACGGCTCGCGAATCGCGCACGAAACCGACGAGCACGACCGCTGCCAAGGCCAGGCCGAGCGCAACGTAGCCGATCGTGCCGAAGTGCTCGCCGCGTACGAAAATGCCAATCGCAGCGGGCACGATCGCGGAGACTACGGCCGTCAGCGGTGACAGGATGCTCATCGGTCCGATCGCGAGGCACGCATATAACAGCGAAATCGCGAGCGCTCCCGAGACGCCGGACAGGCCGCCGAAGAGCACAGCGTTCCACGACCACTCGCCGCCGATGATCGGATAGCTGAGGCCAAGGATCACCAGGCCAGCCGCGGCGGCGATCGCGGTCGCGCGAATCGGACTGATTCGTTTGGAGGCGAGCCCGCCGAGAAAGTCGGCCGAACCGAAGACCAGGGCACTGCCCATCCCGACCAGAACGACGAGAGCCAGCATGTCTGCAACGGTACCGGGTGGTGCGATTGCCGATAAGCACAGCAAGTGCGGCTCCGGTCTCGACGTCGTTTGTAGCTCAGCGACCAAGGATTGCGGCTTCTTAGAGAGGATGCCTACCGTGGAATTGCCAATCCCACCGAAGGAGCCACCCATGGTCGACGTCGCGCCCCGCGAGAAGACGAAGGCAGCAGCCGCCCCCGCGCATCCATCGCCAGACAAGGTCGAAGCCCAGGTCGATGCGCAGCTCGCCAAGTCAGGCACGGATGTCTCGGTCGATGTCGCGAGCCTCGGCGAGCAACTCCTTGGCACGTGGTCGGAGATCCGCAAGTCGGCGCGCGAGATGGTCAAGGACCCGGCCCTCCACAACATGCCGGGGCTGTCCTTGGCGGAGCAGCGCGAACGCACTCTGAAGCAGCTTCAGATTCTGGTCGACCGCGGCGCGGTGCATCGGGCCTTCCCGAAGCGACTGGGCGGCGGCGAGGACAACGGCGGAAACATCACCGGCTTCGAGGAGCTCGTCGCGGCTGATCCTTCACTTCAAATCAAGTCGGGCGTGCAGTGGGGCCTCTTCGCCTCCGCAATCCTGCAACTGGGTGCCGAGTACCACCACGACACCTTCCTGCCCGACGTGATGAGCCTCAAGGTCCCGGGAGCCTTCGCGATGACCGAGATCGGACACGGTTCGGATGTCGCATCCGTCGCCACCACAGCGACCTACGACCCCGAGTCCCGGGAGTTCGTCATCAACACGCCGTTCCGCGCCGCGTGGAAGGAATACCTCGGCAACGCGGGCCAGCACGGCAAGGCGGCGACCGTGTTCGCGCAGCTCATCACCAACGGTGTCAACCACGGCGTGCACTGCTTCTACGTGCCGATCCGCGATGACAAGGGCGAATTCCTGCCGGGCGTCGGCGGCGAAGACGACGGTCTCAAGGGTGGCCTGAACGGCATCGACAACGGACGCCTGCACTTCACCAACGTGCGGGTTCCGCGTACCAATCTGCTGAACAAGTACGGGGATGTCGCGGAAGATGGCACCTACTCGTCGGCGATCGACAGCCCCGGTCGTCGCTTCTTCACGATGCTCGGCACGCTGGTACAGGGACGCGTTTCCCTGGATGGCGCGGCATCCGCGGTCTCGGCGATGGCGCTCGCGATTGCAATCACGTACGGCAACCAGCGCCGCCAGTTCACGGCGGGCAGCGACACGGACGAGGAGGTCATCCTCGACTACCAGCGTCACCAGCGCAGGCTCATTCCGCGTCTCGCGACCACGTATGCGATGAACTTCGCGCACGACGAGTTCCTTGTGAAGTTCGATGCCGTGTTCAGCGGAGCGGCCGACACGGACGAGGACCGCCAGGATCTTGAGACGCTCGCAGCATCCCTGAAGCCACTTTCGACCTGGGCCGCGCTCGATATCCTGCAGGAGGCTCGCGAGGCCTGCGGTGGCGCCGGCTTCATCGCCGAGAATCGCCTGACCGGCCTTCGCGCGGACCTCGATATCTACGTCACGTTCGAAGGTGACAACAACGTGCTGCTGCAGTTGGTTGCCAAGCGCCTACTGACCGACTTCAGCTCGCAGTTTCGCAACGCGGATGCTGGCGCACTCGCGCGATACGCCGTTGCGACGACCGCGTCGAAGGCCTACCACGGCGTTGGCCTTCGTACCCTCGGTCAGACGGTCGCCGACTTCGGATCGACTGCTCGCAGCGTTGCGTCGCTACGGGACACCAACACCCAGCGCGAATTGCTCACCGATCGCGTCGAGACGATGATCGCCCAGATCGCTGGCAAGCTGCGTCCGGCATCCAAGCTGTCGAAAAAGGCCGCAGCGGACCTCTTCAACTCGCAACAGAACAACCTCATCGAGGCGGCGCGCGCGCACGCGGAGCTGCTGCAGTGGGAGGCGTTCACGCGCGCGCTCGACAAGGTGAAGGATGACGGCACCCGCCAGATCCTCACCTGGCTGCGCGACATCTTCGGTCTCGGGCTGCTCGAGAAGCACCTCGAGTGGTACCTCATCAACGGACGCCTCTCGCCGCAGCGCGCCCAGGCGGTGAGTGCCTACGTCGATCGGCTCATCTCGCGTGTGCGTCCGCACGCCCAGGACCTCGTCGATGCGTTCGGTTACGGACCGGAGCACCTGCGCGCCACAATCGCGACCGGTATCGAGCTCGAACGCCAGAACGAGGCGCGCGAGTACTACCGCAAGCAGCGCGAGTCCGGCACGGCACCGATCCCGGAGAAGTCGCAGAAGAAGCGATAGTTCTGCTGCCGATGGTTGAGTTCGCTCGTCCTGTCGTTGGTTGAGTAGCGCAGCGCCGGGACGGCGCTACGCGTAGCGAAACCGGGGCTTGCGCCTGCCGAATACCAAAAGCGAGGCGTACGTGCTCGGTGGGGACGCTGGTGTCCCGGCGCCGGAACACGGATGTCTCCAGGGAACACGGTCACGCGCGAGGGGAGTGGCTCCGGCTGAACCACCCCGTTTTGGCGTGAGTCGCCCACAAATGCTGAGTAGCGTCGACTGAATCCAGCAAAAGTGGGCAACTCACGAAGAATCCGTAGGCGAAAACGGCCACGCGTGCCTTCGGCTCGCTACTCAACCAACGACAGAAGAGCGACCTCAACGCGCTACCTGACAGCGAATCCGACGCTCTACTCTCTAACCATGACCTTTCAGGCCTACCTCGACACCATTCAGCAGAAGACCGGCATGACTCCGGATGACTTCGAACCGATCGCACGTGAGAAGGGGTTACTCGAGGGCGACATCAAGGCCGGCCCCATCTGTGACTGGCTCGCCGCAGACTACGGCCTCGGTCGGGGCCACGCGATGGCGCTCGTCTCGGTGTTCCGTCAGCGCATCAACGGGCTCACCCCGAAAGAGGAGGCGATCGACAAGTTCTTCTCCGGTAAGAGGAGCGTCTGGCAGCTGACCTACGACGAGCTCATGGCTGCGGTCATGCACTTCGGCGGTCACGATGTGACCGTGCAGCCCACGGACTCCTATCTCGGCCTGGTTCGGGCCGGAAAGAAGTTCGCCGTCGTCGCGACAACCGCAGATCGCATGGATGTCGGGCTGAAGCTCAAGGGAGAGCCTGCGACGGACCGACTCCAACTCGCGGGCTCCTGGAACAGTCAGGTCACTCACCGCGTCAAACTGCTCGACGGCGCGGAACTCGACGACGAGCTCATCGGCTGGCTGCACGAGGCGTACGACCGCGCGATCGCTCGCTGAGGTACAGCGGTCGCTGAGGCACGCCGGTCGCTGAGGCACTCGAAGCGCCGCGCAATGTCACTGCGGTGTGGGGAGCCGCAGCCTTCCGTCACCCGTCGCGGATACCCTTGACGCGTGACTTCGACTCTGCCAGACACCGCACCGGGCAGTGCCGCGCACAACAAAGAGGCGCTCGAAGTTCTGCATCGAGTCTTCGGATATGACTCCTTCCGGGGGCAGCAGGCCGAAATCATCCAGCAGGTCATCCTCGGCGGCGACGCGCTCGTTCTGATGCCGACCGGCGGCGGCAAGTCGCTCTGCTACCAGATTCCCGCGCTGCTGCGGCCCGGCACCGGCATTGTCATCTCGCCGCTGATCGCCCTGATGCAGGATCAGGTCGACGCGCTCTCGGCGCTCGGAGTGCGCGCGGCCTTTCTCAACTCGACCCAGAACGGCGATGAGCGAACCCGAGTCGAGGCCGCTTACATTGCCGGCGAACTCGACCTGTTGTATCTCGCGCCGGAGCGGTTGCGCATGGAGTCGACATCCGATCTCCTCGACCGCGGAAGAATCGCCTTGTTCGCGATCGACGAGGCGCACTGTGTGTCGCAGTGGGGTCACGACTTTCGCCCCGACTATCTGCAGCTGTCGATGCTGCACGAGCGCTGGCCGTCGATTCCCCGAATCGCGCTTACCGCTACTGCGACCGAGCAGACGCACAAGGAAATCACGAAGCGGCTCGATCTCGGGGCCGCTGCGCAGTTCGTTTCGAGCTTCGATCGTCCAAACATCCAGTATCGAATCGAGCCGAAGAACCAGCCGTTGCAGCAGTTGCTTTCACTGATCCGAACGGAGCATCCGGGGGATGCCGGCATCGTCTACTGCCTGAGCCGAGCATCCGTCGAGAAGACCGCCGAGTTCCTGGTCGAGCACGGGATAGCCGCGCTTCCGTATCACGCAGGGCTCGATGCATCCATTCGCCAGCGCAACCAATCAAGGTTCCTGCGCGAAGACGGCGTCGTCATGGTCGCGACGATCGCCTTTGGTATGGGAATCGACAAGCCGGATGTTCGCTTCGTCGCGCACCTCGACCTGCCGAAGAGCGTGGAGGGGTATTACCAGGAGACCGGCCGCGCCGGACGCGACGGCCTGCCCTCGACCGCATGGCTGGCATACGGACTTCAGGATGTCGTCCAGCAGCGTCGAATGATTGATACGTCTGAAGGCGATCGTGCTCACCGCCTCAGGCTCTCGCAGCACCTCGACGCGATGCTCGCGCTCTGCGAAACGCTGCAGTGTCGACGTGTTCAGCTTCTGAACTATTTCGGCGAAAAGTCGAACCCGTGCGGCAACTGCGACACGTGTCTGAACCCTCCTGAGGGGTGGGATGGCACGATCCCAGCTCAGAAACTGCTCTCGACGGTCGTACGTCTGCAGCGGGAGCGTGGGCAGAAATTCGGTGCTCAGCACATCGTCGACATCCTGCTCGGCAAGCGCAACACGCGAGTAGAGCAGCAGGGGCACGACTCGTTGACCACCTTCGGCATCGGCGGGGAGCTGAGCGAACAGGAGTGGCGCGGCGTCGTGCGGCAGCTGTTGGCGCAGGGTCTGCTCGGCGTCAACTCCGATGGATATGGAACCCTGATACTCACCGATGCGAGCGCCGGAGTGCTTGACGGTTCTCACAAGGTGCACCTGCGACGGGAGCCGGAACGCGCGGTTCGCGCGGCGAAGAAGTCGTCGATTGCCGCAACCTTGCCGGGGGAGGCGGTGCCGTTGTTCGAGAAGCTGCGCGAGTGGCGTGCCGCTGTCGCCAAGGAGCAGGCGGTGCCCGCGTACATCGTCTTTGGTGACGCGACCCTGCGCGGTATTGCGCTCACGAAGCCCTCGACGCTCGACGAGCTTTCGGTGATCAGCGGAGTGGGCGAGAAGAAGCTCGAGGCGTACGGATCGCAACTTCTTGGGGTCGTCGCTGGCGATTAGTCGTCGTTATTCCGCTTTGTCTTCTTCGTGTTCCTCGGGGTTGTGCAGCCTGCCCGTTCTCTCGTTCAGGTAGGACACGATCGTCGCGCTTGCGGTACCGATGATCGCTACCCCTCCTAGCATCAGAATCACAGCGAGTATTCGACCGGGAACCGTGACCGGCGTGTAGTCGCCGTAGCCGACCGTCGCGACCGTGACAATCGCCCACCACACGGCATTTCCGAAGGTCTTGATCGTCCCGCCTGGGGCATCTCGTTCGACCGCGTACTCGGTGAGCGAGATGACGTAGACGAAGAGCACGGTGTATGCCAATGCGGAAACCAGAATTCGCGACCGAAGGGAATCCCCACTCCTACCGCGAAAACCCCGCAGCTGCTGCAGCTTTCGGAGGAGCACAAAGGGGCGCAGGATCGGCAGCAGCGCCGAAAAGAGTTCTCGCTTGTTGTGCCAGAAGTAGTCAGCGCGCCAGCCCTGCGGCGTGAGCGCGATGCGGACCAGGTAGTCGACGATGAAGCACGCCCAGATCAGGAAGAAGACCGTGATGAGTGCGCCCAGTGCCGCACCGGACATATCCGGCACTAGCACGACGAACGAGTAGATCAGCAGATAGACGGATGCCGCGACGATCCCGGGCCACTGCACCCGAGCTTCCCAGGCGCGTCGTCTGCTGCCCGCTAACGTTGCGCCCTGCTTTGGCATGGAACCCAATCTGCCACGGCTCTGCACACCGCGCGAGAGCACGCAGCGGGTGAACCGCTAGCGTGGGCGAATACCCGTGCACCCGAGGAGCACGATGCACCGGCGGTGGTCTTCGAGCACCTGGCGGTTGTTGACACCCTCAACCTTCGGGCTCCCTTCGGGCTCGTTCGGTTCGCGGCATCCCGTGCCCGGTCGGTGCAGCTGAGCCGCATGCCGATTCTGGCCGAGCGGCTCGAAGGTCGGGCAGAGCAGTTCTGAGGCCATGGCATCCTCGTAGCTGTGAAAGATTTTCCCTCCCCGATCATCCGTCCGTATCGCCCGGAGGATCGGTCGGACTGCTACGACGTCTGCATTCGCACCGCGGAGGTGGGCGGCGACGCCAGGGGAATGTACAGCTCGGATGATCTCATGGGCGACATCTTCTTCGGGCCGTACGTGGACCTCGACCCGGAAATGGCGTACGTCGTTGACACCGGCTCGCGAGTCTCCGGTTACGTCATTGCGACAGCAGACGTGCGCGAATTCGTGCGCCGCTATCGTGCGGAGCTACTTCCGGTCTTCGCGGCAAAGTACCCGTACGTTGACCCCTCGACCAGCCACGAAGCCCACATGGTCGCCCTCGGCCACAACCCGGAACGCACGCTCGGGCCGCAGTTGGACGAGTACCCAGCGCACCTGCACATCGACTTGCTGCCGGAGCTGCAGCGCAAGGGACTCGGACGGCAACTCATGGACACCATCCGCGGCGCTCTCGCGGAACGCGGTGTTCCCGGCGTGCATCTGGAGATGGTAACCGCCAACACTCGCGCCCGGTCTTTCTATGACCGGCTCGGATTTCGCGAACTGAGCTCCGGCGACGGGCTGGCGATCCTCGCGATCTCGACGACGTAGTCCCGGGTGGTTCCGCCCGTTGCGCATAACTCAGGCAGAATTCCGGAGTTATGCAACCGCGCCGAGGGACTCATGGGCTCGCAGTCAGGATGACGCAGGGCTACCAGACGCCCGGCACCAGCCGCTTTCTTCCCGCAGCGAACTCCCTGTACGGCTCGCCAAGGTTGGCCATCAGCGCATCCTCCTCAACGAAGATGCGACGCACGAGCCCGATCAGCGGCAGCACGACAAGAGCGAGCACCGACAACCAGTTGCCGAGACAGAGGCCGATGCCGAGCAGCGAGAGCAGGAGCCCCGTGTAGCTCGGATGCCGCACCCACCTGTACGGGCCGGCCGTGACGACCTTCTGATCGGCCGTGATCCGCACGTCGAGAGTGAAGAACCGGCCCAGAGTGACTACGGCCCAGAGACGAAACAGTGCGCCGCCCACGATCGCCGCAAGACCGATACCGAATACGATCCATCGCACGAGCGGCAGTCCAGACGCGATAGTTGCCCACGGTGCGTGGCTCGCCGCGGCTGCCGCTCCGAGTACTCCCAGCGCCGTCGTGAACATCACGATAATGAGGGAGCCCCGGTCGACGCGGGTTATGGCCCCGGGGGTCGTCTTGCGTAAAAAACCTGAACCTGATCTCAATTGCACGAGGATCATGACGACGAGGGCTGCCGTGAAAAGTATGCTCGCCAGCGGCTCGGTGAAGGGTACAGGCTCCATTTCGATCGCGACACCTCCCCGTCTATGAGGGGATGTTATCGGTTGCTGCGAGTGCCGCGCGCTACACCTTTCGCCTGCGGATTGAAAGCGCTTTCCGTTCGTTCGCCTCGTATTTAGCGTCGATACGGAGAGATGGGAATGAACCAATGGCCGATTTTGACAACGAACAAGCAAGAGACGCAGTTGAGGACGCGGGCAACGCGGTACACGACGGAGTCGACAGTGCGTCTGACTTTGCGCAGGCCAAGCTGGGCGACGTGTCATCCCAGGCGGCGCGTGGCGCAAACGACGCGGCTAGCAAGGTTAGCGAAGCAATCGATGACGTCCACCAGAGTGTGTCTTCTGGCATCTCCTCGGCGACTGCGTCGATCAATGAGGCTGCCGACAGGGCAACCGATGCGGCGCAGCGCAACCCGGCGCAGGCTGTCGCCATCGCGGTGGTAATCGCTGCGGTTGCCGGTTACCTGCTGGGAGTGATGCATAAGCGCTGACTCACTGGTCTTAACCTGAGAAATTGACGCCAGATCGTTCCCGATCGTCGACCGGGAACATACTGGAGAGTGCGACCGTCCTCTGGACGGTGACTCGCCAGCGGCTATGCGCCGCGGGCGTTGAGAACCAGGTGTGGACATGAGCGAAATAGTTGTCTTCGGTGCCAACGGCAGAGCCGGCCAGCGGATTGTGAAGGAAGCCCTCAATCGAGGCCATTCCGTGAAGGCAGTTGTGCGATATCCGGACGCAGCTGTCGATGTTGACCCGCGCGCCATCCTGGTGAAAGGGGATGCCACGATCGCGAGTTCCGTGGGTGAGCACGTCTCGTCGACCGATGCGGTGGTCCTGGCAATCGGAAGCTACTCGGTCACTCCCTGGTTGAAGGCGGCAAAAACGGTGGTTGGCGTTCTCTCAACGCACCCGACACCCCGACCCAGGTTGCTCCACATGGGCGGCGGCGCGAGCCTGCTCGCCCCGGACGGCGGAACGATCATGGATGGCGCACACTTCCCGCCCCAATACCTTGAGAACGCCAAAGCCCAGCTCCTGGCGCTGGACTGGTATCGGGCGAACGCGCGCGACGCCGGAGTCAACTGGACGTACGTGTCACCGCCACCCGTGCACTTCGCGCCGGGAGAGCGCCGCGGCACCTACCGAACGGCCCTCGACACGCCGGTCGTGGACTCCGAGGGGGTAGCCGTGCTCAGCTACGAGGACCTTGCTGTCGCCATCGTCGACGAGATCGAGTCGCCGAAATACATGAACAAGCGATTCACTGCTGGGTACTAGTTCCCCTCGGCGGAGTGGATGAGCTCCGCAGCATCCTCCGGGTCAAGGTTCGCCCTCAGGAACGCGCCCTTCGAGGGCAGACTGAGATGGATTTCGGTGAGCTCCATCAGATCGATCTGCCCTGCTTCCAGCTCGAAGTCGAGCATGTGGCCACCACGAGTTCGTGTGCTGTCGATGAAGTGCAGGTGATAGCCGGCGACGCCGATGCTGTGCTCGAACTCCGGTGTGCGAAAACCAACCAGGGTGCCATCGATGTCGGTGAGCTCGAGTTCGGTTTCGTTCTTGCTCGCCTCAGCTAGCGAAGGGTAGGGCTTCTCCTGTGCGCTGACCGTGCGCATCCTCACACTGGAGAACCGGCCGGTGATCTTGACGGCGATGGTGATGTTTTCGCCGCGACTGGCGCGATCGATCATGGCGGCGACATCCGTGCGATGGTGTGGCTTGACGACCCTCAAAGTGTGCTCAGGCGTGAACCGCGTCACCGCCGCGAACGGAGTGAGGTTCGTGGTGTCGGCGAGCACGGCGCTCCCGTCCGAGCGAACGTGGTAGCAGGTGCCGTCGAGTACGACCATCTCACCGTCGAGCGCGTTGAAGGTCCCCAGCCCGAAGTCGCCGCGTTCGAGGAGTGCGCCGATCGGTTCGTCGCCGTCGAAGATCCCCGCGAGGAGTGCGCCGATAGTGGAGCGCTGGAACAGGGTGGCCATGGCTCACGATGGTATGGCATGGGCGGCGCGGCTCCGCGCGCGCAAACCTAGACCCGCAGGTGCAGCGTCGAGAGGAGGGTCAGATCGGACCGGTAGTTACTATCGATGGGGCCAAGGTCCGGAATGTGCTGCTCGACATCGACTGGGACTTCAAGCGCGGGGTCATCCGAGCCAAGCTGCAGGACCTCCGTGCTCCCGAGAAAGGACATGGCGGTCAGCAGGTGGACTCGAGGCGAGGCTCGTGCTCTCATCGCGCAGGTGCACGTGAAGGTGTGCACCGAGCTGTTCGGGGACTCCGGACCGAAGCCTCGGGTTGAGTGGCCCGGGCTTGGGATCATCCCATTTCGCGCCCAGCGCGTTGGCGACCTCACGGAGACTTTCGACGTCGAGAATCTGCGATCGGAGACTAATGCCAACGCTGAACCCCTCGCGACTGGGTTGCTGAAGGATTCGCCTCATCGGGACCGACCGCAGTTTGCCGGTGGGAGCGTGGCGGGGCGAGCGAGTTTCACAGGGCCGCACAAGTGGTGGTGGCGGGAGAAAGTGTCCGGTGGCGGGAGTTACGACTCCCTCCGTGGGAGTGTTTCTCCGTCCGGAGGGTGCAGTAACTCCCGCCACCGCGCAGGAGTACCACGCGGGAGCACCACGCAGGAGCACCGCGCAGGAGTACCACACGCAGGAGCCCGCGCACGAGGGCAACGAAAAAATCCCGCCCCCAGTAGAAGCCTGGGAGGCGGGACCGTGGCTCCGACGGGCGTCGATCCCGTGACCTCACGATTTTCAGTCGTGCGCTCTACCAACTGAGCTACAGAGCCCTGCAGCCGCCAAAAGCAGGCAGTTACAGGAAGACACGACTGCCTGGCGAGAGGCAATCGTGCCTTGGCGACCCTGACCGGACTTGAACCGGCGACCTCCGCCGTGACAGGGCGGCGCGCTAACCAACTGCGCTACAGGGCCTTGCTATTTAATTCTGAGTGGTGTTTTCGTGACCCCAACGGGATTCGAACCCGTGTTAACGCCGTGAAAGGGCGCCGTCCTAGGCCACTAAACGATGGGGCCATGGAGTTCAGAACGCCATAGCAACCGAGGGACAAGCATACGGTGGCGCCCGCCGAAATGCCAAACCGTGTGGATTCCGTATGAAAGGGCGCGTTTGTGCGTGGCATCCCCTCGGGTCGCGAGTAGGTTCAACCCGATGTTGAAGCTTGGTCGCGCGACATGCCGTGTCGACCCGGGAGAACGAAATACTGGGCAATCTGGGTCCGCGTTGTTACTGTTAGCGATGTTAACAGTGTTACTAGCGTGACTAGAGGGACGCAACACGATTCGGGGACTGCATGAAGAGGCTGCCACCTGCCGTGAACGGCGCGCGCCCGGGGACGCGTCGATTGACGGCCAGCCTTATCGTTATCGGGATGCTGGCATCGGCATCCATCATCGCTTCAACACCTGAAGCCGCGTTCGCGACGAGCTACCCGTCGTGGAGCGACGTGCAGAAGGCGCTGGCGAACAAGAATGCGAAGGCCCTCGAGGTCAAGCGCATCAAGGCGATCATTGCCGGGCTCGACGCCAAGGTGAAGGCAACCTCGGCCGAGGCGCAAACCAAGGGCGACGCATACGGAACGGCCCAGGATGCCTACTATTCCGCTGCCATCACCGAGCAGTCGCTCGAAAAGCAAGCAGCGGCCGCCGAAAAGCTGCGCAAGGAATCAGAGCAGCAGGCCGGACAACTCGCGGCCCAAATGGCCCGCAGCGGTGCAAACGGTTTTCAGCTGAACCTCTTCCTGAACGGCAAGGACGCGGCAAGCGTGCTTGACGGTATCGGCGACGGTGGCAAGATTTCGGAGCGCGCCGAGGCCGTCTATAAGAAGGCCCTCGAAGACAAGAACACCGCACAGGCGCTCACCGATCAGGCCAATGTTGCGAAGGCGATTCTCAAGAACCTCAAGATCGTCGCGCAGAACGCTGCCGAGGCAGCGCAGAAAGCTGCGGATGCCGCGACCGCGGCCCTCGACGCATCGACCCAGCATCGGGCCGAGCTCGAGGCGCAGCTGACCGCGATGACCAAGAACTTCAAGGCAACCCAGGCCTCATACATCAAGGGCGTCCAGGCCCAATACGGCGCAGGCGCGGGCGGCAGCACGGAGATCTCCTCCAGCGGTTGGGCGCGTCCAGCGGTAGGTGTGATCACCTCTGGCTTCGGGATGCGCGTGAACCCGGTCGACGGCGGATATCGCCTACACACGGGCACCGACATAGCAGACGGATGCAACGTGCCGATCTATGCCGCGCACAGTGGCACCGTCACCTACGCCGGCTGGTACGGCGGCCTCGGCGAGTTCATCCAAATCGCCAACGGCGGCCAGTACGGCACCGGGTATGGTCACATCAAAGCGGGTGGCATCCTCGTGCACAACGGCGAAGCCGTGCACGTCGGACAACTGATCGCCCACACCGGCTCGACCGGCGAGGCGACCGGTTGTCACCTGCACTTCATGGTCATCGACAACGGCGCGCCCATCAATCCGGTTCCCTTTATGCGATCTCAGGGGATCGTCCTTGGCTAGCGGGGCCGCGAACTAGTGCGCAAGCTGAGACGCCCCTTGGGGGCGATATCCGTCGTGATCGTTGCCGCGCTGGCGGTGACGATTGGTGCTGGCGGTTCGGCGAGCGCAGATCCGACGTTTCCCACCTGGTCTGATGTCTTGAAGGCGAAGCACAACGCCGCAGCGAAAAAGGCCGAGATCAAGAAGCTGACCGCGCTGATCGTCTCCCTGCAAAACTCGGCCGCCGCGGCGGGCAAGACGGCGCTCGAACGTGGCGAGGAATATCTCGAAGCCAAGAGCGCGCTCCAGCAGGCGACCACGACCGCTGACCAGCTGAGCACCCAGGCAGCTGCTGCCGACGAGAAGGCGAAAGCCTCGTCGCGCGAAGCGAGCCTGCTTGCCGCCCAACTCGCGCGGGAGGGCAGCGGAGACCTCACGCTGCAGCTCGTTCTGGACGGGTACCACGCGAGTGACCTGCTCGACGTGCTCGGCACGATCAACAAGCTCGGCGAGCAGTCCTCGAAGCTGTTTGCGCAGGCGCAGCAGGACCGCAAGACGGCGAAGGCGCTGAGCGACCAGGCATCCATTGCAGAGAGCGACCGGGCTACGAAGGCGGCCACGGCCGAGTCGGCTCTAGCGGCCGCAAACACTGCTGCTGCGACCGCGCAATCCAGGGTCACCACGCAGACCACAGAACAGAAGGTGCTCACGGCGCAGCTCGCTTCGCTGAACAACGTGTCCGCCGCGACGGAGGCGGGGTACTACGCGGGCGTCGCTTGGGAGGCAAAGCAGGCCGCACAGAAAGCGCCGCCGGCCGACGGCGTGCCCGCTGGACCGATCCCCGGAGTTCCGGACGGCTCAAAGGTTGCCACCGCAATTCACTTCGCGGAGGCCCAGCTCGGCAAGCCGTACAAGCTGGATGGCGCCGGCCCGACCTACTGGGACTGCTCGGGGCT
>DASXNG010000181.1:0-3392 GCA_036495225.1 Galbitalea sp.
TCGCCGCATCGCGAAAGTAGCCCAATAGCTGCGGTTCGGCACGAACCTCGTACTCGACGCCAGAGGGAATCCAGGCGAGCGCACCGAAGGCGTGTTCGCCCGATTCGGCCTCGATGCTCCAGAGGGTTGTCGTTGCGTCGATGGCAACGGCCTGCCTTCCCCACGCACCAAATGCGGCTCTTGCTTCAGCGATGGGAAGTTGCAGGACCACCTCAATGCGAACCCGCCGACGGAGCGCCCCAAGGGATCGAGTGACGAAGTCCACCGCAGTTCCGGTGGGCAGCTGCCGTGGTGGGAATCGAACGCGAGTGCCGAAGAACTTCGACATGCGGTCGACTCTGAACGTGCGCCAGTCCTGGCGGTCAAGATCCCAGCAGACCAGGAACCAGTTGCGCGACGCCGTGACAAGGCCGTGCGGCTCGACTACTCGACTGGACTTGTTGCCCGCGCCATCCGAGTAGGCGAAGCGGATGCGCTCGCAGTCGCGGCAGGCGATCGCGAGCGCGCCAAGCAGCTTCTGCGAGACGGTTGCCTCTCGCGGTGACTCTGCCTGCGAGTGGGAAGCAAGCGCCGCAACTCTGGCGCGTAGGGCGCCCGGGAGCAGCTGCTCGAACTTCGCTAGCGCGGTCTGCGTGGTCAGCTCGCCATCGACGAGCCCGGCCGTCGCCGCGAGACGCAGACCAAGCGCCATGGTCACGGCTTCATCGTCGGTCAGTAGCAGCGGTGGAAGCTGGCCCCCAGCCTCGAGCCGGTATCCGCCCGCCGGTCCACGGGTCGCCTCGATTCGGTAACCCAACTCGCGCACGCGTTCGATGTCCCGTCGCAGAGTTCGCTCGGTGACGCCCAGTCGGCCGGCAAGTTCCGAGCCCGCCCACTCGCGATGGGCCTGCAACAACGACAGCAAGAGCAGCGTCCTCGAGGTGGTCTCGGCCATGGTCCAATTCTGCTCGAATTTAGGACAAATACTGACCTATATGCCTTCTAGCCTTGAAACATCAACCACCTCGAACCCTAAAGGAATCGCATCATGGACTGGAAAATCGAACTCGTCGCCATCCCCGTCGCCGACGTCGATCGCGCTATCGCCTTTTACCGCGACCAGGTCGGATTCGTGCTCGACCACGATCACAGCGTCGACGGCGACATCCGCTTCGTACAGCTCACTCCTCCGGGCTCCGCCTGCTCGATCGTGCTGGGCACGGGCATCACCGACATGGAGCCGGGATCCCAGCGCGGGGTGCAGATCGTCATTTCAGATGCCGACGCCGCTCGCGCGGGACTTCTCGCCACGGGCGTCGGTGCCAGCGAAATCGAGACTCTGCCATGGGGCCGATTCGTGCGCTTCTCCGACCCAGACGGCAACACGTGGTCGCTTCAGGAGCTGCCACAACGCAACTGAGCGCTAAGCGATCGAGCGCTAGGCGGCGGGCGCCATCGCCCGTCGCCTGGCACCAAAGTCGACCCCGGCGAGGATGATCGCCGCTACGCAGAGCAGCCCGACGGCGGGGGCGGCGACATCGATCGCGACCCGCAGACTGAGCGAAGTTGCGAGTGCGCCCGCGCCAATGGCCGTGATCGCCTGCAACAGGTAGCCGATGAGGTAGACGAGCGACAGGGTCGCCCCACGGTGTTCCGGTGCCGCGGTGCGATTGACGAGCGCCAGCCCACCCGTGAAGGCGAGCGAATAGCCGACCCCTCCGATCACGCACCAGGTCAGGAACAGCCCGAGCGAACCGGATGCCGCCGTCGCCGCCATGAGGCCCAGCCCGACGAGCGAAACCAGACTGCCAACGACGATCGTGACGTGAGCGTGGATGCGTTGGATCAGCAACGCCGTTACCCCGATGCAGAGCGATGACAGCGCGAGCGTCGCGCCAATCACCACAAGGTTGCTCGTGTCGGTGAGCTGGCTGGCCATCGTCGCGCCGAGCGACAGGAAGATGGCGCCGACCGCGTAGGCGACTCCGACCGAAAGCGTCGCAACAACGAAGGCACGAACGTTTCCCCGCGGCAGGTGCGGTCGCTGGGGACGAAAGCCCGACCTGTTCGGCAGCGGTCGATCGTCGGGGGAAAGCATCACGAACACAAACGCCACGGCCGCGAGAACGAAGAGAATCAGGTAGCTCAAGACCAGCGGCAGAGGTGCAAGCTGCGCAAGCACTCCTGAGATCAGCAGGACGAGCGTCAGCCCTGCTGCAGTCGACGCCGTCGTGAGCGAACTTGCGAACCTCGGGTTGGTTGAGATGTTGTGTTCGACCAGGGCAGCACTCGCAGCGCCCAGGGCGAACCCGACGCCGACGCCCTGCAGCACGCGAGCCACGAAGAGCCAACCGACGTTGGGCGCGAGGGCGAAGACGGCGGCGGACACCGCGATGAGCCCTACTCCGATCAGCATCGCGCGCCTGCGGCCGATGAAGTCGGACACTCCCCCGAAGAACAGCAGGACGAGCAGTAGCGCAACCGGGTAGGTGCCGAAGACGGCAGTAACAACCACGGAAGGCAAGTTCCATTCGCGCGCGTAAATGGGATAAAGCACGCTCGGTGCACCGCTCGACCAGAGCGACAGCGCCAGAACGGAGGCGGAAGACCAGAAGATACCGCGACGTGATAGCCGGAAGGAGTGAGTCACCACGACAACCTAACAGGTCTGAGTTGGTTTTTCCAACTTATGTTGTATTCTGGTTCCATGCCGTTCAAATCACTCGTGGAGGAGCCCCGCTGCCAGGTCGTGCGCACGCTCGATGTCGTTGGCGAGAAGTGGTCGCTGCTGATCGTTCGCAATGCGTTGCGGGGACAAACGAGGTTCTCGGAATTCCGCGACCAACTTGGCATTCCGACCGACATCCTGTCGGCGAGACTCGCCTCGCTCGTCGAAGCGGGCATCCTCGAAAAGCGCGTCTATCGCGAAGAGGGTTCGCGCGAACGGTTCAGCTACCACCTCACAGAGGCGGGTCGCGGCCTGAACCTCGTGATTGCAGCGCTCATCCAGTGGGGCGATGAGTACAACCCGAGCCAGTGGGGAAGCGCGTCGCGCATGGTCGAAGTCGGCACAGACCAACCGGTCACGCTTCAGTTCGTGACCGCCGATTCGCAGTTCGTGCCTCTGGAAGAAGTCACGGCGCGCCCCGGCCCCGCCTCCGTAGTTGCCTGGTGAGTGGTCGCCTGGTGACTGGAACAATCGGCACTCCCGTTCGAGCGCTGTGACGCATAGGCTGGCGGAAGTCCCCGAACGAGGAGAACTCACAGTGACAAACCCCCAGCAACCGGCCACGCCTCCCGGGTGGTACCCGGTTGCCGCCGGCCAATCTCTCCAGCGCTACTGGGACGGCACCGCGTGGACCGAGCACACGTACGACCCCACTCCACCACCTCTGCGCGCGCCAGAAGGCACG
>DASXNG010000182.1:0-2216 GCA_036495225.1 Galbitalea sp.
TCGATCATGATGAGCTGCTCCATGAGCCACTCATTCACCGGCCGAGTGTGCGACTGGATGACGAAAGCGTCACTACCTCGGACGCTCTCATCGAAGCGCGCGTAGATCTCGCTCGATGCGAAGGTGCGCGCATCCGTGTGCACGAGTTCGGTCTGCAAGGCTTCTGCGACATCGATCGCGAGCTGCGGATGAGCGCGCCCCGATACGACAACCAAGCGCTTCTTTCCGCTGGCGATGATCTCGGCCACGTGTCCTGCTTCCTGCCGGCTCGCCGACGGGTCAGGCTGGCTCGGAGTCGCCCGCCGCCGCCGCAGCCTCGGCCGCTGCAGTGCCTTGACGATTGGCTTCGACCCAGCCAGTCATGTTGCGCTGCGGAGCAACGTTGATAGCTAGCGCGCCCGGTGGGACGTCCTTACGAACGACCGTGCCAGCACCTGTGTAGGCTCCGTCACCAATTCTAACGGGGGCGACGAAGACGTTGTGAGAACCGGTACGCACGTGGGAACCGACAACGGTCTTGTTCTTGCTCACGCCGTCGTAGTTCGCGACGATGGTACCCGCGCCGATGTTGGCTCCTTCGCCCACGGTCGCGTCGCCGACGTAGCTGAGGTGGGGCACTTTGCTCCCGGCGCCGATCCTCGAATTCTTGGTTTCGACGAACGTGCCAATCTTGCCGTTCGCGCCAAGATACGTTCCAGGGCGCAGATAGGCGAAGGGCCCGACGGATGCGCCGGCGCCGATCACGGCGAGCGTCGCGTCCGTGCGACGCACGACGGCGCCCTCACCGATCTCGCAGGAGTCGAGGCTCGTGTCGGGCCCAATTCTCGCGCCGCGTTCGATCACCGTCGGGCCGATCAGCATCGTGCCGGGCAGCAACTCGACGTCTTCGCCGATCGTCGCCGCGAGGTCGATCCACGTCGACTCAGGATCGAGCACCGTCACCCCGGCGAGCTGCCAGCCGCGCACGATCATCGCGTTCAGACGCTTCGCCGCGTCGGCCAGCTGCACCCTGTCGTTGATGCCGCCGACTATCCAGTTCTCGGCGACGGGCACGGCTGTCACTTCCGCGCCATCCGCTCGAAGCAGGCCGATGACATCGGTCAGGTACTTCTCACCCTGCTCGTTGTTGAGATCGACCCGGTGCAGCATGCGGGTGAGGGGTTCACGCTTGAAAACGTAGGTGCCGGAGTTGACCTCGCGAACGGCAAGCTCCGCTTCCGTCGCATCCTTCTGTTCCACGATGCGGTCGACCGTACCGGACGCGGAACGGATGATGCGGCCGTAACCTGTCGCGTCGTCGAAGACTGCGGACAGGAGCGTCGCCGCGCTTGTGCCTGCGCGATGGGCAACCAGCAGCGCGCTGAGGGTGTCCGAATCCAACAGGGGAACGTCGGCACTCACCACGACGACATCACCACCGAAGGCGGGCGGAAGCGCGTCAACCGCGTGCTCAACCGCGCGACCGGTGCCAGGGACATGGTCCTGATCGACGACCACTGCATCCGGCATGAGTGCCAGCGCCGCGTCGGAAACTGCGTCCCTTTCGTGCCGCACGACGACGACGACATGCGCCGGTTTCAGCTCGCGGGCCGTTGCGAGGACGTGCCCAAGGATGGGAATGCCGGCCAGACTGTGCAACACCTTCGGACGCGAGGACTTCATTCGAGTCCCCTTCCCTGCCGCAAGAACAATGACAGCGAGGTTCTGATCGGTCATGCGTTCATTCTCCCCTTAAGTGCACAACTCCCCCCGACCATCGACCGGGGGGAGTTGCGTCTGGCGTTGCTTGGTTAGGCTCGACCGGCCGCGACACGCGAACGACGCGAGACCGAGTCAACGATCACCGCGAGCAGCAGAACCGCACCGGTAATCATGTAACGAACCGAGGAGTCGAGGCTCAACAGCTGCAGACCGTTGGAGATCGACCAGATGACCAGGATGCCGAGCAGAGCCGACCACGCCGATCCACGGCCACCGAAGAGGCTGGTACCACCGATGACCGCCGCGGCGATCGCGTCGAGGTTGAAGTCACCGGAACCACTGTCAAGGCCAGCCGAACCGAGGTGGCCGGCGTAGAGCAGACCGCCGAGCGCGGCAAACGTGGAACAGAGCACGAACACCAGGACGTAGACGCGGTTGACGCGAATACCTGCGCGCCGTGCTGCTTCGACGTTGCCTCCAACCGCGTAGACCGAACGGCCCCACTTGGTGCGGGT
>DASXNG010000183.1:0-13589 GCA_036495225.1 Galbitalea sp.
ACTCCGGTAGAGACGTTGGCGTCAAACATCCTTCCGCTCTGGGACTCACCGGCGGCCGAGCTCAACGGCACGAGCGTCGATCTGAGACCCAAAAAGTAGGCAACAACTACTCATGGCACGTTTCATCCGCTGGTCGGATGCTGGTGGCTACCCCCTCTCCGCGTCTGGAGTTGAGGGACCAGACCAGTGAAAGGAACGATCATGGGAATCCTAAAGGGGTTCAAGGACATGAAGGACATGGTTGAAGCCGCGCCCGGAATGATGGAGTCGGCCAACCAGCTCGCGGCCAACGCGCAGGCTCAGGCTGCAGCAGCCCAGCAGATGCAGATGGGTGGTGGACAGGCGTACGTCAACAATCTCAACGCGGGTATCTACGGCGAACCATCGGCGGCCCAGCTTGAGCCGATCGCGGGAGTTTCGCTCGAGACCTATACCGCGATCATCAAGGAGCTCGGTGCGCGCGGGAATGACCAGAGCCTGCTGCCTGAGATCGCCCAGTCCAAGGGAGTCAAGGTAGCCGACTGGGACGCGGCAAAAGAGGGTTGGGGCGCCCGCATCAAGGACGACCGCGCGGTCGGATCGAAGTTCAACACCCTCTACACGACGGCCTAAGCCATGGGGTTCTTCGGCGACCTCAACAAGCTCCGCATCATGGGTGAGGAGCAGCAGGAGAAGATGGACGTCAAGGCGCAGATGGGTGACGCCAAGGCGAAAATGGACGCCATGAACGCTGCGTTCGCGGCGTCCCAGCCTCAAACTCCCGACCCGGCCAGCGAAGCTCGTCGGGTCGACGCGACCGCAACCGTCCAGTCCGCACAGCAGACCGGGATGATGGTCAACGTGAACCAGATGGTCCAGGTGACCCTTCTGGTGATGCTGCCGGACGGCCTGCCTGTGCCGATCACGACCCAGCTGCTCATCCCGTACCTCAACCTCGCGAGGTTGCAGCCCGGTGCACAGCTCTCAGTGAGCATCGACCCGACCATTCCGGCGTCGGTGCGCATCAACTGGAGCAAGTAGCACCGCCAGAGACGTCCGTCCCCGGATAGCTTGGGGCTGCCCGGGGACGGCGACCTGGCGACGCCCTGTCAGACTGGAACCATGAGACTGCACGACACCGAGTACCGCGGCTTCGCAAGCGACAACTACGCCGGAGCACACCCAGAAGTCATCGCCGCAATCGCGGAGGCCAACGGCGGCCACCAGATTTCTTACGGCGAGGATGTCTACACCCAGCAGCTGCAGAAGGTCATGCGTGCACACTTCGGCGAGCAGGCTGAGACGTTTCCCGTGTTCAACGGCACCGGCGCCAACGTCACAGCGCTGACGAGCGTTATGCCTCGCTGGGGCGCTGTGATCTCCTCGAGCACCGCGCACATCCATACCGATGAGGGTGGTGCTCCGGAGCGGATCTCCGGTCTCAAGCTGCTGACGATAGATACCCCGAACGGAAAGCTCACCCCGGAACTCATCGAAACCCAGGCCTGGGGTTGGGGCGACGAACATCGAGTTCAGCCGGCGGCAGTCAGCATTACGCAGACGACCGAGCTCGGCACGCTGTATTCGGTGGCGGAGATTCGAGCGATCGCCGACTACGTTCACGCTCGCGGAATGGTGCTGCACATGGATGGCGCCCGCATCTCCAACGCGGCAGCGGCGCTCGGGGCGCAATTGCGCGACTTCACCGTTGACGCCGGCGTCGACATCCTGAGCTTCGGCGGCACAAAGAATGGGCTGCTGTACGGCGAGGCGATTGTCGCGCTCGACCCGTCGAAGAGCGACGGTCTCATCTACCTTCGCAAACTGAACATGCAGCTCGCGTCGAAGATGCGGTTCGTCAGCGCGCAACTGCTTGCGCTGCTCGAGGATGACCTCTACCTGCGCTCTGCTGCGCACGCCAACGCCATGGCGGCTCGCTTACGTGGCGAACTCGAAGCTGGCATCGCGAACGGCTCGATCAGCGGACTCTCGTTCAGCCAGCCGACCGACGCGAACGCCATTTTCGCCGTGCTCGACAACGCAGCCGCAGACCGTATTCGCGAAAGGTTCCGCTTCTACGACTGGGACCGTGCTGCCGGCGAGGTTCGCTGGATGTGCTCATACGACACGACGGAAGCCGACGTCGACGGCTTCGTCGCGGCGATTACCGAGGAGCTCGCGCGCTGAGCCTGCGGCGGTAGACCCAACCAAGCAACAGCGCGCCGAGCACGAGGAACGCGAATCCGAGGAACAGCGCCGACCCGACATCCGACATGCCGGTGAACGCCAGGCCCGAGGCGGGCACGCTGATCTCGGTTGCCGACTCCAGGAATTGTGCGACTCCAAAAGCAGTCACGCCCGAAGCGACGATCGTGTGGTGACCCAGCAGGTGCGGAATCACGATGGTTGCCGAGAACGCGCCGGCGTCATCCGCCGTCACCGTCGCCAGCGTCATCGGCGTCGAGTACGCGCCAATGATCACGGGAGCGCCGGGAGCAAATCCTTCTCCGGTGACGGTGATCGACTGGCCCTCGGTGCTCTGACTGGGCACGCCTCCAATCGTCCCCGCAGCCTGCGGAGGCAGCGACTGGGGCAGGGCGACCGGATCCGCCGCTACGACCGTGATGGTTGCGCCACCGGTCGTGTCCGGGCTCGCTGAGTTGCTCGCGACAAACGTCACCGAATAAGCACCGACCGATTCCGGCGTCGGGGCACCAGAGAGGGTTGCCGTTCCATCGCCATTGTCGAGAAATGTCAGACCCGCGGGCAGCGAACCCGTGACCGACAGCGAAGTGGATGTCGGGAAGCCAGGTGTCGTGTCGAAGGTCACGCTCGAAGTGACGCCCGCCGTGAACGTCGAGTCCAGCGTTCCGGCGAACAGCGGGGACGTCGCAACGTTGAGTGTGAAGGATTGCACGTCAGACGCAGTGGTCGCATCAGCGACTGAGAACGTCAGCGCGAATGTTCCGGAGACAGTCGGTGTGCCTTTCAGCGTCGCGGTCCCATCGCCGTTGTCGAGGAACGTGATGCCGTTGGGCAGCGCGCCGACCTCCGACAGCGTGACCGGAGTCGGGTAGCTGTGTGACGTTGCGACGGTGAAGCTGCTGGCTGCATCGATTTCGAACGTGGAAGACGGAGCGCTCGAGATGTGCGGCGCTTCGTTGACCACCAGGTCGAAGTTCTGGGTCTGCGGGAAACCGCCGAGCGCCGTTGCTGTCAGCACGATCGGGTAATCCCCGCCGGCGCCGGTTGTCGGTGTGCCAGATAGTGTCGCGGTTCCGTTGCCGTTGTCGATGAAACTGACACCGTCAGGCAGCGCCCCATCCTCAGTCAAGTCGGTGGTTGCAGGGAAACCCGGGGAGGTGGTCACTGTGAAGCTTCCGGCCGTACCGACATCCAGCGTTTCGGTGTTCTCGCTGGTGATCGTCGGCCTCTCCATCACGGTGATGCTGAGGAGCTGCTCGCTGCTCAGACCTGCGCCGCCAAGCGCAGCCGCGGTCAGAGTCACCGTGTAGACGCCGCCAGAACCCGCCTCGGCAGTTCCCGAGATATCAGCCGTGCCGTCACCGTTGTCGACAAAACTCAGACCAGCGGGCAAGTTGCCCACCATGCTGATGCCCGTGGTCGCCGGAAAGCCCATCGCCGTGGACACGATGTCATCGATGGGATCGCCGACCAGCAGGCTGATTCCGCTTGGGCTGTCGAATGCCGGCGCCTGATTCACGACGACATCGAAGGACTGCGATGACTGGAGCGCGTGGCCGCCGACTGCGGTTGCAACGATGGTGACCGGGTAGTCGCCGCCCGCGTCGGCATCCGGCGTTCCCGAAATCGTCGCGGATCCGTCGCCGTTGTCCCAGAACGTAAGGCCGCTCGGCAGGGTGCCGGTCATCGACAGGGCAGTGGAGGTCGGGTAGCCCGTATTCGCCTCCACGTCGAAGGAGCCTGGAATCCCGGCATCGAACGATGTCGAGTCTGCGCTCACGATCAGCGGCGCTGCATCAACCTCGAACGTGAACTGCTGCGACGCATCCGGATCGAAGGTGTTGGTCGCGTTGAGCTGCAGCTGCTGGGCGCCGGTGTCCGTCGCGGTCGGGGTACCGGACAGCGTGGCGGTCCCGTCGCCATTGTCGTGAAGATTCAACCAACCGGGGAGGGAAGCGATCGAGATCGTGGCGCTCGGTGCGGCGTTCGTGACGAAGGTGAAGCTGTTTGCTACACCGACATCGAAGATCGTGCTCGCGGGGGAGGTGAACACCGGCGCGCGGCCTACTCGGAGGGTCGCGGCCGTGGTGTTTGCGGCCGTCACCGAGTTGGTGAAGACGGCCCGGAACTGGTGCCCGCTGTCGCCGAGCGACGCGGTGAACACGAGGTCGATGGATGTCGCTCCCGCGATGTTCGAGAAGTGCGCGCCCGAGTCGGTCGACACCTGCCACTGGACCGTCGGAACCGGGTATCCGTCTGCAGCGACGCTGAGGGTGGCCGTTGAGCCAGGGGTGACGACCGTGTCGGCGGGGTTGGTCGTCACCACGGGCGCCTGGTCGATGAGGATCGACACCTGCTGGGTAGCGTTCGGGGATGCAACGTTCGTGGCGGTCAGGGTCACGGTGACCGTCGTGCCCGCGGCCGTGGCTGGCGCCGTTCCGGTCAACGACGCGGTGCCATCACCGTTGTCCGTGAGAACCAGCCAGGCCGGATGCGCACCGATGGTGATCGCGGGCGCTGGGAATCCGCCCGTTGTCACCGCGAAATCGCCCGAGGTTCCGGAGACGAACGTCGTCGACGTGCCGCTCGTGAAGCTCGGCGCCTTCTGCACGGTAAGCGTCGCGGTGGTCGACGCCTGGCCGACACCGTTCGAGAAGACCGCGCGGTATTGGTGGCCGGCGTCGGCGGTTGACGCGGTGAAGGAGTACGTCGTGCTCGTCGCGCCCGGGACGTTGACGAAAGTTCCGCCGTTGTTGGTGCGCTGCCACTGAACCGTCGGAGACGGGGTGGATGTAGCCGCCGCGGTAAACGTGACGGTGTCGCCCGGCGCGACCGTGGCATCCTGAATCGGTGTCGTGATCACCGGGGCAGAGGTCACCGTGAGCACCAGGGACTGTGAGCCGGCGACACCGATCCCGTTGTTTGCGACGAGGTTGATCGTGTAGGTGCCGTTCGATCCGACCGCCGGCGTGCCGGAGAGCGTCGCCGTGCCGTCCGCGTTGGGCGTCAAGGTAACGCCCGCCGGGAGGGTCGTGCCGAGCGGCGTGGTGATCGTCGGCGTGGGATATCCGCTCGCGTGCACGGTGAAGCTGCTGGCGTCGCCCTCCGAGAACGTCGCGGTCGCCGGGCTCGAGAAACCCGCAGCTTCGTTCACCGTCAGCGCAAGCGGTGCTTCGGCATTACCAACGGCGTTGGTGGCCTTCACCTTGAGCGAGTAGACGCCACCGGCGCCGGCACTGGGCGTACCGCTGACGGTGCCCGAACTGGACAGGCTGAGACCGGCGGGCAGCGTGCCCTGCGAGATCGAATAGGTGGGTGCCGGTACACCGGTTCCTGTTGCTGCCAGCGAGAACGCCGAACCGACCGTCGCGGCCGCGGTTGCCGCTATGGAGATGGTTGGAACGACTTCCTTGAGGAAGGTCACGACGGGCTCGTTACTGCTCGGGTCGCCATTTTGGCCCCATCCGTCGACTATCGCACCCGCTTTGACCGCGACGCTCACCGTGCCAGACGACGTGAGCGGGCCAACCGCGACGTTGTAGCTGCCCGGCCCGCCCGTGACGACGACGTTGGAGATTCCGCCCGCGGTGCCGGTCACTGTCAGGTCGGATGCGGTCAGGCCGTCCTCATTGGCCGCCGAGCCGTCGACCGTGTACGCGACCCCGAAGTTGACGGTCGTGTCGTTCAAGCTCGCGACGCTCGTGGTGCTGGTCGTGACCGTCGGGTACGCGGGGCTCGGAACCGCTCCGCCGGTGGGTGTGGTCCGGATCATCGTGAGCACAGCCGTCAACGCGTGCGAGTCGTAGTTGCCCTCCTGCATGACCGTGACCTGGATGTTGGTGATCGACCTGAAGTTCGGCACCGGGCTGAAGCACGGCGGCCCGTCGACGCAAGCGAAGTTGAGCACGATGTTCTCGGGAGCGACGCTTTGGATGCCGGTGCTGTAGTTGCCCACCTTGCCGGTCGAGTCGGTCAGCTGAATTCCGATGACGGCTGCATCGTTGATGTCATCCGCTGGCGTGCGCTCAATACTGTCGAACGACAGGAAGAACTGGGTATTGTTGCCGTTCGACGTCAGGTCGATCGGGCTGGCCTCCGCGTAGTTAAGTTGCACGCCGCCGGTGTCCGCGTAGGGCGAGTGAGCGACGATCGTCGCCTTGCCGGTCGCACTGTTCTGGCTGAAGCTCGAGTCGCCAAGGTAGTTGATGGTGCGTGTGCCGAGGATGCCTCCCGCGAAGTCGTCAATGACGACCGGCGCTCCGGATGCTGCCGCCGCGGGCTGCGCGGTGGCGACTCCGCCGACAATGACGAGTACTAGCGCCAGGAACGCAAATGCCGCACTCCGAACGCGAGAAAAACCTTTTGCGCGAACCATGCCAAACCCCCCGGGACGAAGTCGACCCGGATCGCACACGGGTCACTCAACCTTATGAGCGTGACTCGACAAAGTCAGGGCTCCAAAAGGGGGCACAGACGAATGGCCGAGGCCTCACCCGTAGACAGGTCGTGCATGTAAATCCTGCGTAAAAAGCTCGCCGGAAGCGGTCGAATCAGACACGCCGCAGTCACAGCAAGCTCTAGGCTCTGGCCATGGCCATCACTGAAACCACCCGCACCAGCGCGACCACGGTCGAGCCGGGCGGAATCGAAGCTATCCCCGCCTCTAAGCGTCATGGTTCGCCGTGGCAGCTGCTCGCAACCTGGAGCGCACCGAACCTCGAGTTCGCCACCGTATTCGTCGGCGTCATCGCCGTTGCCTTCTTCGGCCTCGGCTTCTGGCAAGCGATCGCGAGCATCGTCATCGGTAACGCGCTCGGCGCGGCGACTCAGGGCATCCTGTCGACCTGGGGCCCCCGCGAAGGACTCGCGCAGCTCGTCCTGAGCCGCACGGCGTTCGGAACCCGCGGAAACATCATCCCCGCCGGGATCAACTCGCTGGTCGCTGGCATCGGCTGGTTCGCGGTGAACTCCGTGTCGGGTGCGTTCGCGCTTTCGCTGCTGATCCCCGCATTGCCAACCTGGCTCTCGCTGATCATCATCGTGGTTCTGGAGATCGTGCTCGCCTTTGTCGGACACGACCTGGTCCAGGTGTTTGAGCGCTACGCGAGCATCGTCCTCGGCCTGATCTTCCTCATCGCCGTGATCGCGGTGTTCTCGTCGGCACACGTGGCCATTTCCGGCCACGGATCAAACGGCTTCAGCTTCGGCGGGTTCACGCTCACGGTTGCCGCGGCGTTTGGCTACGCAGCAGGCTGGAACCCCTACGCCTCCGACTACAGCCGCTACCTGCCGAAGAACACGAGCGGCAAGAAGATCTTCTGGGCAGCGGGCCTGGGAAACTTCGTGTCCTGCACCATCCTGATGGCTGCGGGAGCTGCCGCCGCTACGCTCGCGGGCTACAACGCAGACAACCCCACCGACTCCTTCGTCGCGGCATCCGTCATGCCGTTCTGGGTTCGTGAGATCACGCTCATTGCGATCGCGGTTGGCGCAATCGCCGCGAACGCCCTGAACGTGTACTCGGGCGCGATGTCATTCCTCGCCGTTGGTATCAAGATTCCGTTCGGTCTGCGTCGAGCCATTGTCGCAATCGGCTTCGGCATCATTGGATTCTTCGTGGCACTGTCTGCGCTGCCAGACGCTGGCGTCAGCTACACGAACTTCCTCCTCATCATCGCCTACTGGATCGCACCGTGGCTCGGCATCGTGTTCGTCGACCGCTGGCTGCGTCGCCGCACATCGATCGCGAGCTTCGTCACCGACAAGCCGACCTACAGCAACTGGGCCGGTCCGATCGCGTTCGTGGTCAGTGTCGTCGTCTCGGTCTGGTTGTTCGCCAACCAAGAGTCGTACCAGGGCGTGATCGTGAAGGCGACCACTCCGGATGTGAAGTTTGCGATCTCGTCGATCGGTGACCTCACCGCGCTCGTCGGATTCGTGCTCGCAGGCGTGCTCTACTTCATCCTGTTCAAGGTGTTCAAGCCGGCAGTCGGCGGCCCTCTCTCCGAGGAGCCCGAACTGATCATTGGCGTGGATGCAGCTGACACCGTAGCCTGACCACATGACTGAAGACACCATCTACGCGACTGACGCGGAGAAGCTGTCCGTCGCCGTCGGCGAGGCCTTGAAGGGTCTCGCCGAGGGCGGCATTCCGATTGGGGCGGCCCTCTTCGATGAGGAGGGTCGCCTTCTCGGTTCCGGGCACAACCAGCGGGTGCAGGGCGACAACCCGGCTCTGCACGGCGAGACCGCCGCATTCCTCGCGGCCGGACGCCAGAAGAGCTACCGCAAGACGACCATGGTCACAACGCTTTCGCCGTGCTGGTACTGCTCGGGGCTGGTGCGCCAGTTCGGTATCGGGCGAGTGGTTGTCGGCGACACCGTGAACTTCTTCGGCGGCCAGGACTGGCTCGTCGAGAACGGCACAGAGGTCACCACGATCAACGACCCGGAACTCATCAAGGTCATGGGGGACTTCATCGAAGCAAACCCGGTGCTCTGGAACGAGGACATCGGCGAGGAGTAGCTCGAGTTACGGGCGCAACAGCACCTTCGTCGCGCGGCGCTCATCCATCGCGGCATACGCCTCGGCGACCTCCGTCAGGGGCAGAGTCAGATCGAACACGCGCCCGGGGTTGATCCGGTGGTCGAGCACCTCCGGGAGCAACTCCTGAATGTAGTTGCGCACCGGAGCGACACCACCGTTGACGCCAACGTTGCGGTTGAACAGGGTACGAATCGGAAACTCCGCCCCGCCATTCGGCACTCCGACGTAGCCAACCATGCCGCCGGCGCGCACCGACTTGATCGCCTGGTCCATCGACTCCGCGGTGCCGACGCACTCGAGGACGATATCGGGACCAATACCGCCGAACATCTCACGGATGTGCTTGATACCCGCCTCGCCGCGTTCCTCGACGACGTCCGTTGCGCCGAACTCCCACGCGATGGCCTGGCGGTCGGAGTGACGCGACATCGCCACGATTCGGGATGCCCCCAGCCGCTTGCTCGCGAGGACGGCACACAGCCCAACCGCGCCATCACCGACGATGGCGACAGTGCTGCCGTGCGTCACGCCAGCCGAGACCGCCGCGTGGTGACCTGTGCCCATGACATCCGCGAGCGTCAAAAGGCTCGGGATGAGTGCGGGATCGGGCTGTCCGGGCGTCGCGACGAGCGACCCATCTGCGTGCGGCACGCGGACGCGCTCGCCCTGGCCGCCGTCCGCGAAGTGTCCGGTGCGGTCATCCGCTCCCCACCACCCGCCGTTCAGGCAGGACGTGCTGACGCCGTTCAGACAATTGGTACAGGTCATGTCGCAGTCGTAGAAAGGAGCGATAACGAAGTCCCCGACCTTGATCTTGACGACATCCGCGCCGATCTCTTCCACGATTCCGACGAACTCGTGGCCGATGCGAGTTGGATGATTGATCGGAACAACTCCGCGGTACGGCCACAGGTCCGAACCGCACACACAGGCGGCCACGACGCGGACAATGGCGTCGATACCGGTCGAGAGCTTCGGGTCTGGGACTTCTTCGATGCGAACATCACGTTCGCCGTAGATCACTGTTGCGAGCATGACTTAAGCGTACGGTCCCTGAGCTCTTCGAAGGGCGCCGCTACAAAGCGCGAACGCTGTTATTGCGCGGCTCGTGGGTCAGCTCGACGAGCCCAAGCTCCTCAAGCAGTGGCGGCATGTACATGCCGAAACGACCCCGGTAACCCTTGCGTGTTCCGTACCAACCGCCGACCGGGTTCGACTCCGAGCGGCCCCACGCTTCGACCGTTGCCTCGGCCGCTGGCTTCTGCTCGTCGGCTTGCCCGAGGGGAACCCAGTCTCCCTGCTCCTTGAGCCAGGCGTGCAGGTCGTCGATCGCGCGAGCCAGGTAGGTGAGTTTCGTCGCCCCAACCTGGCACACGATCAGCGGAGGGTCAGCCGATTCATCCCGATACATCGTGTACTCGGACCCACCGGGGGGCGTGTGAAGCACCCACGGGTCGTCTTTGGTTCCGGCTGCGCTCATGAGGGGAGCCTATGTCTCGCGATGAGGTTTGACCATGGCGAAATTGGTCGCAGACAGAGCGGGGCGACCGGTCAGCAGGATGAATTCGAACCGCGGCACCGTCAACAGGAGAAATTTGTACCTTGTGATGCGCCGATCCTGTTGAGTGCGCATCCAGGCGGAGATTCGCCCCAAATTGAGCTCTTCAGGAGGACATTTCGCTCCCCACGGCACGGCCGACCGATTCTGCGAATCGTTTGGAACGAGTGAGGGCTACACCTCCAGGCGCGACACCGACAACCCATCCCCGGACAGGTCCACCTTGACGGTGTCCCCATCGGCGATCTCGCCGGCGAGCAGGGCTCGCGCGAGCTTGTCGTCGATTTCGTGCTGCATCAGTCGCCGCAGCGGGCGCGCACCATAGATCGGGTCGAAGCCGCGTTCCGCGAGCCAGGCACGCGCATCCGGAGTCACGGCCAGGTCGAGTCGACGGTCCGAAAGCCGAGCGGCGAGACGGTCAACATACAGCGACACGATCTGGCCGAGATCATCGGTGGTGAGCGGCGCGAACACCACGATGTCGTCGAGACGGTTGATGAACTCCGGCTTGAACGCCTGGCGCACGAGATCCTGCACTGCCGCCTCGCGATCCTCCCAGTCGATGGTCTGGTCAGTGAGAATCTGGCTGCCCAGGTTCGAGGTGAGAATCAGGATGGTGTTGCGGAAGTCGACCGTTCGGCCCTGGCCGTCGGTGAGTCGACCGTCATCCAGAACCTGCAGGAGAACGTCGAAGACCTCTGGGTGGGCCTTCTCGATCTCATCAAGCAGCACGACCGAGTATGGCCGACGCCGCACGGCCTCGGTGAGCTGCCCGCCCTGCTCGAAGCCGATGTATCCGGGAGGGGCACCGACGAGCCGCGACACGGCGAACTTCTCGCCGTACTCACTCATGTCGATGCGTACGAGAGCCTTCTCGTCGTCGAATAGGTACTCGGCGAGCGCCTTCGCCAGTTCGGTCTTACCAACACCGGTCGGTCCGAGGAACATGAAGGAACCGGTGGGACGCCCTGGGTCCGAGATGCCGGCGCGCGACCGACGAACGGCTTCGCTCACCGCACGAACCGCGGTCTTCTGCCCGATGAGTCTGCGCCCGAGTTCCGCCTCGAGGTTGAGCAGCTTCTCGGTCTCGCCCTGCTTGAGGCGATCAACCGGGATGCCCGTCCACGCTGCAACAACGGCCGCGATGTCTTCGTCCGTGACCTGGTCGTTGACCATGCGGGGGCCGAGTTGCTCGACGGACTCCGCGGCCGCAATGGCCTTCTCGATCTGCGGAATGGTCTCGTAGTTGAGCTTCGACGCATCCTGGTAGCGCTGGTCGCGCATGGCCCGGTCGAGGTCGATGCGGGCATCGTTCAAGCGGTTGCGCAGGTCACCGACGGAGTGCAGCGAACTCTTCTCGGCCTTCCACCGCTTTTCGAGTTCGCCAAGTGCCTCTTCCTTCTCCGCCATGTCCGCGCGCAGCTTTTCGAGACGGACCTTGGATGCCGGGTCCTTCTCCTTCTTTAGTGCGAGCTCTTCGATGCGCAGTCGATCGACCGCGCGCTTCAGTTCGTCGATCTCGACCGGAGATGAGTCGATCTCCATCTTGAGCCGACTGGCGGCCTCGTCCACGAGGTCGATCGCCTTGTCAGGCAGCTGTCGAGCGGTGATGTAGCGATTCGACAGGGATGCGGCTGCAACCAGTGCAGAGTCCGCGATGGTCACCTTGTGGTGCGCCTCATAGCGTTCCTTCAGGCCGCGAAGGATCGCGATGGTGTCCTCAACACTCGGTTCGCCCACGAACACCTGCTGGAAACGACGCTCCAGCGCGGCATCCTTTTCGATGTACTCGCGATACTCGTTAAGTGTGGTTGCACCAATCATCCGCAGCTCGCCACGGGCGAGCATGGGCTTGAGCATGTTCGCGGCCGCAACTGATCCCTCTCCACCGCCGGCACCGATGAGCGTGTGGAGTTCGTCGATGAAGGTGATGATCTGACCGTCGGAATCGTTGATCTCCTTGAGTACGGCCTTCAGCCGCTCCTCGAATTCGCCCCGGTACTTGGCGCCCGCGACGAGCGCGGCGAGGTCAAGCGATACAAGTTGCTTGTCCTTGAGGGAGTCCGCTACGTCGCCGGCAACAATGCGCTGGGCGAGGCCCTCAACGACGGCAGTCTTGCCGACGCCGGGCTCGCCGATCAGAACAGGGTTGTTCTTCGTGCGCCTGGTCAGCACCTGGCTGACGCGACGGATCTCGGCGTCACGACCAATGACCGGGTCCAGCTTTCCGCTCTTCGCGATCTCGGTGAGGTTGATGCCGTATTGCTCCAGGGCAGTCTTCTGTTGCTCATCCGCGCTTGCGGGTGCGCCCTGCATGTTGGCCATTCGTTCTCCTGAACGGTTAGTGTGCGGCCGAGTTTGTTGGACTCAGTCTGTCTGATGAATGTGTCGTCGCGGTGACGGTGAACTTTGGGGTGCGGGCGACCACAGCGGTTGGCCCGACGAGGTTCGTGAGCGCGCTGCGATAGCGAAGGTGGGAGTTCCACACGGTCCACAGTTGGCCGCCCGGGCGGAGCACTCTTCCCGCCTCGGCGAACATGCCCAGCGCGAGGTCTCGCGTGATCGGACCGCCATCGTGGAAGGGCGGATTGAGCACGATGAGATCAGCGGATGCGTCGGGCTGGCTCGCCAATCCGGCCTCCCGCACGACTTCGATGTCGAGCCCGTTCGCCTCCGCTGTCATGGTTGCGGATGCTGCGGCCGCTGCGGACACGTCGGTGGCAATGACGCGCGCAGCGGGTCGGGTTCGTTTGAGAACGCTCGCGAGGATGCCCGTTCCGCAGCCAAAATCGATCGCGGTCTCGAACTCGGGCAGCTGGTCGAAATGACTCAGCATCGCGCGAGTGCCGATGTCGATCGACGAGCCGGCAAAAACGCCGCCGGTGGCGACGACCCAGAGGTCAAGTTCACTGTGGTGAACACGACGCGGGGCCGCGAGCTCGACGGCGAGTGGGCGACGTGCCGTGAGTACACGGGACTTCCAACGGGCAAGCGACACATCGAGCTGACCGAAACTGCGACGCAGGACCTCGTTCATGCCGAGGCTCATGTATTTCAGGCGGGCGCCAGCCACGACTGTGACATCCGGGGATGCGTTCGCGGCGACGAGGCGTGCGATTTGGTCGAGGGCATCGAGGGACTTCGGGAGGCGGAGGAGGACGAGGGTCGTGTCGGCGAAAAGAGCGGGCCCAAGTTGCTCGTTGGTGAGGCCTCGACGACGCCGGTCGCTCTGCGACGCGGCTGCTCGATCCCCAGTAGCCTCGGCTGCCCGACCACCTGTGGCCGCGTCCACGTGGACGC
>DASXNG010000184.1:0-5916 GCA_036495225.1 Galbitalea sp.
CAAGGACCTCGGATACGCGACGGTCGCTGAGGCTCACGAAGCGGTCACGAAGAAACTCCTCGGTCGCGAACTCGACGGAGTGCGGTACGCGCGTCTCTGGGACTACTACGCAGACACCGAGAAGTGGGGCACAGAGAACGCGTGGCAGATCCTCGTCGCCGACTATGTCGCGACCGGCGAGGGCACGGGCATCGTTCACCAGGCGCCCGCCTACGGTGAGGACGACCAGGCGGTGTGTGCCGCCGCGGACATCCCGGTTCTCATCTCGGTCGACGATGGCGCACGCTTCCTGCCCGTCATCGAGGATGTCGCCGGACTGCAGGTCTTCGAGGCCAACAAGCCGCTGACCCAGAAGCTGCGGGCCGACGGCCGACTGCTGCGGGTTGCAAGCTATGAGCACAGCTATCCGCACTGCTGGCGTTGCCGTAACCCGCTCATCTACAAGGCGGTTTCGAGTTGGTTCGTGCGCGTGCCGGAGTTCCGCGACCGCATGGGCGAGCTCAACCAGCAGATCAACTGGGTTCCGGAGAACGTCAAGGACGGCGCGTTCGGCAAGTGGGTCGGTAACGCCCGCGACTGGTCGATCTCCCGCAACCGCTACTGGGGCTCGCCCATCCCAGTGTGGAAGAGCGACAACCCGGCGTACCCCCGAGTCGACGTTTACGGGTCTCTCGCGGAACTCGAGGCCGACTTCGGTGTGCTGCCGCGGAACGCCGCAGGCGAACCCGATCTGCACCGCCCGTACATCGACGACCTGACCCGTCAGAACCCGGACGACCCGAGCGGGGCATCCACAATGCGCCGCATCGACGACGTCCTTGACGTCTGGTTCGACTCCGGCTCGATGCCGTTCGCCCAGGTGCACTACCCGTTCGAGAACCAGGACTGGTTCGACAGCCACAACCCGGCCGACTTCATCGTCGAATACATCGGGCAGACGCGCGGCTGGTTCTACCTGCTGCATGTTCTCTCGACCGCGCTGTTCGACCGTCCGGCCTTCTCGAACGTGTTGAGCCACGGGATCGTGCTAGGAAGCGATGGGCAGAAGATGTCGAAGTCGCTTCGCAACTATCCCGACGTCAACGAGGTGTTCGACAGGGACGGCGCGGATGCGATGCGCTGGTTCCTCATGTCGTCATCCGTCATTCGCGGCGGTAACCTCATCGTCACCGAGGATGGCATCCGCGAGGGCGTTCGTCAGTTCCTGCTGCCGCTGTGGAGCACGTATTACTTCTTTACGCTGTATTCCAACGCTTCGACCGGGCTCAGCGGAGCCGCTTCGACCGGGCTCAGCGGAGCCGCTTCGACCGGGCTCAGCGGAGCCGCTTCGACGGTGCTCAGCGCAGGCGCAGGCTACACCGCGACGTGGCGCACCGACTCGCAGCACGTCCTCGACCGCTACCTGCTCGCGAAGACCAGGCAGCTCATCGAGGAAGTCACCGCAGACCTCGAGGCCTTCGACTCGCCGCTCGCGGCAGCGAAACTGCGTGACTTCGGTGACGTGCTGACCAACTGGTACGTGCGTCGCAGCCGCGACCGATTCTGGTCGGGCGACGACGCCGAGGCGTTCGACACCCTCTACACCGTGCTCGAAACGGTCACTCGTGTTGCTGCCCCACTGCTGCCTCTGGTCACAGAGGAGATCTGGCGAGGGCTCACCGGCGGTCGCAGCGTGCACCTCGAGAACTGGCCGGACCCGGAGAAATTCCCGGCCGACCACGAGCTCGTCGCAGCGATGGATCTGGTTCGGGATGTCGCATCCGCAGGTTTGGCCCTCCGCAAGTCGAAGGGGCTGCGCGTTCGACTGCCACTCTCCAAGCTGACTGTCGTCACCGTCGACCCGAGCGCTCTCGCGGCCTTCGGCGAGATCCTCGGAGAGGAGCTCAACGTGAAGACCGTTGACCTCGAGGAGTTCGACGAGGGCAGTCTCAACGCGTACGGCATCACTCGCAGGCTGACCGTGAACGCGCGCGCGGCCGGCCCGCGCATCGGCAAGCTCGTGCAAAGCGTCATCCAATCGGCAAAGGCGGGGGACTGGCGACCGGAGGGCGACAACGTCATCGTCGGCGACGTGGAACTCATCGCTGGCGAGTTCGACCTCGAACTGCATGCCGCCTCAGAGTCGACCGCGCTCGCCTTCCTTCCCGATGGCGGTTTCGTGCTGCTCGACACCGAGACGACGCCGGAGTTGGAGGCGGAGGGGCTCGCTCGCGACGTGATCCGCGCCATCCAGGACACGAGGAAGTCCGCGGAGCTGCAGGTCAGTGACCGGATCCGCCTCGAAATTCGGGGTGCCGCCACAACCGATGTGGACGCGCTTGCGGCTTTCAGTGAGACGATTGCAGGCGAAACGCTCGCTCGAGAACTGTCCGTCTCGTTCGCGGCCGATCCTGCCGTCGAAGCCGCGCTCGACGCGAAAGCCAGATCGCAGCGAACGGTGCTGGGCGCAGGCCAGTACTCGAACGACGGTGTGCTCGTGATCGATGTCTGGAAGTCGGAACTGATTGATGTCTAAGAACCAGGAAGACGACGACCGCGAACCCGGCGATTTCGACGATGCTCTCTTTGAGCGCGAGGCGAACGAGGTCTACGAGGAGCTGCTTCGGCGCGTGGGGGAGAGTTCCCCTCGTCCTCGGCTCGACGCGACACGGCGTGCGGCCGAGTTGCTCGGCGACCCTCAGCGCGCATACCCGGTAATCCACATCACAGGGACCAACGGCAAAACCTCGACAAGCCGCATGATCGAGAGCATTCTTCGGGCCCACGGGCTACGCACCGGCATGCTCACCAGCCCACACCTCGTGAGGGTGAACGAGAGAATCGTGATCGACGGCGAGCCGATCTCCAACTCGGCTTTCGTTTCGAACTGGAACGACATTCGCCCGTTCCTTGACATCACCGACGCGGAGTTCGAAGCCAAAGGCGAGGATCCGCTGAGCTTCTTCGAAGCCCTGACGCTCCTCGGGTTCGCGGCGTTTGCCGATGCGCCGGTGGATGTCGTTGTGCTCGAGGTCGGCATGGGCGGCGAGTGGGACTCCACGAACGTCGCAGACGGCCAGGTTGCCGTCTTCACGCCGATCGCCCTCGACCACACCCAAAGGCTCGGCACGACGATTGCCGAAATCGCTCGCACCAAGTCCGGCATCATCAAACCGACCGCGGCCGTGGTCAGCGCTGCCCAGCAGCCCGAAGCGCTGGTCGAGCTTGAGCGCGCGGTTGAGCTCACCGAATCGACCATCGCGGTCGACGGTGTGCGGTTTGGCGTTGAGTCGGATACCGTCGCCGTCGGTGGCCAGGTGATCAACGTGAAGGGTCTCGCCGCTAACTACCCCGACCTCTTCCTTCCGTTGTTCGGAGATCACCAGGCCCGCAACGCGGCGTTGGCTATCGCGGCTGTCGAGTCGTTCATTGGCGGCGGAACCTTGCCGCTCAATCCGGATGTCCTCGCGGAGGGGCTTGCGACCGTGACATCCCCTGGGCGTCTCCAGATCATCGGCATAGAACCGACCGTGCTAGTCGACGCAGCGCACAATCCGCACGGTGCCGCAGCACTCGCATCGGCATTGACGGAGTACTTCACTTTTGATCACGTGACCGCAGTGGTCGGCATTCTCGGCGACAAGGACGCCGCGGGTATCTTCCGCGAGCTGGACGCGGTCGTCGACGATTTCGTCATCACCCAGTCGACTTCCGATCGGGCCGTTGATGCAGATGAACTCGCGGCGATCGCCGTATCGATAGTCGGCGCCGATCGCGTGACCGTTGAGCCGTCTCTCGAGACTGCGCTCGAAATCGCGCGGGATGCGGCATCCGGCACCGAAAAGGGCGCGGTGCTTGTGACCGGGTCGATCACGCTCGTGGGCGACGCGATCGTGTTCGCGGCCGACCAGGGGTGGAAACCGTGAGCGCAGCCGACCCCCAGAAGGCGCCGCGCGCCAAGCGACAGCGGAGTCTCACCGAAAGCCTGCTGAGCATTGTGCTCGGCCTCGAGGCCGTGCTCGTATTCTTCATCGCCCTGACCGTGTTCGGACTGCACGCGGTGAGTCCGGCCGTGGCATTCGGCGGGGGAGCCATCCTGGTTGTTCTGCTGCTGATTGGCACGCGCGTCGTGCGCTACGCATGGGGCGTTTGGTACGGCTGGGTCCTCCAGGTCGTGCTGGTGCTCACTGGCATTGTGCTTCCGGCGCTCTACATTGCTGCAGGCTTCTTTCTCGCCATGTGGATCTTTTGCTTCATCAGGGGGCGTCAGATCGACAAACAGAATCATTTCTCCGACAACAACCCCCAAACAAAGGATGCGTAATTGGCCATCGAAGAAACCCTCGTACTCGTCAAGCCCGATGGAGTCGCGCGCAATCTGACGGGCGAAATTCTGCGCAGGATCGAGGCGAAGGGCTACCAGCTCGTCGACATCAAGCTCCTGGAGCCGAGCCGCGACCTGCTCGAGAAGCACTACGCGGAGCATGCTGGCAAGCCCTTCTTTGAGCCGCTCGTCGAGTTCATGGAGAGCGGACCGATCGTGGCGGTGCGGGTGGCTGGGCAGAGAGTAATCGAGGGTTTCCGTTCGCTCGCTGGCACGACCGACCCAACGACCGCGGCGCCCGGCACGATCCGCGGCGACCTCGGTCGCGACTGGGGGCTGAAGGTGCAGCAGAATCTGGTGCACGGAAGCGACTCCCCGGAGTCCGCCTCGCGCGAACTCGCTCTGTGGTTTGACTGAGTCAGCTGTGCCACGACCGGGGGAGACGTTTCCGCAATACCTTCGTCGTGGAGCCGCATCCGTCAGACGACGCAGCCAGCCATTTCTTCGCGCGCTGAGGCGCCGGCCGCGCAGGAAACCGCGCACCGGCGACCTGCAGGTCGAGTTCGCCTGCCATGCAACTCCCGATGTGAAGGCACTTCTACCGCGTTTGGCGGCCGCGCCCGACGTCATTGTGGTCGTACCTGTGTACAACGGCGGCGACATCGTGCGGGCCTGCCTCGAGTCGGTTGTCGAGTTCACTCCCGGGCGCCGTGTGGTTGTCATCGACGACGGGTCGACGGATGCCGCGACGCTCGAACTGCTCGCGGAGTTCGCAGCAGACGACCGCATCGAACTGGTAACGCACAGTGGGAATCAGGGATACACGCGCACGGCCAACCAGGCGCTGTCGCTTGCTCCCGAGGCAGACGTTGTGCTGCTCAACAGCGACACCGTTGTTGGACCCCTGTGGTTGGAGCGACTGCGCTGGACGGCATATTCCGTTGACAAGTCCGCCGGGGTGTCGGCGTTCTCCGACAGCGCCGGCGCGTACGCACTGCCGGTGACAGGGCAACCCAACGCCTGGCCGCGCGATCGAGGCTGGACCACGATTGCCCGTTATGTCACGCAGCGCTCCGACTGTTGGGCGCTCGAGGGACCGACGATTCACGGTTTCTGCGTATACCTGCGGCGCGAGGCGCTCGATGCGGTTGGCGTTTTTGATCGCAAGCTGTTCCCGCGTGGCTACGGCGAAGAGAACGAGTGGAGCATGCGAGCTCTCGCGAGCGGCTATGTGAGCCTCGGAGCTCCCCACGTATTCGTCGGGCACGAGCAGGGAGCAACTTTTGGTTCAGCGCGCGTCAAGCTCATTTCGCGAGCGCGTCGCATCATCGACGAGTTGCACCCATCGTTCACTCCGCTCGTCGAAAAGTGGTGGCACGGCGTGGACTATGACGCAGTGCGCGCCAACAGCGCGGCGAGTCGCGCGGCCCTCGAGGCGGGTGCCCCGGCGATTCGCCGGATTGCGACGGTGGGAAATGCGCCATCGCTTGACGGTGAGGCGGTGCCGCTGCCCGGGGGAGCGACGACCGATGAAGTCGCGCTAGCCACCATCCTGATCGAGCGCTCTGTGGAGGGGGTAAGCGTCGTCGCGACAATTCCCGCAGTCGTAGAGC
>DASXNG010000185.1:0-17662 GCA_036495225.1 Galbitalea sp.
CCAGCGAGCAGCGCCATGACCAGCGTGTGATAGCGGGATGCGACAACGACCTCAGATGCAGACAGCTCTGCGACAAGCTCGGTCGCGGAGCGAGCATCGACGACGGGCGTTCCATCGGAAAGTGTCTCCGCCAAGCCCCTCGCAAAGACCAGATCCTCTTCGTCACCGCCCACCAACCGAACCGCGTGACCGCCCGCCTGCAGAACCCTGACCAGTTCAATGCACTTCGCCGCGTACTGCTCGCGCACCTCCGGGGACGGCTCGCGCGTGCTCTCCCGGCTGCGGTAGTTCATTACTCCAACGGAGACGGTCGACCCCGGGCGAAGCTTCGTTCGCGGCGGCTCAAGAAAGAACGCCAGATCCGTCGCGACGGGATCTTTCGCGGCCGAGCGGACGCCCATCCGGCGCACGCTGTCGCGCGACGGCGAGTCGCGATAGGAACGGTATGAGGCGAAGCGTGCTGTGCCTCTCGCGAAATACCGACCGATCGCGCGAGGAAGGTATTCGACGCCGATGTCGAGGAGAATGAACGGCCTGCGGGCGAGTCGCGCCCCCAACCCGAGCGACCAGATCTCGATAGGCGTACCGAATGCGCCGGTACCCAAGCGCTCGAAGCCACCAGTGCCTGCAACGACAATGGCGTCAAGCGTGCGTGCGATGCGGATCGAGGCTAACAGCAGGCCCATGCGGTTCGTCAGGGTGATGGCTCTTCTCCGAAGTCCCGCAGCCGACCCTACGTCGACCGGAACACCAACGCGTACCGCGCGCACTCCATGGATCGCTTCGGCAGCGGCAGGAGCCTCGCAGATGATGACGGCCTCGTAGCGCTCGGGATCAAGTCGGCGCAGGAACGACGCCAGTGTTGCCTCGTTTCCGAAATTTCCCCGTCCGAACACCCCATAGACACCAACCCGCGTCTTCGGCATGGTCAGCTCTCAACAGACTCGGCGTGGCGGTTCCAAACTTCCCACGGGGCGGCCTCGCCCGCGTGAAGTTCTTCGAGGTATGCGCGTTCCTTGCGGGTGTCCATCGACGCCCAGAATCCGTCGTATTTATGGGCGGTGAATCGGCCGGCAGCGGCGGCACGGATGCATCCGTTCATGACGAGGTCGTCGCCCGGCTCCAGGTAGTCGAAGATTGCCTGCGTGAGCACGAAGAACCCGCCGTTGATCCACATGTCCATGGTGCCGACCGGGACAATTCCCGTCATCCCGCCATCCGGATTCACCGCCACGACGTGAAACGAGTCCTGGGGGCGCACCGCGAGGAGGCTCCCGACGTGACCCTCCGGCAGTGCCCTGATGTGCGAATTGATATCGACGTTGGACACCACGTCGCCGTAGTTTGCCAGGAAGACGTCGTCCCCCTCGAGGTACGGTCGCACCCGACGAAGTCGCTCACCGATCGCCGTGGAACGCCCCGTGTCGACGAAAGTGATCTTCCATTGCGAGATGTCTGACTGCAAAAGGTCTACGTCTTTCCCGCCATTCCTGAGGACGAAGTCGTTGGACGCCGTCTCGCGGTAGTTCAGAAAATAGTCCTTGATGACGTTCGCACCGTAGCCGAGGCAGAGGATGAATTCCGTGTGGCCGTGATGGGCGTAGTAACGCATGATGTGCCAGAGGATCGGCCGGTCGCCCACGGTCGTCATGGGCTTTGGTGCGGAATCATTGTCCGCCCTGATGCGCATTCCCATGCCGCCACAAAACAACACGACCTTCATGGGCAGTGCACCCCACTTCGACTGGCACGCGCATCGCAGAGGTGTTCCGGGCCCTTGGGCGATGGTGCTGTGGCAAGGGTGAACGGGTTTTCGTCGGGCACGACAACTCCCACTTAGTCACGCCTCCGCGCCGCGATCGGCCCTTCGGCAATGATTTTCCGTGTGACTCCGAATTCAACAGGTCTATCACACCGGGCGAACTTCCGCCCCAAAAAGTTCAACGCCCCCATAGCCATGGGCACAGACGCGTGGACCACGAAACCGCTGCGACCGTAGTATCAGGGGGTGGACTCCGACTCGGTCGCCATCGGCTCCTCCGGAGCGCGACCGATCGGCACGTGGCGAGATCGATGGTCCGGACAGCCGGGCGGGGTCGTCGTGCTCGATCTGGGCGACCAGCCGGCGTCGGATTACTTTCCCATTCCCACCGCCCCTACGCCCGACCCGTGCTATCCCACTCGAATGGTCATGAGTTCAGTGAGCGGACTCCTCCAACTCGAGGATGACACCACCACCCCCGAAGAGATCATGGGGGTCGAGCCCGCTGCGGTCGTGAGGCAAGCGGAGGCGAGCGTGGTAGATGCGAAGATGGCCGGCTTCATCACGGAGGGGGCGCGCGTACTCAGCTTCGCGAGCCCTCACGGCGGCGGCTGGGAACGCCAACTCTCACCCTACGCAGTGAAGTGGATGTCGTCCGGCCCGGCAGACCTCATCATCGACGTGCACGGCATGATGCATGCACCGGACCAAAAGGCGGCCTTCCTTGAACGCCTGGGGCACCTCTCCCCGGACGGCGTGTTGCTGATGGTCATCTTCGACGCGACGGCGATCGTGCGAAATGGCATGTGGAACGCGCTGCGCAACGGTCACTACGCGTACTACACGGCCCCCGTGCTGGTCTCGATGGCTTCCGAAATCGGGCTCGTCGCGGTCGGTGCCTGGACGTACCCGCTGTACAACAACGGCACAACCATGCTGGCATTCGCGCGCATCGGAAGCCGGTGGGGCGTTCAGGACGCGTCTGTCACCGCGCTGATCGCAGCAGAGGTCGCCGCAGGTGTGCTCGACGCGGATCGCGTGAGCGCCCTTGGCACGATGCACGATGACGCGGTCGCGAAACTTCGCGACTATCTGGATGCAGCGCGGAGCGCGGGACTCGTTGTTGTGGGCTATGGCGCGGCATCCCGCACCGTCGCCCTGCTGTCCTCTGCTGCGGTGACTGTCAACGACGTGAGGTGCATCGCGGATGCATCCGAGGCCAAACACGGCAGGTCGATGCCCGTGACCCGCATCCCGATCGTTCCGCCGAGCGGCCTCATGGAACAGAAGCCCGACCGCGTGCTGCTCTTCATCTCCGACCTTCTGCCGGAAGTCAGACGGGCCATGCCGGAGGTTGAGGCGTCGGGTGCAAAGTGGGTGATCGTGGATCCGGTGCCGATTGAGGTCGAGTCCGATCAAGCGACAGAACGGGCGTAGTCCAACCACGACATGCCTGCGCGATCGCGGTCGCTGACGATCGTGGCGGGCTCAGGCCATTCGATGGCGAGCGTTGGATCGTCGAAAACAACGGTGATGTCCTCACCTGGACTGTAGAAGGCGTCGATTCGATAGCACACGTCGGTGACCGGCGTCAGCGCCTGGAACCCGTGCAGGAAGCCTCTAGGGATGTACAACTGGCGGTGGTCGACATCGTCCAGCCGGAATGTTCGCACCTGGCCGAACGTGGCTGACCCGGGTCGTGCATCCACGACGGCGTCCATGATCGTGCCGTGAGCGCACCGCACGAGCTTCGCTTCACCCGCCCCGGATCGACCGTGCATCCCTCTCACGACGCGCTCGTACGAACGCGACTGGCTGTCCTGCTTGAAGCCAGCTGGATCGATGCCTGCTTCGGCCAACACCGCAACGTCACCCGTTCGGGTGAAAAAACCGCGGTCGTCCCGATGAGGCTCCGGCTCGAAGGTGATCAACCCATCGATGTCGATCAGGGTGACTCTCACTGGGAGACCGCCGTCCAGCGCATCTCTTCGTCAACCCGCCCAGCGCTCTGCAAACCCGCCAACCAGGGAAGCCGCTTGAAGGTCGAATGGTATGTAACCTCATCGAGGTCGTACTCACGGTACTTTTCGAAGAGGTCAATCGCCCCGTCGCGGATGGACCACTCCGCGACGAACTCGGGAACAAGCCGGTTGATCCGGCCGAAATCGACTCGGTACGAGCGTGGATCGTTGCCTGCCTCCCCCGTGATCTTGACAACGGAACCGGGCACGACATCCGCGACGATCTGGGCGATGTCGCTTACTCGCAGGTTCGCCGCCTCGCTTCCGACGTTGAACGCCGTGTCGTGCACGTTCTCTCGCGGAGCGCTCAGGCAGGCCAGGAACGCGGAAGCAATGTCGCGAGCGTGCGCGAGCGGTCGCCACGGCGTCCCATCCGAGAGTACGAGAACCGTTCCGGTCAGATAGGCGTTTGCCACGAGATCGTTCAGCACGATGTCACCGCGAAGCCGCGGTGAGAATCCGAACGCGGTGGCGTTGCGCAGGTACACCGGCTCGAAGCTGTCGTCTGCGAGATCGTGCAGATCGGCTTCGACCCGGACCTTGCTCTCGGCGTATGGCGTCACCGGCGACAGCGGCGCGTCCTCGTCGACGAGCGCACTGCCCCCGGATGTTCCGTACACGCTGCACGTCGACGCGTAGAGGAAACGGCGGACGCCTGCCTCCTTCGCGGCCCGCGCCAGGCGCACGCTGGCGTGATGGTTGATGTCATACGTCAGGTCGGGGGCGAGATTCCCCAGCGGATCGTTCGAGAGCGCGGCGAGGTGGATGACTGCTTCGAAACCAGCCAGATCGCTCGGAGTCACGTCTCGGATGTCCATGGTGATGGTCGGAGGATCCACCGGCGCCGGCCCCAGGATGCATGCCGCGAAGAAACCGGCGTCCAACCCGACAACATCGTGGCCAGCTGCAGTCAACACCGTAGTCATGACTGTTCCGAGGTAGCCCTCGCTCCCCGTGACTAGTACTCTCATCGGCCGCCGTTCCCTTCTGTTGACCCGAACGTTGCTACACGATCTCCAGTCGGGGCACAGGGAACACGAGCCGCCCGCCCCACTCCCTGACGTAGTCCAACTGCTCGGAGATCTCCGTTCGGAGGTTCCAGGGGAGCACGAAGACGTAGTCCGGCCGTGTCTGCGCGATCACCTCCGGCGGGTGCACCGGAATGTGTGTGCCCGGCAGGAATCGCCCGTGCTTGTACGGGTTTCGATCGACGGTGTACGCGAGCAGGTCGGCACGAACACCGCAGTGGTTCAGCAGGGTGTTTCCCTTGCCGGGCGCACCATAGCCCACCACTGTCTTGCCCTGCCGAGCCGCACTGATGAGAAAGTCGAGCACGTCGTTGCGAATCTGGGCGACTGCACCGGCGAAGCCGGCATGACCCTCGACGGTGTCGAGGCCTGCGGCGGCCTCTTCTGCAAGTAACCGGGTCACTGCGACACTCGGCTCCCCCGCCACCTCAGCGGGACGCGCGTAGGCCCGGATCGAGCCCCCGTGGGTAGGCAGCTCCTCGATATCCACGAGAGTGAGGCCGCCGGAGGCCAGGGCGCGGGCAATCGTGAGGGCCGTGTAGTACTGGAAGTGCTCGTGGTAAATGGTGTCGTACTGCTTGCGTTCGATCAGGCGCAACAGGTGCTGCACCTCGATGGTCACCCAACCGTCGTCGGCGACCAGCGCCCGCAGTCCGCGCGTGAAGTCGATCAGGTCAGGTACGTGCGCGTACACGTTATTCGCCGCCACCAGGTCTGCGCGTCCATACCGCGCTGCGATGTCGATGCCCGTTTGTTGCCCAAGAAAACAGACCTCGGTAGGGATGCCCTTTTCGACCGCCACCGCGGCGATATTCGCTGCCGGTTCGACCCCGACAACGGGAATGCCCGCCGCCACGAAGTGCTGAAGAAGATAGCCGTCATTGCTCGCAACCTCGACCACGAGGCTATCTTCGCTGAGTTCGAGCTTGTCGATCATCCGCATCGCGTAGCGTTTGGCGTGCTCTACCCAGCTATCAGAGAAGCTGGAGAAGTACGCGTATTCGACGAACACATCGACAGGGTCTACGTAGTCCGGCAATTGCACGAGCAGGCACTCGGAGCAGATGCGCACATGAAGCGGATAGAAGCGTTCCATCGCGTCGAGGCGATCCGCCGTCAGGAAGTCCTCGCAGGGGGGCGACATCCCCAAATCGACGAAGGTCTGGGACAGAGGCGCGTCGCAGAGCCTGCACCGCGGGGACACACTCGACTCGGCAGGAATCATCGCCATCTGCCTTTCGGGTTCGGAGGATCCTCAACTTCGACGGTACAACCATCCGTCAATCAGCACATAGTGGTTCCCGGAATTGGCCTCCGAACGCTTCACTCGTCGTCGCCCCACCACTCGAGCACTCGAGTGGCATAGAACGATAGCCACTTGGATGGCTCGCCCGGCGGCACATCGACGTCGAACCACGATCGCCCGGGGTGTTGTACCTCCTGCAACCACGTGCCGTCAGGCCTGCGACGATCACGGATGATGTCGATCGCCTCGACCATCCGTGGGTCGCCCCGCGTGGCATCGCGGAGTGCGGCATTTCGAAAGTAGTTCGCGGCGTTCAGCACGCTGTACTTCCAGCGGAACGGATAGGCGAACTCGGTCGCCCAGGGGCGCACGACTTCGCCCGTCGAGAGTCTGCGCAGCAGTCGCCGCTCGAGAAGGTATTCCTCGCCCATACGTCTGGCCGCGCGCAATTCGTCGCTTCCACCGGTGACGGTCTCGTAGTACAGGAGCCCCTTCACTGAGTTGAGCGTCGAGTGAAACGAGGATCGCGTGGACCCCTCTTCCCACTCGCAGTTCCAGCCGCCGTCCGTCAGCTGGTGCTCGAGGAACCAGTCGGCCAGAGCGGCGACATCCGCTCCAAGCCACGCGCCGTTTGCGAGGGTATAGGCGTTGATGCAACAGTCCACTTCGCCCTCCCAGTACGGCGCGCCGTTGTAGTCCCAGCGGCTGTTCGCGGCGAGCAGGAGGGCAGTGTCCTTCAGGGCGGAGGAGTCCACTCCCCATTCGCGCAGGGCGTTCAGGCTCCAGGTGGTCGCCGTCCACGGCTGTCCGGCGCCGGGGGTTGCTTCCGGTCCAGTGAAGTCGAAGTCCGCGGGAAAATAGGCGCCACCCGCCCACTGCCCATCCGGGTCCTGGAGCGCGAGCAACCGTGCGCCGAAACCCTCGGTGACGACGCGGTCGCGCGTGGCCATCCACACGTCGTTCGGTGTACCAGCCAGATCACGCTCAACTTGCCAGCGCAAGGCCGGGTCTGAGTCGAGCAACCAGTCGAGCAGTGCCGGGTTTGCAGTCACGATCCGCAGATTACCAACGGCCACTGCCATGCAGAAGGCCATCAACCCTTAGGGCCTTGACGCCCGGAGGGACAGGGCGCGGATAATCAACCATGGCCATTTGGCGTGGTTCGCCGCTGCTGCACGTCGAGCAGACGAGCGAGGTCGGCCCGGTCGTTGTGCTGCTTCACGGCGTGGCATCCTCGTCGGTGACCTTCCAAAACGTGGTCCCGCTCATCGAGGAAACCCACCGCGTGATCGCCATCGACCTCCTCGGGTTCGGCCAGTCGCCCATCGTTACCGACATCGAGTACACGATCGACGATCACGTCGCCGCCATCGAGCACACCGTTAAATCACTGAAGCTGCGAAGTCCCTTCACACTCGTCGGCCACTCAATGGGTGCGCTGATCGCTGCACGAATGGGTGCGAGGGATCCTCACCGGTTCACGAAATTGGTGCTCGTAAGCCCGCCCATCTACATCTCTCCGCAGGAGTTGAGTCGGGCCCTCGATCGCAGAGTGATGGACTTCTACTTGCGTGCGTATGAATACATCCGACTCAACAAGGAATTCACCCTGCGTAACGCGAAGATCGTCGAGAGCATGCTGTCGATCCCCAAGGCCATGGACATCAATGAGAACAATTGGGTCCCATTCGTCAAATCGCTTCAAAACTCGATCGAATCGCAGACCACCATCAGCGACCTCGCGAACGTCGCCGCGCCGATCGAGATCGTCTACGGCGACCTGGACGAATTCCACTCAGAAGGCGTGTTGCACATCGTGTCGCGGATGACTGGAGTCACGCTGCATCGTGTGCGCGGAAGTGACCACCTGATCGGAAAACGGCTCGCACGCGTGGTCGCGACAGCGATCGGCTGACCCGACCAGCCGTTCCTTTTTTTCCGGGCCGCTTCATTCGCCCCCACTCGGGGCACAGTGCGCCGAAGCCCTCACCAATACAATCAAACGTTGGTAATTCCTAGCGAGGATCTGGACATGTCGAACGTTGCTGAGTCATTGGGGCGTCTCATCGAGCTTGCGGGCGCGCGAACTGCTGCGCTCGTCGACAGCAGTACGGGAATGGTTCTGGGTCACGCGGGGTCAGATGCCGGCCTCGAAATTGCGGCGGCCGCCAACACCGAGGTGGTTCGCGCCCAACTGAAGTCGCTGGGAAATCTGGGATCGACCGACACCATCGACGACATCCTCATCACCCTGAACTCCCAGTACGACATTGTTCGGCCGCTATCCACGAACCCGTCAATCTTCCTTTACCTCGCGCTCGACAAGAACAAGTCGAATATGGCCCTCGCCCGCTACAAAGTGGCGGAGTGCGAAGGGCAACTCGAGCTCTAGCGCGTCGGGGCCGTTCTACCCCCGAAGGAGACTCAAGCGCGCCGTAGGCCCACAAGTGGGGGTTTCTGGCGTGCCCCGTCAGTTGCAAGCATGGAGTCTCCAACAGAGATAGATGAGAAAGAACTCCCATGAGCGTTGAGTCCCGATCTCCAATACTCTCGCTGCGGCGAGCCAAGAAAGATACCGATCGCCCGGACTACTCCGAGCCAGATTTTTCCTCGTGGGCTGCGAGGCTCGACCAGTACGTCCCGCCAGCGCTGGCGGCAGCGGCCGAGGCTGAGGCACTGGCGAGCGCAACGGCCGCAACGGCTGTTGAGGCAGCGCCCACCGCCCCCGCCGTCGACGATCGTCTGGGGCTCGGAGGGGTTCTCGAAAAGCTCCTGCGGTTCGACGGCGCGCTGGGCGTTGCACTCGTGGACAGTGAGAGCGGGATGATCCTTGGAAAAGCTGGCTCGGGAGTCGACATCGATCTGGCGGCGGCGGGAGCCTCGGTTATTCTTCGCGCACGACTGGCGAGCACCAAAGCTTTGGGCACGGACGAAAAGATTGAGGACGTCCTCATCTCGCTCACGAGCCAGATTCAGATCATCCACCCGCTGCCCAGCAACCCGACGATCTTCACCTATTTGATCGGAGACAAGGAGAAGTCGAGCCTTGCAATGGCGCGGTACAAGGCAACGGAAGCAGATCTCCAGATTGAACTGTAATTCGGTAAGTCCGCGAGGATGCGGTTGGCAGCACCCAAAGGCGGGGAAGCAGTATGACAATTAATACCAATCAGGTCGCGGGGGAACCGGCGTCGGTTTCGATGGGCTTTCCCGTCACCGTTGGCTGGACTCACGCGGCAATAGCAGTCAATTCGGCTCTGCGGCTGAACGCTCCGGTGAACCTCAAGATGTACATCGAGATGCACGGTCCGCTGCTCATCGATTTTCGTCATCACGCGTTCTCCTGGTCAACGCCCCTGGAATACTTTCCAGTGGACGCTGTTCACACCGGGCTTGAGACCGAGGCGACGACTGCGGATGCCGCACCGTTCTTCGAACTCCCCGGCCAGGACCTCGACGGCCTGCTCTGGGAAATGGGGATCAACTCGTTCGGCGGCGCCCCTGCCTACTGGCTGCCGCGAGGTGAGCGATACAGGCTCCTCCGTTGGCCTAACCTGACACAGCACTCGCACAACATCCGTCAGCTGCAGATGATGGCTGTGCTCGGCAACACCTACGTCGACGCGAAAGAGTTGGCAACCATCGCCGGTGCCGAGGAGTCAGAGGCCCAGCGCCTCATCAACACGCTCAGCCTCATGGGCATCCTCTCTCGAACCACGGAAGCCCCCGCAGCGGCCATAGCCACCCAGACCCCTGCCGCCAAGCGCCAAAGCCTCTTCGCGCGACTACGCAAGCGGCTTGGGCGGTAACCCGTGGCAGAACACGTCATACTCTTCACCGGCCCGATGGGAGCCGGTAAGACCACCGCAATCCAGTCTCTGAGTGAGATCGAGGTCGTGCGGACCGAGGCGAACAATTCCGAACGCCACATCGTCGACAAGGCCACAACGACGGTCGCACTCGACTACGGCGAGATCACCATCGACGGCGAGGACAAGGTTCGGCTCTACGGCGTACCTGGGCAGAAACGCTTCGACTTCATGTGGGGCATCCTGAAGAAGCGCGCCAAGGGGATGATCCTGCTCGTCAACAGCGACGCTCCCGACCCGATCGGAGAGATGCTCTCTTTCATGGAAGAGTTTCGCGAACTGTACGACCGCGGCGGTGTCATCGTCGGAATCTCCCGGGCCGACGTGGCTCCAGGCCCGACGCTCGCAGAATATTCGGATGCGCTTGAGAAAACGAATCCCGGACTGGTCATCCCAGTCTTCACGGTTGACCCGCGGGAGCGCGACCAGATGCAGAACATCTTGCTCACCCTGGTGGTCAACATCGAAATGCGCGAGTCATTCGGCATGATTACGGCAGCTGCGGGGTCGCTGTGAGTGGCGGGTTGCACACGAAGCCAGCGGTCGTGAAGGCGGCGTCCGCTCTGCTCGATGAGATGAAGGGCGCCTCGAGTTCCCTCACCTATGCCGCCCTGCTCACCGACGACGGTTTCGACGTTGCGCGACTTCCGGGCCAAATCGATGGTTCGAGGTTCGCAGGCATGGCGAGCTCCATGCAGGCGCTCGGCGACGCCGTGACGCACGAGTTGAGCATCGGTAACAGCGAGTACATCATCATCGCCTCTGGCAAGGGCTATGTCGTGCAACTGCGGGTGCCAGGACAGGAACTCGTGCTGTCAGCTCTCTTCGATAACGATGCGACCATCGGAAGCGCCCTGGCAATCAGCCGGTCCTACGCCCAGAAAATGTCGGCCCTGCTCGCGTAGTCAGCGATGGGCAACAACAACGTGCGATAGCGACCGATGGTGGAGATGGGGGGAATTGAACCCCCGTCCACTGCTGTAATTCTGCGCCTTCTACGGGCGTAGCTTGTGAAAGCGCTTTACTCGGACCTGACCTTTGCCACAAGCATCTAGGTCAACGATCCCAGCCATAGTTCAAGTCCCACGTAGCCCTAAGGCGTAACTACGTAGCAATCTCTCTAGCTAATGCCGGAACCCGGGTAGAGAGCATTCCCGGACCGACAGACTTCTTAGTGCGCTCGCTTAGGCAGCGAGGGCGAAGTCAGTGCGTGATTTATTGGCACTTATTGTTTGCAGGCTGCGTTAACGAGATAACCCTGCATCCTCGACCCGCTTCTCGCAGTTTTGCAGGCAATGTCGAAACCGATCATCCCCATGCAGCACCAGCTCACTGCCCGAAATAGGCACAGGTGAGAGGTGGGTCGCTATCGCACGCTGTTGAGTTGTCAAACACTGCGCGACTCGCACGCAGCCCTACAGACTACAACAGGTTGCGTGCTCCGCGGATGCCTGCGCCCGTGTCATCCCGCCCGCCGACCCACGTTGGCGGGAGTTATTGCACCATCCGGCGGGAGAAAGTGTCCGGCGGAGGGAGTTGCAACTCCCGCCATGGGACAGTTTCTCCCGCCGTCCCACCGCACGGATGTAGTGCGGGTGGGATGCAGCGCGGACGAGTGCGAGGCTAGTCGCCCAGGTTGCGCTGGGTCCCCATCGCGCGGTCGGCCTCCCGCTTGTCCTGGCGTTCGCGCAAGGTCTGGCGCTTGTCGTACTCGCGCTTGCCCTTAGCCACAGCGAGTTCGACCTTCGCCCGGCCGTCCGAGAAATACAGGCTCAGTGGGATGAGCGTGTAACCGCCCTCTTTGACCTTGTTGTGAATCTTGAGGATCTGGGCCTTGTGAAGCAGAAGCTTGCGCTTGCGCCGCGGCGGATGATTGTTCCAGGTGCCCTGGTTGTATTCGGGAATGTGCACGGCATCCAGCCACGCCTCACCGAACTCGACGAAGGCGTAACCGTCCACGAGGGATGCACGTCCAGCCCGCAGCGACTTCACCTCGGTGCCCGTGAGAACCAGTCCGGCCTCATAGGTGTCTTCGATGGTGTAGTCGTGACGGGCTTTGCGATTGGTGGCCACAACTTTTTGGCCACGTTCCCTGGGCACGATCGACTCCTGTTTTATCGTTCGACGCTCTGCCGAACAGCCCATCAGCCTAGCGGAGTGTCAGACCTTCAGGTAGCGGCTGATCGCAGCACCGGCCGACGCGGATGACAGCACGATCCCGAGAATTACCAGAATCGGCACCACGACCCACGCATCCTGTGGTCCGATCAACGTCGTGCTCGACCCGAGTACGGACGCGCTGCCGAGGTAATCGCCGACGAAGTACTTGACGATCGCGACGATCGCGGCGCTCGCCAACAGCGATCCAAGGAGCGCCGCGAAGACGCCCTCGAGGATGAACGGCGTCTGGATGTAGCGATTGGACGCCCCGACGAGCCGCATGATGCCGATCTCACGCCGTCGCGAGAACGCGCTGAGCCGGATCGTGGTGGCGATCAGCAGCACCGCCGCAATCAGCATGAGTGCCGCGAGTCCGATCGCGGTGATGCTCGCGGCATTGAGGGCTGCGAAGATCTGGTCCAGGTATGCTCGCTGGTCCTCGACATCCTGAACGCCCGCAAGGTTTTTGGTGTCCTCGATGACGATTTCGGCCTGGTTCGGATCCTTCAGGTTGACGCGGTAACTCTCGTTGAGAACGGACGGCGTTGTGTAGCTCAGCAGAGGGCTGTTGGGGAACTGCTGCTTGAAGTTCTGGTAGGCCTCGTCGTGGGTCTCGAACTGGATCTGCTTGATGTACGGCGCGAGCGTAGCCGACTCGAGCTGGGCCTTCACCGCGGCAATTTGGTCTTTGGTCGCCTCGGCAGAACTGCAGTTGCCCGTCGTGTCATCGCTCGTGCAGAAGTAGATCGCGACCTGCGAACGGTCGTACCAATAGCCCTTCATCTGGGTGATCTGCATCTGCATGAGGATCGCAGCACCGACGAACGTCAGCGAGATAAACGTGACAAGGACGACGGAAATCACCATGGCAACGTTGCGGCGAAGTCCCTGGCCGGCTTCGCCGAGAACGAGTCCGAGCCTCATGCGCTGAGGTCCTTCTGGGTCTCGTTGTGGAACGTCTGAATCGGGATGGTCGTGGTCTGGTAACCGCCGCGACGCTCGTCGCGCACGATCTGGCCGCTGATCAGTTCGATGACTCGACGCTGCATCTGATCAACGATGCCGGCATCGTGGGTTGCCATCAGCACGGTCGTTCCGCTCATGTTGATGCGCTCAAGCAGCGTCATGATGCCAGCGGATGTCGCGGGGTCGAGGTTACCCGTCGGCTCGTCCGCAAGCAGGATCGCAGGCTTGTTGACGATGGCGCGAGCGATGGCGACGCGCTGCTGCTCACCACCGGAAAGTTCGTGCGGGAAACGCCCGGTCTTGCCCGCGAGACCCACCATCTTGAGCGTGTCCGGCACGGCCTCCTGGATGAAGCCCTTGCTCTTGCCGATCACCTGAAGGCAGAACGCGACATTGTCGAACACGGTCTTCTGCGGCAACAGGCGGAAGTCCTGAAAGACGACACCGATGTTGCGCCGAAAATACGGCACGCGACGACTCGGCAGCGTGTTGACGTGCTGGCCGAGCACGTGGATGTTCCCCTTCGTTGGCTTGTCCTCTTTGAGGATGAGCCGGAGAAAACTCGACTTGCCGGAGCCCGAAGCACCGACAAGAAAGACGAACTCACCCTTCAGCACCTCGAGCGTTACGCCGTTGAGCGCAGGACGAGAAGTGCCCGGGTATGACTTGGATACCGCATCAAACCGAATCATGACGTTTACACCCTAGGGAGCGCCCGCCAACCGACCCGCGCGACGCGCCCAGTCATAGGTTTCTGCCGTTCAACTACCACTTGAGCCCACGTGAGTTGCCCACTTCTGCTGAGTTCTCCGCAGCGAACCCAGCAGATTTGGGCAACTCACGAACTGGAGCGGCGTCAATACGAGAGCGGCAACGAACCTCGCGCGCCGGGCGGCGTGCGGATGATGGCTAGCGCATCCTCGCGAGACAGCCCAGTCGGGTAGGAATACGTCGAAGTGCGAAGAGCATGTCGCTGTTGGTTGGTATCGATGCTCGAGCCCTCAATGATGCGCTCGAGAAGCGTGCGAGTCGCACTGTCGATGATCGGGCTGCCGCCCTTGGTGACGGACACAAACAATTTGGCTCCGCCGATCTTGCCGAACCGCAGCTCGATGTCGCGAAGGCGCTCTTTACCGTGCTCATGAACCTCGAGACCTGCGGTGTTGACATCCTCGAATTTCATTGTCCGCCGACCCAGCCGAATCTTGCGCTCGCCCAGGTGAACATAGGGCCGGCGGATGAACGCGGCTACGCAGGCAACCACGATCGCGTACACGATCCCGAGAACGAGCATGAGCAGAAATGCCCACCACTCGCCTAGGTCGATCAAGAGCGGATTGAATTTCTGAAGCGAACGCACCCATGACTGCGTCGCATCCAGCCGGACCCACTCGCCCGACTCGTCGTACTTCGTCACCCGCGCTTACTCCGGCTTGGCGCTTTTGCGCCATTTGATGCCGGCGTTGATGAAGCCGTCGAGGTCACCATCGAAGACGTTTGAGGGGTTGTTGACCTCGTACTCGGTGCGCAGATCTTTGACCATCTGGTACGGCGCAAGAACGTAGCTGCGAATCTGGTCACCCCAGCTGGCCGTGATGTTGCCAGCGAGTTCCTTCTTTTGGGCGGCTTCCTGCTCTCGCTGAAGGAGGAGTAGTCGTGACTGCAGAACTCGCATGGCTGCTGCGCGGTTCTGGATCTGGCTCTTCTCGTTCTGCATGGAGACGACGGTGCCGGTCGGGAGGTGGGTGATGCGCACCGCAGAGTCGGTCGTGTTGACCGATTGCCCACCCGGGCCGCTTGAGCGGAAGACATCCACCCGGATGTCGCCCTCCGGAATGTCGATCGATTCAGCCTGCTCGATGAGCGGGATGACTTCGACCGCGGCAAAGCTGGTCTGGCGCTTGCCCGCGGAGTTGAACGGGCTCATGCGCACGAGGCGGTGCGTGCCGGCTTCGACGCTGAGCGTGCCGAAGGCGTACGGCGCATCGACCTCGAAGGTCGCCGACTTGATGCCGGCCTCTTCCGCGTAGCTGGTGTCCATGATCGTGACGGGGTACTTGTGCTGCTCGGCCCAGCGGAGGTACATGCGCAGCAGCATCTCCGAGAAGTCGGATGCGTCCACTCCTCCGGCGCCGGCGCGAATCGTGATAACCGCTGGGCGGTCATCGAACTCGCCGTTGAGCAGGGTCTGCACTTCGAGGTCACCGAGCAGGCTCTGGATGCTTGCAAGCTCGGCCCGCGCCTCCGCGGCCGCCTCCGCGTCAGATTCGGAGTTCGCCAGTTCGACCATGATCTCGAGATCGTCGAGGCGTGACTGGATGCTGGTGATCCGAGCTAACTCGGATTGCCGGTGGCTCAGCGCACTCGTGACCTTTTGCGCCTTCTCGGTGTCATCCCAGAGGTCAGGGACGCCAGCCTGCTCGCTCAGTTCGGCGATCTCGGCGGTGAGTCGCTCGACCCCGATGACGGAACGGATGTCCGCGAAGGTCGAGCGGAGGGCCGCGATTTCCGCGGTGAAGTCGAGCTCATCCATATCGGCAGCAAGCCTACCGGGGTTGGCGATGTCATCGGCTGGAGCGCTCTGAGTTGGTTGAGTAGCGTCTGTAGTTGGTTGAGTAGCGCCGCGAATCGACGCGTAGCGAGCAACTGTGTCCCGTTGGGACAACTGTGGTCGGGCGCCCGACCTCGTTTGTCCCAATCGACCACGTTCGCAAACCCAACGACAAGTCGGAACGCTCAACGCCGGTTTCGCTACGACCGCTGCGCGGTCTACTCAACCGACTACGCGCGCCACTCAACGAATGACCCGAGCAAACTCACTCGGCTCACCTCAACTACAGTTACTTAACGATGAGTAACCAAGAGCTCCCGTTCAAGTGGAGTTCGATCGCACTCCCCGCCTTCCTGCCGACGCTCCTGTTCTCGATTGGCGAAGGCGCGATCATCCCGATCATTCCGACCGTCGCGCACAGCATGGGCGCCACGCTCGCGATCGCCGGGTTGATCGCATCCATGATCATGGTCGGCGAGCTGATCGGCGATATCCCGAGTGGATGGCTCGTTTCGAAGGTCGGCGAGCGGACTGCCATGATCGGTAGCGCGAGTATCGCGGTGGTCGGTCTCGCCATCGCAACGTTCGCGCCGAACCCCCTCGTGCTCGGTTTGGGGATTCTCCTGGTCGGGCTGGCGACTGCCGTGTTCGCCTTGGCCCGGCACGCCTTCATGACGAGCTACGTCCCACATCGAGTTCGCGCGCGGGCACTATCGACACTTGGCGGCACCTTCCGCCTGGGCTACTTCGTCGGCCCGTTCATCGCAGCCGGGGTCATCGCGCTCACGGGTAGCGCGTCCGCTGTCTTCTGGATCGACATCGTCTGCTGCATGGGCGCGGCGATCGTGTTGCTCATCGTGAAAGACCCGACAGAAGCGTTGGATGCGGCTCGCGCAGCGCACGCGGCGAACGGACAGCTCGACGAGGGCCGCCAGTTCATCGCCGACGAGTCACACGGTCTATTCCACACCATCTGGAACAACCGCGGCGTGCTTGTGAGGCTGGGCAGCGGCGCCGGCCTCATCGGAGCGCTTCGCGCCAGTCGCCAGGTCATTCTTCCGCTGTGGGCGGTCAGCATCGGCATCAGCGACTCGAACACGGCGATCATCATCGGCATCGCCGGCGCGATCGACTTCGCGCTCTTCTATACGAGTGGCCAAATCATGGACCGCTGGGGGCGTCTCGCAAGCGCCCTCCCATCCATGATCGGGTTGGGCATCGGACACCTCGCCCTGGCCTTCACCCACGACCTGCCAAACAACGTCGTCTGGTTCATCACGATCGCGATGTTCATGTCGATCGCGAACGGTGTCGGCAGCGGCATCCTGATGACTCTAGGTGCCGACCTCGCCGATAAACACAATCCCGCCCCGTTCCTCGGCGCCTGGCGCTTCACTGGCGACTTTGGCAACGCGGCCGCTCCGCTTCTCGTAGCGTTGCTGACGGGTGTCGCGTCCATCGCGGTGGCAGCGGGTGTGATGGGCGTGCTCGGACTGTTCGGCGCTGGGCTGTTGCTGCGGTTCGTCCCGCGCTATGTTCCGCGGCCACCGCGCCAGGTCAAGCCGGCTAAGCCCGCTAGAGCCTGATCGGGCTGCTCTGGACGGTCAGACCGCCAACCTCGACGAAACCGTCGGCCAACTGGCGGGTGAGGATGCGGCTACCGAGGCCCTGAGTAATCGACAGGTCCCGACCGAGGCGCGTGGTCACGGCGACCGCAGCAGCTCCGGTCGCCTCGTCTTCGACTATCCCGAGGACTGGGGCGAACATGCGCGATCGGAGCGCGCCCGCATCCTCGTCGATCCACGCATACACGTAGTTATGCCCGTCGGTGAATTCGGCGGGATCGATGGCATCCACTTGCTCTGGGCTCTCCCGTGGAAACCAAATGAAGTCATTCGCCCATTCGGCTCGCCCGGTGATCCAGGTGAGGTCGCCGTCGTAGCGCACCGCGACATCTCCTGCCTTTTCGGCGAGCACGTGAACCGGGGTGCCCCTCTCGCGCAACCACCAGGCGGTACCGACGCTCGGGTGCCCGGCAAAGGGCAACTCCGCAGCCGGT
>DASXNG010000186.1:0-13021 GCA_036495225.1 Galbitalea sp.
AGGGCGACAAGTCGACCTTCCTGATCGGCAACCGCGAAATGGCCGGCGGCAGCGATCTCGACGTGTACAGCGAGGCAAGCCCACTCGGCACCGCCATCATGGGCCTGAAGATCGGTGACTCGAAGACCTACACGGCCCCCAACGGCAAGGCGATCACGGTCGAGATCGTGAAGGTGGAGACGTACCAGCCGTAGGAGGTTGAGCGTTCCGAAAAAACAAAATCAGCATGGGCTGATCTGCTCGGGGCCGGTTTCGCAGAAATTTGGCCGTTCTCGGGTGGGTGTGCCCCCGCTGGTCTCGTGTGCGCCCGGGCGCTCGGCAGCAAACGGGCCGGATGGCAGCAAATACTTCCGTTTCGGGGCGCGATCGGTGCGTATGTGCTCGGTTGCGACATACGAGGTCGGGCGCCCGAACACAGTTGCCCCAATGGAGCACGTTTGTCGCGGGCGAGGAGTTTTGGCGTCGAAAACGGCTAAATTTCTGCGAACCGCAGCCAAAAGCGGATCAGTCCATGCTGCTTTTGTTCTTCGGAACGCCCAAGCCCCGGTTTCGCCACGCGGCGCTTCGCGTCGCTACTCAACCAACTACAAGAGCGCTACTCAACCAAGTACGTGAGCTAGAAGTCGACGCGCGGGTTGTAGCCGGCCTCGCGGAGGTTGTAGAGCACGAGCTCCGCGTGCTCCGGGCCGCGGGTTTCGATGTGCAGCTCCAGTTCGACCTCGCTGATCTGCATTCCGCTGCCGTGCCGCGTGTGCAGCACCTCGACGACGTTCGCATTCGACGCTGCAACGATCTCGGCGGTACGCGCGAGTTGGCCTGGCCGGTCTGGCAGCGGGATGCGCAGCTTGAGGTAACGCTCCGAGGCCGCGAGCCCATGGCTGATGATGCGCTCCATCATGAGCGGGTCGATGTTGCCGCCCGAGAGGATCGCGACCGTCGTTCCGCTGTGCTGGATCTTGCCTGCGAGAATCGCGGCAACACCGACAGCACCTGCCGGCTCGACGACGAGCTTCGCACGCTCGAGCAGCACCAGCAGTGCGCGAGCGATGTCATCCTCTTCGACCGTGACAACCTCGTCGACGACCTCTCGGATGATCTCGAAATTGAGCGTGCCAGGCTTCGCGACGGCAATGCCGTCCGCAATGGTCGGAACGATCTGGATCTCGGTCGGCTCACCATTGATCAGCGAGCCAGGATAGGCCGCAGCGTTGGCGGCCTGCACGCCAATGATGCGCACGGTGCGCCCCAACTCCGCGGACTTCTGCTTGACGGCGCTCGCGACGCCGGAGATGAGTCCCCCACCGCCGATCGGAACGATGATGGTGTCGACGTCCGGAAGCTCTTCCAGAATTTCAAGCCCGAGCGTTCCCTGGCCGGCGACGACATCCGGGTGATCGAACGGGTGGATGAAGACGGCTCCCGTCTCCTCGCCGAATCGCGCCGCGGCGCGAAGTGTCTCGTCGACGACGTGCCCGCTGAGCTCGACGTCCGCGCCGTACTCTCTCGTGGCCGAAAGCTTCGGCAGCGCGACACCAACCGGCATGAAAATGGTCGACCGGATGCCCAACTCTCGAGCCGCGAAAGCGACACCCTGCGCGTGATTGCCTGCCGAGGCCGCCACAACGCCGCGAGACTTCTCGTCTTCTGTGAGGTGGGACAGCCGGTTGTATGCACCACGAATCTTGTACGAACCGGTGCGTTGCAGGTTTTCGCACTTGAGCCACACGTCAGACCCGAGCACATCGCTGAGGGACCGCGAGCTCTCGAGCGGGGTCTCGTCGACAACCGCTCTGACTGTGATTCGGGCGGCTTCGAAGTCGGCGAGGGTCGGGCCAGGGATTTCGTCCGAGGCGGCGCCAACGGCCATGGCCTCACTCATGCCTGTTACTCATCACTTTTCACAACATCCCTGCTTGGAATCCCCGGCCCCGGCACGGTTCGCCAGCCACCCCGGGCAATGTAGAGCACCATCACGTTCACCACGGCCACCAGAGGCACGGCGAACAGGGCGCCGGGGATGCCCGCGACGAACGAGCCGGCCGCAACAGCAAACACGATGGCGAGCGGGTGCACCTTGACGGCGTTGCCCGTGACGAACGGGTGGAGGAAGTTGCCTTCGATTACGTGCACGAGCAGAACGATACCCAGCATGATGAGCGCTTGCCACGGTCCCTCGTAGACGAGCGCGATGAACACCGCGAGCGCGCCTGTGACGACGGCACCAACGACGGGCACGAACGAGCCGAGAAAGACGATGATTCCGATTGGCACGGCGAGCGGCAGACCAAGGATGAACGCACCGAGGCCGATCGCAACGCCATCGACCGCCGCAACGAATAGCTGCACCCGGATGAACGAGGTGAGCGTTATCCAGCCGGCAAGGCCGGCACCGTCGACCGCTGGCCGAGCGCGACGCGGAAAGATGCCGACGAACCAGGCCCACACACGTCCGCCGTCGAGCACAAGAAAGACGGTCGCGAAGATTGTCAGAAGCAGCCCGCTGCCGAGCTTCAGTGCAGTCGACCCGACAACTCCCGCGCTCGTGAAGATCGCGCCGTTGTTGCTCTGGATCGCCTTCACGATGTCGTCGAAGTACTGTGCGTACTGCGCCTTGCTGATGTTGAAGGGCGGGGCGGCCAGGAACGTCTTGAAGTTGGCGTACGCGGCGACCGTCTGCTTTTCGATGGCCGGGAGCCCGTCACGCACCTGCACGACCGTAATGAAGACGAGCCCTGCGATGATGCCGACCGCGAGAATCAGCGAGACGAGCACAGCGAGCCAGCGCGGCCAGTGGTTGCGAACGAGGAAGTTCCTGAACGGCACCAGCAGGGCCGAAATCAGGATGGCGATGAGAAACGGAATGACGATTTCGCGGACGCTGACGATGAGCCAGCAGAATGCGACGAGCACCGCGAAGATGAGGAGTACACGCCACGCCCACTGGCCGGCTATCTCGACCGGGATCGGGATGGATTCTTCGATGGCCCGTTTGCGGTCCGGCCCTGTCACCGTGCGGCGTGCGGTCGCTTCCGGCGGCGTCGGCCGCGGCCTCCAGAGCTTCATCGGTTCAGTCTAGAACCTGCACCCGGAAAGACCGCAGCCAACCGTGAAGCCGATTCAGCTTATGGGGGCGACGGAAACCGGACGACCCTTGAGCTGCAACCGCACCAGGTCTCCGGTTTCGAAGTGTTCGTTGACGTCGTGTTGAACGGACACCAGCGTCCCGTCATCCAGCCGCACGTGGGTGCGCCTGAAACTGCCCAGGAAGCTGGATGTCACGACAGTCGCCGTAAGCCCGCCCGCGGTAGCGCTTTCCGTCGAAATCCCAATGTCTTCCGGTCGAATCATCGCCGACACCGGGCCGTCACCTGGTGACGCGCCCAGCAGGCCGAGCTTGACGCCGTACACCGTGACTTGCTGGCCTCGGAGGTTCGCAGGAACCCGGTTGCTGAGCCCGACAAAGTTCGCGACAAACGCCGTCGCGGGTGAGGTGTAGAGCTCCTCTGGCGTGCCGATCTGTTCGATGTTGCCCGAGTTCATGACGGCGACCCGGTCGGCGACGGCCAGCGCCTCTTCCTGGTCGTGCGTCACAAACAACGTCGTGATGCCAAGCTCGGTTTGGATGCGACGGATCTCGTCGCGCAGCTGAACGCGCACCTTCGCGTCGAGCGCCGAGAGTGGCTCGTCGAGCAGCAGAACGCGGGGACGCGTGACGAGAGCGCGGGCGAGCGCGACACGCTGCTGCTGGCCACCGGACAGCTGGTGAGCGTAACGCTCGCCGAGGTGACCGAGGCCGACCATTTCGAGGGCTTCGGCGGCGCGCCTGGTGCGGCTCGCACCGTCGACCTTGCGCATCCGAAGCCCAAACTCGACGTTCTCCATCACCGTCATGTGAGGGAACAGCGAATACGACTGGAAGACCATGCCGATGTCGCGTTTGTTGACCGGCACGTCCGCGACATCCCTGCCGTCGATGAGGATGCGGCCCTCGGTCACGAGTTCGAGTCCGGACAGCGTGCGGAGCACCGTCGTTTTGCCGCATCCGGACGGACCGAGGAGCGCGATGAACTCCCCAGGCTTCATCGTCAGATCGACGCCGGTGAGCGCGAGTTGCCCCGCGAACTGCTTCGTGACCCCGATGAGCTCTACGGTTGCGCCCTCGCGGGCAACGTATGCGGCACCTGTATCGGTTGTGATGGTGGCTGTCATGATGTTCGGGCCTTTCGACGGGAACGGCGCACTCGTTCGCTAGAACCGAGGCGGCCGAGAATGAGGAGCAGGATCATCGCGAAGAGCAACGCAATCACCGCGAAGATGACTCCCGCGTATGGGTCGGTCTGTTGCACGAGCAGCAGGGCCGTCTGGAACGTGTTCTGGCTAAGGAACGACGCGATGGTGTACTCGCCGAGTACGACCGCCACAGTGATGAAGACGGCAGCGAGGATGCCTCGGCGCAGGTTCGGCAGGATGACGCGCCACAGCACGCCCAGCCAGCCTGCGCCGAGAGAACGAGCGGCCTCACTGAGCGTAGCGACATCAATCGCCTGCAAGTTGGCCGCGATCGGACGGTAGGCGTAGGGAAGAACGATGACGCCAACCGCGAAGGCCAGCGTGTACGGCGTGCTTCCGAAGACCTGGGCGACCACTGAGTACACCGGGATGAATCCCACCACGAGAACCACGGTGGGGATGGTGATCGGAATCAGGCAGATGAACTCCAGCAAGCGGCGGTACCTGACGAATTTCAGTTCAACGAGGATCATGGTCGGCAGTAGGAGCAGCAGAACAATGAGTACCGTCAGCAGGGCGATGACGAGTGAGTTCTGCACGCCCTGAAAGAGTCCGTCGTACGTGGCCTCGTTCGCAGGGTTGAAGAGGTCGATGTAGTGCTGGAACCCATACTGCTGAGGAGCGCCATTCACCGGTTCGCCCTCGCGAAGCGAGTCCTCGATCAGGCCGTAAATCGGCAGCGCGAAGATCACCCCCGCGATCACGAGGATGATCGTGCGCACGGTCTTGGACGGTGCCGCTCCGACTCGTGGCGCGCTCACTGGCGCCACCTCGAAGCGCGCCGGTCGAGAAGCGAGTACGCGGTCATTACCAGAATCATGACGACAACCATGACGAGCGCGTAGACGCCCGCGTCGTTGCCCTTGCCAACAACCGTCTCACTGGTGAGTGCTCCCTTGATGTCGAGCGGGAAGATTCCGCCCTGGCTGATGAGGGCTGCTGCTGTTGCGTACGACGAGAACGCATTCGCGAACAACAGGATCGCGCTGCCAAAGAATGCCGGCGCGAGTACTGGTGCCGCGATCCGCGTCCAGTACGTGAAGCGAGTTCCGCCGAGCGTGGCGTTGGCCTCGCCCCATGTTGTCTTCAGCCCCTCCATTGCGGGCATGAATACCAGAACCATTAGCGGAATCTGGAAGTAGAGATACGGGACGGTGAGGCCCGCGACCTGATACAGCAGCGGGCCATTGTTGTTGAACGACACGAACGGGTTGTCCGCCCAGCCGAAGGTCTTCTCCACCCACAGTGTTATGAAGCCCTGCTGGCCGATCGTGGTGATGAACGCGAACGCCAGCATCACGCCACCGAACTGGGCGAGCACACTCGAGATCGAGTCGATGATGGTGCGAAGCCAGCCATTCGGATTCGTGCCGATCAGGGCATAGCAAATCACTGCCCCGATGATTGCGCCGAGCGCGGCTGTGACAGCGGAAAGCCACACGCTGGCAATCAGATCCGACTGCACGTTGGGATCGGCGAGGGTTTGGAAGTTGTCCCACTTGAACACGCCGTTCTTGTCGAAGAACCCGCTGGCCACCGCGAGAACCGCGGGAATGGCGAGAAACAAGAGCACGTACACGGCGAACGGCGTCAGGCCCAACCAGACCGCGCTGCGGCGCCGGGATGGTTTCCCGGCGCCGCGCGAGGTGGTGGCTGGCGCTGTTGTTACGGCGGCAGTCATCGACAGTGTCTTTTCTTAGTCGAGCTACTTGATCGCGTTCTTCCAGCCGGATGCGAGAAGCGCAGCCGCCTTCGTGGCCTGGTCGGAGGTCAGCTGAACGAAGTTGGTCGGAGGAGCGCCAACCTTCGTGAGGACAGCCTGGTCAACGGTGCCGGCCGACTGCATTGCAGCCAGAGTCGCCGGGTACGCGCCGGATGCGAGGTACAGGTTCTGCACCTCGGGAGAGTAGATGTACTCCTCCCACAGGCGGGCAGCCGCCGGGTCCGGAGCGTCGACATTGATGGCCTGGTTGTAGTAGCTACCGAGCGCAGCGCCGGTTGAAGGAACCACGGTCTTCCAGTTCGGGTTGGTGCCGGTCGCTCCACCGTCCGGTCCCCACGCGAGGTTGTTGTAGCTCCACTGGATGACGACCGGGGTCTCACCCGAGTTGACCGTTGCCTGGGTCGGCAGGGTGCTGATGAAGTTACCCGCCTTCTTCAGCTGGCCGAAGTAGTCGATGCCTGGCTGGATGTTGTCAGCCGAGCCACCGGTCTCGAGTGCTGCGAGGTACACAGCACTTGCCGCCTCGTTCGCCTGAGTCGGGTCACCCTTGATAGCGACCTTGCCCTTGTAGGCAGAGCCGAGGAGATCCTTCAGGTCGGTGGGTGCCGTCGTGATCTTGGACGAGTCATAGCCGATCGACATGAGGCCGGTGTAGTCGTAGTACCACTTGCCTGCCGGGTCCTTGAAGTCGGCGGGAAGGTCGGACCAGTTGGCCACCTTGTACGGCGCCATCAGCGCCAGGTTCTGCTGCAGCACTGCGGTGCCGATGTCGAAGACGTCCGGAGCCGTGCTCTGGCCCTTCTGAGCGGTGGCCGCCGCGACCTCGTCGGCGCTGGAACCGTTCGGGTTCGCAGAAACGATCTTGATCTTCGGGTACTTCTTCTCGAAGCCCGCGATGATCTTGCCGTAGTTTGCCCACGACGGGGGCAGCGTGATGACGTTCAGCTTGCCTTCGGCGTTTGCGGCCTTGACGAGGCCGTCCATGCCGCCAAATGCTGCCGCGCTCGTGGCAGTCTCGGCCTTGGCCTTGCTGATCGTGCCGGTGCTCGATGTGTTCGAACTGCTTGCGCATCCCGCAAGGGCAACGGCGGCTGCGGCAAGAAGTGCCACGCCGGCGAAGTGACGCTTTGCAATCAAGTGATCCTCCAAGAAAATGCCCTCGGCCGTCCGCGCTGTGGGGCGAACCGTTTGATACCGGGGGCTGATCCACGTTTAGCGTGCGCTGCAACGGTTACCGTCTGTAGCCGCGCGGGTGAACTGTTGGCAAAGACCAGTTGAGCATTGCGCTTCCTGCGCCCACCGAGCGCGACCCGCCCGGTACCTTCGCCTGTATGACATTGGCCCCAAGCCAGAGCGAAAGCGACACCAACGGCAGCGATCGACGCCGCGATTGGTCGCGATCCCGCTCGGCAGATGACGACTTCGTTTTGCGCCGCGACTCGGCGAGCTACCTCAAGCAGGCCGTCTCGACCCCGTGTCTCACCTCGATTGAGGGCGCAGAGGGTGCGTACATCTTTGGCTCGGACGGCACACCGTATCTCGATTTTCACGGCAATTCGGCGCATCAGATCGGCTACGGACACCCACGTCTGATTCAGGCGCTCAAGCAGCAGCTCTCGACCCTCCCCTTCGTGCCTCGGCGCTACACGAGCAGCGTCAGCGTCGAGTTTGCAGAGAAGCTGATCTCGATCACACCCGAAGGACTCGACCGAGTCTTGCTGACGACGGGTGGGTCGGATGCGATCGAGGTCGCTCTGAAGATCGCTCGGGCGGCGACCGGTCGCTTCAAGACGCTGTCGTTTTGGGAGTCGTTCCACGGCGCGGGTTTTGGCGCCTCGAGCGTCGGTGGAGAACAGCTGTTTCGGTCCGGTCCCATCGGACCGTTGCTCACGGGGACTGAACACGTTCCGCCGATTGGATGCTTCCGCGACCACTTCGGCCGCGGACACCGGTTCGACGAGCCGCACACGCCAGAATGCGGCAAGCCGCTTGCCGAACTCATCGATTATGTGCTGCGAACCCAGGGTGACGTCGCGGCGCTGATCGCCGAACCGATGCGAGCCGTGCCTGAAATGGCCGCGCCCGGCTTCTGGCGGGCCGTGCGCAAGAGTTGCGACGAGACAGGGACGCTCCTCATCTTCGACGAGATTCCAACAGGCCTGGGCCGAACGGGCAAGATGTTCGCCTCTGAGCACGAGGGAGTAGTGCCAGACATCCTGGTCTTGGGTAAGGGGCTTGGCGGCGCAGCAATGCCTGTTGCCGCGGTGATCGCGAACGCGTCTCTGGATGTCGGGGCCGAGTGGGCCTTCGGCCACTACACCCATGAGAAGAACCCCCTGATGGCTCGCGCAGGTCTGACCACGCTCGAGATCATCGAGCAGGAGGGCCTCGTGGAGCGATCGGCGCAGTTGGGGATTCAGGCCCTGGATCGCGGTCGCGCGCTCGCAGATCGGTTCCCCGCCATCGGTGACGTCCGCGGACGCGGGCTCATGCTCGGCCTTGAACTGGTGAACCCGGATGGTTCGCCGAATCCGGATCTGGCCGAAGGCATCCTGTACGCCGCGCTGCGCCGAGGTCTCAGTTTCAAGACCACGATGGGCACGGTTCTCACGCTCGCACCCGCGCTGACGATTCGCGAGAGCGACCTGCATCGCGCCTTCGACATCCTGGAGGCCTGCTTCGTGGAGCTCCTCGGCTAATCCTCGCCAGGAACGGGGGCGTGTCAGAGCGTGGCGAAGGTGCGCTCGGCTAGCCCGAACGAGATGGTCATGCCGACGCCCGACGTCACAATGGCCACCGTGACGCCGGGCGCGGGTTCTGCGATCAGGAACGGCTGCTGCGCACTCGACGCATAGACGCCCTGCCACCGCTCAAGGATCCGAAGATCACTGACCCCGAGGATTCGCTGGATTTCCCGAAGCAGGATTTCGGATGTCGCCTCTCCAAGAAACGGGTCCATGGTCGTCGCGTAGCGGTGGCTGTCGCCGACGATGAGTGACCCGTCCGGGCGCTGGGTGAACATGATGTTCGCGCCGATCTCGATGAGGCCCGGTGATGATTGTGTGACCTCAGCACGCAGCGCGCCGGCAGCCGTGGTTTCGGCGAAGGCAGGGTAACGCAGCATGGACGTTCCGGTGAGCACCGCGGGGTGCAACACCAGTCCCGCCGGTGCATCAACGCGCAGCATCTGCAGCGCGCATCGCTGAACCTCACGCTCCGCAGCGAGCTCGGGGAACAGGTAGTCGAGGTCGTGTCCGACGCAGACGATTGTTCGCTGGGCCCGGATGTTTCCGCGAGACGTTGAGGCGACGCCATCCGCCCCGCCAAGGTAGCTGGTCTGCCAGAGGAACCTCACACCCGGTTGCCTCGACAGCCAGGCCGCGAGCGAGCCGACGGCTTCGCGTGGGTCGACCCGAACGTCGTCGCGCAGAAGCGCGCCACCGAGAATGGCCGGGTCGGCCTCTGCGCGAAGTTGGCCGCGTACCTCTGCGCTCGTGAGCCGCGCGACCTGACCCGGCTCGCGAGAGGCCGCGAGTTCGTCAAGTACGGCCAGCTCGGATTCGCTTCTCGCGACCGCGAGTGCCCCCGACTGCACGGAAAAGAAGCCGGCGCGAGCGCTGTAGTCGATCCACTTCTCGCGAGCTATGAGCGCGAGTTCCAGCAACTCCCCCGACTGCGCGGTGACGCACGCGTGCCCGAAGTTTCGCACGGAAGCGCCAACGGCTCGCGCGTCCCGATCGATGACCGTAACGGTGAGTCCGCGCGCAAGCGCGGCGGTGGCGTGGGCGAGCCCCGCTATTCCTGCACCAATAACGAGAACGTCGGACTCGGCGATCGGAGCCTCACTCATGAGAGGCAACTATGCAGATCAGCGCAGCCGAGTTGCAACTCGACAAACGGGTTGTCTCGCGATGTTCACCCCCCGTTCGTCTGGCTGTAGTTGGCTGGTTTCGTGATTGAACTGGTCGCTCTCGATATGGCAGGAACAACGATTGATGACCATGGGGCGGTGTACGAAGCGCTCCGGCAGGCCGTCGAAGAAACTGGCGCAACCGTGGCCACGCCCGACCTCCAACTCTGGATGGGCACGGACAAGGTCACCGCGATCGGGGCGCTCATGGAGCTGGGCGGACAAGCGCCCGAGCCGGATCGGGTCGCCACGGCGTTCGAGAGGTTCCGAGCCATCCTCGCCCAGTCTTATCAGGCTGTACCTCCGGTCGCTCTTCCAGGAGTCGAGGCAGCGCTGCGCGAGTTGCAGGCCCGCGGCATCCTGATTTCCCTGACGACGGGGTTCGATGACTCCGTGGCGCTCCCGCTGCTCGCCTCCCTCGGCTGGACCGTTGGCGAGGGCCGCGAGCACCTGCTCGACGCGGTCGTCACCACCAGTCAGGTCACCGCCGGTCGGCCCGCGCCGTACCTGATCCACCACGCCATGGAGGTCACCGGAGTCACGGATGTCCGCCAAGTTCTGGCCGCCGGTGACACCGCCGTCGATCTCCTGGCCGCATACAACGCGGGCGTGATCGGCGTGGGCGTACTCACCGGCGCGCTGGACTGGGCAGCCCTTGCCGCCAACCCGCACGACCACATTCTCGAGAGCGTCGCCGAGCTGCCCGGACTCCCGGAGACTCAGAAATAACTCTCGCTCATTGAGGGTCTGAGGCAGTCTGTACTCTCGAACGCGTGGTCGACACACTCTCTGCTGCGCAGGCGCGGCGCATCACGCTCGCTGCGCAAGGTTTCGGACGACCGCGCCCGTCGACGGTCGGCATCCGGCAGCTCGATGCGATGGTGCACAAGCTCGGGTTGCTGCAGCTCGACTCGGTGAACGTCTTTGAGCGAAGTCACTACCTGCCGCTGTACTCGAGGCTCGGCGCATACGACAAGGCAGACCTCGACCGCTTGACCTTCGGCAAGCGATCAAAATACACCGAATATTGGGCGCATGTCGCCGCGCTCATCCCGCTGGAAACATGGCCGCTGTGGCGCTGGCGCATGCAGAAGGCGCGCGATGACTACGGTGCCAATCCCGACAGCTGGCCGAATCGGAACCGTCCGATGATGGATTGGCTTCTGGCCGAGCTCGCCGAAAAAGGGCCGCTTCCGGCGAGCAAGATCGAACACGACGCGAACAGACGGCGTGGAGGCTGGTGGGAGTGGTCCGACGTCAAACTCGGTCTCGAGTATCTGTTCGAGCAGGGTGACGTCGTATCGGCAGGGCGCACGACCTTTGAGCGGAGTTATGCGCTGCCGCAGCAGATCATCCCGAGGGCACTTCTCGATGTGGAGATCGACCGTCACGACGCGACCAAGGAGCTGCTGCGCCGCGCGATCCGAGCTCACGGCGTCGGCACGGCCGGCGATCTTGCCGACTACTACCGGCTGAAGTTCATCGGCCCGATTCTGGAGGAGCTCGTCGACGACGGCGAGATCGTGCCGGTCCAGGTCGCAGGATGGGCGCGCAATGGCGGAGCAGCCAAGGCGTACCTCGATCCGAACGCGCGCATTCCCCGCCGGGTCGAGGCGACCGCACTGCTCTCGCCGTTCGACCCCATCGTGTGGGAGCGGAGCCGCGCGCTTCGCATTTTCGACTTTCACTATCGCATCGAGATCTACACCCCGGCACCCAAACGCACCTTTGGTTACTACACGCTACCGGTGCTCGTGGATGACCGGATTGTTGGTCGAATCGACCTGAAGAACGATCGGCAGAATCGCGTGTTGCGCGTTCAGTCCGCCTGGCGGGAAGCGGGCCAACCCCACGGCTTCGAGGGGCGGGTGGCCGCCGTGTTGCGCGAGACGGCAAGTTGGCAGGGACTCGACGGCATCGAGGTCATCAACCGAGGCGACCTGGCCGACTCGCTCGCCGGGGAGCTAGGCGAGCCCCTCATCGAGCGAAACTCGGCATGACAACACGGCCGACCGCCGAGTGCGGGCCAGAATGACTGCATGACTCGAATTCGCCTGATCGCACCGCTCGGCATCGCCGTCCTCGTCGCGTTCAGTGCGACCGCCTGCTCCCCCGCCGCGCAAGCACCAGACACCTCGAAGGGTCCGGCCGCTGCAGGCGCGACGCCAGGCGCGAGAGCGACACCCGTTGGACAGCTGCCGGCTGCGCCACCGACGCGCTACACGGTGGGTTGCAAAGACCTTCTGCCCGCGACATCCATCGCCCCGCTGTTTTCCCACACGATGGCGCCGGTCGACCCGGGCGAGAACTATCGGCAAGCTCTGTACCCACAACTGCCCCAGACGTATTTCATCGGCCAGCTCGGCGGCATCGATTGCATGTGGAGCGATGGGCACGCCGCGGCGGTCGACGGGCAGGCTGCCTACCTGAGCGTCCTCCCCCTTGCTGCGGCGCGGTGGAAGTTCTTCCTCACCAGTGAGAACCAGCCGGCGACGGCAACCAGTTACGTCGAATGCACGCCCGATGAGGGGGATGGCGCAAACACCTGCCACTACGACGCCCTGGTCGATGGTTCGTGGCTCTCCGTCGGATTCAACGAGATGGTGCCGACGCCGGGGTCCAATCCGTCCATCATGCCCGGGCCCGTGAAGACCGTCGTCACGGCAGTGACCGCCGCACTCACTGCAGCCGGACCGCCCGCTGCACCCGTGTCGCCACCCGCAACAAGCATCACGCTGTCGAATACGCCCGGCGCGATCCTCACCGCCGACCAGGTCAAAACGGCCATCGGAACCCAGGGCGCCGTCGGTCTCGACTGCAAGGGAATCCCGGACGGCCCGTGGAGCGTCGCCAACGAGGCGGAAGAACAAGTGGATTCGAGCCTCGGCTGCTTCTTCACCTCTGGCAGCAGCGGAGGCGGCTATGGCTTGCTGTACTGGTTGCCCGGCGGTGAATGGGCGGAGAAGCGGGCCGTCGCAGCGACGACGAGCGAGACCCCGCTCAACATCCCCGGCCACCACGACGGCGACGCTGCAGCGATGTTCGTCAATGACCAGAAAGACCACGTCGCAGACCTTCTCGTCGGCGGCAACTGGATC
>DASXNG010000187.1:0-12546 GCA_036495225.1 Galbitalea sp.
CCGGTGTCGACTGTTCCGCTCCCCGTCAATCAGACCAAGACGTGGACCACGCAGGACGGCACCGACATCGCGGTGGAGGACATGACACCTCGTCACAGAGGGAATGTGATCAGGATGCTGGCTCGCAAGAGTGGCACACCGAACCTCGTTGAGTCATATCCACTTGTCATAAGGCTCCGGGAGTTGGGCGTCGAATGAACGACATGGTGCACCTCCCCACCGGGGAGTTGATCGAATACCAGCCCGTCTCATCGCTGGAGATCGAGTTCATCATCCGCGAGATCGGTGACCGGCTCGAAGCCGCCGTGAAGGTCATCGACCAGCTTCAACGCGCCAGGTACGACGCGGAAGCCGACTACTCGAAAGCGTTCGAGACCGCGAAGCTCACGAGCAAATACGAGCTGTTCTCCGACCGTCGCGCCGCCGCGATCCTCGAGTGCCTTCCCCTGCAGCGGGAACTCAACGAGGCGAAAGCGAAGCTCCACCACGCAGAGAACCTGCAAGAGGCCCTGAAATCGAAGCTCATGGGCTACCAGAACATCAACAAGGTCAACGGTGCTGCGTACAGCGTCGGCGGCATCGGCAGATAGGCATCCCCATGTTCAAAGCAACCCGCCCCAACGGTACCGACTTCAAGACCGGTCGCATCCACTACGACTTGGTAGGAGGAACGGTCAAGCACCCTCACCCGTTGACCGCAGGCGATCCGGATGCATCCGGTTACATCTCGGTCGCCACCGTCGCGACGGACTGCACTTCCTTCAACTGGCCAGCACGCCTGTTCGAGGTGGAGATCGTCGGCGAGAAGTGGGCGCCTCACGCGGGCTCGATGCCGAACAAGATGGCTGGCCACGAGATCCGGATTCTCGCCGAGCTTCCCGCCTGGCAACTCTTCGGGCCGCTGGGCTACCAGATCGTCGCGATCATCGATGCGTTCGGTGCGATGGACTACGACCAACGTCGCGCGCGCAGTGCTGCACGGCCAAAGGGATGGTCGGACGCGTACAGCGAACTGTGGTCGGTGGTCGCCGACGGCCGGGCCGACCGGGCGGGTCTCGGGGCGGCGCGGTATGCGCTGTACGACCGCCTGGACGGCTGGCGCGTCGGCCACGCGGCCTACGGCGCTGCTCTCGCTGTCCTGTGCAAGGAGTTCCTGACCACTGAAACCTACGACGCTCTCGTCGCCCCGTATCTCGACGTCATCGCGGTGGCCACGGAATCATGAGCCCGAAGGGGAAGGACCTGTCTGCCGCGATCAGGAAGCTCGGCTTCTCGATTGCGCGTGACGCGCGCCGCCAACAGTTCGTCGTGCGCAGCGATGAGCGCGAGGTGGGTTGGTTCGAAACCTCTGACGATGCCGCTTTCACGTTCGGGTATGTGGGTCTGATTTCGTGCTTGTCGTGGTTCGAGTTCTCCGTTGAACTTCACGCGGTGAAGGCATGAACGGCTACGACGAGTTCCTGCGTGAGAAGGTCAACTTCGATCAGCACTACGGCTTCGAGATTGATGACTCGGAGATCAACCCGCTCCTGTTCCCCCACCAACGCGACATTGTCCGCTGGGCCGTGTACGGCGGCCGGCGTGCCCTGTTCGAATCGTTCGGGCTTGGCAAGTCGGTGCAGCAGGTGGAGATCGTCCGCATCTGCGCCGCCCACGAGAGAGGCTACGGCCTCATCGTGTGCCCGTTGGGCGTGCGCCAAGAGTTCATGCGCGACGCCGCCCTGCTCGGGGTGGAAGCGAAGTTCATCCGCACCGCCGAAGAGATGAACGGCCCCGGCCTCTACCTGACGAACTACGAATCGATCCGCGACGGGAAACTGGACCCCAACCTGTTCGACGCCGTCAGCCTCGACGAGGCATCCATCCTGCGGTCGTTCGGCTCGAAGACCTACCAGACGTTCCTGCCCCTGTTCTCAGAGGTGAAGTTCCGCTTCGTCGCCACCGCAACCCCGTCACCGAACCGGTACAAGGAACTCATCCACTACGCCGGCTTCCTTGGCGTGATGGACACTGGGCAGGCTCTCACCAGGTTCTTCCAGCGCGATTCCACGCAAGCCAACAACCTGACCCTGTACCCGCACAAAGTGCGCGAGTTCTGGCTGTGGCTGAACTCGTGGTCGATCTTCCTGCAGAAGCCCTCCGACCTCGGCTACTCCGACGAAGGCTACGACCTGCCCGAGATTGAGGTGGTCTTCCACGAGGTTGCCGTCGACCACTCTCACGCGAACGTCGACCGTGACGGGCAAGCGCAGATGTTCCGGGGCGGTGCCCTGTCGATCATCGACGCCGCGAAAGAGAAGCGCGACACCATCGACCTCCGGGTAGCGAAAGCCGCCGAGCTGGTTGCCGAGTCACCGGAGGATCACTTCATCCTCTGGCATGACCTCGAAGACGAGCGCCGTGCGCTCGAGGATGCTTTCCCAACGGACTCGTACAACAACTGGCTCGCGTTCAAGGACGGCAACGCGCGAGCTCTCGAATTGTACGAGAGACACTATTCCGCCTATCAATACGCGGACGGCCGCGAACGCAAGCTGTTCATGGGACCGGGCGAGAAGACCGTTCTGCTCACGCGCGACGGCTCAGCTCTATTCGGTTGGCGGAAGTTCAGGGACGACTCGGGACAGACCGGAATCAACTGCTCGGTGTTCAGGAATGAAGGCGGTCTTCTCTCATCCGATCTGATCCGCGAAGCAATGGCCATCGCGTGGCAACGCTGGCCAGGCGAACGTCTGTACACCTATGTGAACTCGGACCGGATCGCGTCGGAGAACCCGGGCTACTGCTTCAAGCAAGCTGGATGGTCAAGCGCGGGCAAGACGAAGGGTGGCTTGCACATCCTTGCGGCCACGCCAGACGTGGATGTGCCCGAGGTACAGAAACGTGTCGAAATGAGTTCGATCTTCGGCTCCCTCGACCTTGATACGCGCGAGCAACGCATCATCGACTTCTCCGACGGCAAGAGCCGCATCCTCGCGACGAAACCGGAGCTCTCCGGCTCTGGCTGCAACTTCCAACGCCACTGCCACCGGGCGATCTTCGTCGGCGTGGGCTTCAAGTTCAACGACTTCATCCAAGCCATCCACCGCATCCAACGGTTCCAACAAACCGAGGTCGTGCGCATCGACATCATCCACGCCGAGTCCGAGTCCGAAGTTGTCGCGACCCTGCTCGAGAAGTGGGAACAGCACAGAGAGTTGACCGCCAGCATGACCGAAATCATCCGCGAGCACGGACTGAACAAAACGAATATCACCGACGCTCTCGCGCGATCGATGGGAGTCGACCGGATCGAAGCATCCGGTGAGGGGTGGACGCTCGTCAACAACGACTGTGTGGTCGAAACGAAGGCGATGGATGAGAACTCGGTCGACCTGATCGTCACCTCAATTCCGTTCTCCAACCACTACGAGTACACGCCCTCCTACAACGACTTCGGCCACACAGACAACAACGATCACTTCTGGGCGCAGATGGACCACCTCACCCCGGAGCTGCTCCGGGTGCTCGCGCCAGGTCGCATCTACGCCTGCCACGTGAAGGACCGCATCCTGTTCGGCTCCGTCACGGGCGCCGGCGTCCCCACCTCGTCACCGTTCCACGCTGAGGCGATCAACCATGGCATCAAGCACGGCTTCGACTACATGGGCATGATCACCGTCGTCACCGACGTCGTCAGGGAGAACAACCAGACCTATCGCCTCGGCTGGTCCGAGAACGCCAAGGACGGCACGAAGATGGGTGTCGGCTCCCCCGAGTACATCATCCTGTTTCACAAACCCCAGTCCGACCGGACGAAGGGCTACGCCGACATCCCGGTCGTGAAGTCGAAACGGGACTACACGCGGGCACACTGGCAGGTCGACGCGCACTCGTTCTGGCGTTCCTCCGGTGAGCGTCACTTCACCCCGGACGAGCTCGCGCAACTCCCCGGCGACCAGATGTCTCGCCTGTTCACCGAGCAGACCCTGCGTGAGGTGTACGACTACGAGTCGCACATCAAGATCGGCGAGGAACTCGAAGGTCGCGGCGCCCTGCCGGCGACGTTCATGTCCCTCGCTCCCGGTTCGCACCACCCGGATGTCTGGCATGACGTGAACCGCATGCTGACCCTCAACGGGGAGCAGAAACGCCGCAACTTGATGATGCACGTCTGCCCTCTCCAGTTCGACATTGTCGACCGCCTCATCGGGCGCTTCTCCAACGAGGGGGACCTGGTCTACGACCCGTTCGGGGGTCTCGGGACAGTCCCGCTGCGCGCCGTGAAGATGGGCCGCAAGGGCCGCTCCACCGAACTGAACTCCGGCTACTTCCTCGACTCCGTGAAGTATCTCGAGGCGGAAGAACGCAAACAGGTCATGCCCACGCTGTTCGACCTTGACGACTCGGAGCGTGAAGCGTCATGAGCACAGCAACGCTCGAGCGCACAGGCTACGCGCAACCCTCCGTCCCATGGAACGGCCTCACAGTCACGGACCTCTTCTGCGGTGCCGGCGGTTCATCATCAGGTCTCGTCGCGTCCGGGTTCAAGGTCGTCATCGCCGCGAACCACTGGAAGATCGCGATCGACTCCCATCAGATCAACCACCCCGAAACTGACCACTCGAGCGCCGACTTGTCGCAGGTGGACCCGTCCTACTTCCCGACGACTGACATCCTGTGGGCGTCGCCGGAGTGCACGAATCATTCGGTGGCGAAGGGCATCAAACGGCAGCGCGCCGTCAACGAAGCCCTGTTCGAGATGGAGGGCACACGCCCGCTCCCCGACGAAGCAGCGAACCGCTCCCGCGCCACCATGTGGGATGTCCCGCGGTTCGCGGAGTACCACCACTACAAGGCGATCATCATCGAGAACGTCGTCGACGCGTACCGGTGGCTCCCGTTCCCGCACTGGTTGGGCACCATGGAAGCCCTGGGATACGAGCACGAGATCGTCTGGCTGAACTCGATGCATGCTCAGGCCCGCGGCCTCCCAGCCCCCCAGTCACGCGACCGCATGTACGTGGTGTTCTGGCTGAAAGGCAACCGGAAGCCCGACATTCAGAAGTGGACGCGCCCTCAAGCGTTCTGCGAAACCCACGGTGTCATCACCGCAATGCAAGTGATGAAGAAGAAGGAGGCGTGGGGTCGGTACAGGGCGCAGTACGTGTACCGGTGCCCGAGCTGCGCGACCATCGTCGAGCCCGGCTGGCTGCCCGCGTCTAGCGCGATTGATTGGTCGATCGAGGGCACCCGCATCGGCGATCGCGACAAGCCGCTCAGCCCGAAGACGATGCTGCGTATCGAGAAGGGCATCGAGCGTTACTGGAAGCCGATCACTCTCGCGGCGGCGGGAAACACGTACGACGGCATCACGACCGGTTCCGAGTACTTGCGAGCATGGCCGGCCGAGGAACCGCTGCGGACGCAGAACACGACCGCTGAGTATGGTGTCGCGCTCCCACCGCTGATCACGGACGGCATCCGCGGTGAAGGGACAGTGCAGTCGGCCGCTGATCCGATGCTGACGCAGACCACTGCTCAGACGAAGGGTGTCGCGTATCCCGCGTTCCTCGCCCAGTTCAGGGAGCGTGAGCGCACCATCGATCCATCCGCGGAGGTTCTGCCCACGGTTGTCTCGGACGGTGGCAATCATGCGCTCGTGCAGCATCCGCTGTTCGTGCCCGTCGAGGGGCGTGAGGGCAAGAACGCCTCGCCAGGTTCTCAGCCGCTCCGCACTCAGACGGTCAGGAACGAGACAGGCATCGTGGTCCCCCTCCGTAATCACGGGGTGGCGAAGCCCGCGAGCATGCCCGTCGACACTGTCTCGGCTGAGGGCAACCATCACGCCTTGCTGATGCGTAACAACACGGGCGGTGCGCAGATGTCCACACCAACCGAAGAAGTGATGCGCACCCTCACCACAGGCGGCCACCAGTCGCTGATCGAGCATCCCTCGCGCGCGCTGCTGGTGGGCTACTACGGCAACGGCAGCGCAGCCCCTGTCACCCAGCCTCACGGCACGCTGACCACCGTCGACCGGTACAGCCTCATCACCGCCCCGGTGGAGATTGACGACTGCTACTTCCGGATGCTCACCCCCAACGAGATCAAGGTCGCCATGGCGTTCGCGAGGGACTACTTCCTGTTGGGCACGAAGCGGGAGCAGGTGAAGCAGGCGGGCAACGCTGTCACACCTCCAGTTGCTCGCGACCTCGGCGCTGCCGTTGCTGAGTCCCTCGGTGCTGACATCCCGTGGGGGTGGGCAGCATGAGCAACCAATACGACAACTCATCCGTCAGCGGACATCGCACATCGCTCGTCAGCAACGCCGAACGACCGCAATCGATGGACGATCTGCCCAAGCCTCCGGAATGGACTCTCGACGCGCTCTGCGCACAAACGGACCCGGAAGCCTTCTTCCCCGAAAAGGGCGGCACGACCAAAGACGCCAAGCGCGTCTGCGCCAAGTGCGATGTGCGCGAGCAATGCCTGCAATATGCACTCGCAAACGATGTGCAGTACGGCGTCTGGGGTGGATATTCCGCGATCGAACTCCGCAGGATGCGGAGGGCCGCAGCGTGAACCTCGGCCGCGAAATCGAAGAACGCCGGATGCTCGACAGCTTCGGCGGGTACGACTGGGGCGACCCCATCATTCTCTGGACCGCACCACGCCACTGGCCTATCTTCACGATCGACCAGTTGGTCATTGCGGAGCGTGTTCTCGCGAACCAGGCGGCGGCATCATGAGCGAATTCCCCGCGTCCGTAATCCGCGACCTCAAGAAGCGCTCTCGCGGTCTCTGCGAAGGCTGCGGTGTCTCACAAGCCACCCAAGCCCACCATCGCCAGTACCGCTCCCGCGGAGGCTCAGACCTGCTCTCCAACGCCCTCCACCTCTGCGGGAGCGGTAACCACACGGGTTGCCATGGAATCGCCCACACGGCCGCTGGCGAGGCTCTTGGCTGGTCCATCCGCTCCGGTTTCGACCCCGAGGAAGTGCCCGTGTTTCACAAGTTCGGAGGCACCTGGACGCGGCAGCCCGAAGGTTCCGAACCGGTACCAATCAACCAGTACGACGCCCGCGAATACATGGTGTCCATTCACGCAATCAAGGCGGTGGGGTAATGGCGCGCATCAGGTCCATTCGCCCCGAGTTCTGGGTGGACGACAAGATCGTTGACCTCAGCTTGCTGGCAAAACTGCTCTTCATCGGACTGTGGAATTTCGCCGACGACGACGGGTATATCGAGGACTCCGAGCGGCGCATCAAACGCATGGTTTTCCCCGACAACAACTACGACATCCGGCCCGCAATTGCCGAGCTCGTGAAGTCCGGAGTGGTCTCGCGAGCAACCTCAGATCAGGGTCAGTTGCTGCATGTCGTGAATTTGGCGAAATGGCAGAAACCGCAGCATCCAACGCCTACGAAGTTCACCAATATAAAGGGAAACAAGACCCTCATTCATGAGGACTCACGAGAGGACATGAATCCTCCGGAGGCCTCATCACGTAGAGGTAAGGAGAGTAGAGGTAAGGAGGGGAACGTGGCGGAAATCCGCCCCGACGTTTCCCGACTCTGCACAATCCTTGCTGATCTGATCGAAGCTAACGGCTCGAAGCGCCCCTCGATCGGTAAAGGCTGGCTGGATTCCGCGCGTCTTCTGATCGACCTCGACAAGCGGCCGCTGGGTGAGGCGATCTCGATGATCCAGTGGTGCCAGGCTGACCCGTTCTGGCGGGCGAACATCATGTCGATGCCGAAGTTTCGTGACAAGTACGACACGCTGCGGTTGCAGCGCACAGCGAAGACCTCCGAGCCGCCTGTCACTCCGCAAACGTCTCGACGGGTGGTGAGTGGTCGTGGCTGACGATTTCAGACTCCGCGATTCCTTGCTCCCGAAGGAGCGCGAACTGCCCACCGCCGAACTAGCTGTCATCGGTGCCGCGATCGTCTCGAACGGCACCGTGCTGGATGACATCGCCTTGACCGGCGAGGACTTCAACGATGCCCGACTGGGCGAACTGTTCGATGTGATCCGCGGGATGCGCGAGAGGGGCCTCCACATCGACGCTATGACCCTCAGCAGCGCCAACCCGAACCAGGCGGCGTTCATCTGGTCACTGACTGATGCTGCGCCGTCCACGCACGGTTTTGCGGTCGAAGCGTATGCGGAGATCGTCGCCGCCCATGGCATGCACCGCCGCATGCAAGGCATAGCTGCCGGCGTGCAGGGATTCACCGCCGAGATGACCCCGGAGCAGATGATCGAGCGTCTCCTCGGAATGGTCGATGACGCCCAAGGGGAACGCAAAGCACAAGTGCGGATGGTGCGCGACATCCTCCCCGGCGTGGTGGAGCGGATGCAGTCCAACGCGACCTTCACTCCAACCCCGTGGCCGTCGCTGAACGAGATGATCGGCGGCCTTCGCCCGGGATGCGTGTACATCGTCGCCGCAAGGCCAGGTGTCGGCAAAACGGTCATCGCTGGCCAGATCGCTGCGCAGCTCGCGAACCACGGTCTTGTGGCGTTCTCGTCGCTGGAGATGTCGGAGGACGAACTCGTATCCCGGCTCATCTCGGAGCGCTTGTCGATCTCGGTAGGCAAGGTCAAGGACAACAAGATGACCACCTACGACTGGGAGGTGTTCGCCCGCGATCGCTCCAAGCTGGAGAACCTCAACATCGCTATAGATGACCGCCCTGGTGTGAGCGCGACGGAGGTTCGAGCTCATGCGAAAGCCGTCTCCCGGCTCGGTGCCCTGTCGGGGATTGTCGTGGACTACATGCAGCTCATGACCTCGACCTCGAAGTCGGATCGTTACCTGCAGGTGGATGAGTTCTCCCGCCAACTGAAGACCATGGCCAAAGCATTCCATGTCCCCGTCATCGCTCTGTCGCAGTTGAACCGGAAGGTTGAGGATCGCCTCGACCGGAAGCCGCGCCTGTCTGACCTGCGTGAGTCCGGGTCGATCGAGCAGGACGCCGATGCGGTGTTCTTGCTGCGCCGAGAAGAGAACGACGGGCACACGTTCGAGAACCCGAACGAGTCCCTGTGGATCGACATTGCGAAGAACCGTCACGGCGAGACCGGAGAGGTCGAACTGTCATGGCAGGGGCGTTATTCAAGGGCGGTGGAGTGGACATGACCGATCACGAGCACGACTGGTGGAGAACTCCGGCAGGCACTCTCGAGTGCGCTTGCGGCAAATCGAAGATCGAACCTGAAGAGGAGAAAAAGTAATGCCCAACGAAATCAAGGATGGCGTGTACGCCCAGGTAAGCGGCGCCGTCGGCAGGACGGCGGATGGTCGGTTCTCGATCGATGTGATGCTGTCGGACAAGAACCGGTACGCGGATCATGTGACCGTCTGGCAGCCGGACTTCGCGGTGACGGCTGGCGCCCGCATTTCGGTGAAGGGGTGGCTGTCGTGGAAGAAGACGGAGCGCGACGGGAAGACCTACGTCGATGTGTCGATCAATTCCCCGGTGCTGGTCGACCAGCAGTCGCCCGTCCCGGCTGACGACGACGAGGAATCGCCGTTTTGAACGCGACATCAGAACATACGTTCGATAGAATTAGAACGTCCCCGCGACGTGCTGGTAACACAACGCGAGGACTAACCCTGATTCGATCTGACCGAATGGAGGGCTCCATGGAGCCTATCAATTCCCGCAATCCTGACAACTGGAACTCGGGCTCGATCCCGCCGAAAGTCACCGCGCGCGCTATCGCCAACGTCGACATTCAACCGGATGGCTGTTGGATCAGCCGGTACTCCACAGGTAGCCACGGCTACGCCCAAATTGGCTGGTGGGCCGAAGGCAAAAGCCATATGGTGCTCGCGCATCGCGCCGCATGGGTCGAAGCGAACGGCCCGGTGCCTGTGGGCATGACACTCGATCATCTTTGCAAGGTGCGTCGATGTGTGAATCCGGCCCATCTTCGTGTGCTTACAAATCTCGAAAACTCGCGGCGAGTAAACGGCAAGGATTGGCCGCTCGGAACCTGCGTAAACGGCCATGATGCCAGCCTGCTAGTGAAGGTGAAGCGCCGCACCAAGAACGGCGAAGAGCGATGGGGTACTACGTGCGGCGAGTGTGTGCGCGCGAGCCGCGCCAGATACGCCGCGCGAAAGGCGGTTGCGTGATGGATGAGGAACTGTTCGAGGACCCGGACCTGTGGCGTAAGCAGCGGGTCGAAGCGGCTATGGAATCCGATGATCGCGAGGTGAGTCATGGCGTACGCACAGGGCACTGAAGTCACCGTGGACCGCTCGCAGACCGAGTTGCGTTCCACGCTGCGGAAGTACGGCGCCGACGGACTCGCCATGGCTGAGACGCGCGACCGTGCGGTGGTGGAGTTCATGGCTAACGATCGTCGGATCCGGTTCTCGCTGCCGTTGCCGACGGAGACAGACGCCGATCTTCGGCGCACCAAGGCGGGGGTGACGCGGTCGTCGGCTCAACTCAGAAGCGCAGTGGCGGCGGAAGAACGTCGCCGCTGGCGTGCGCTGGTGATGGTCGTGAAGGCAAAGCTCGAGGCTGTCGAGTCGGGCATTGTCACGTTCGAGGATGAGTTCCTAGCGCAGACAGTGTTGCCGGACAACTCGACGGTCGCTGAGCAGATCCAGGAGCCCATCCGCCGCGCGTACATCGAAGGCCACGTACGGCCGCTGTTGGAGTTGGGGTCATGACGTTGCACATGGCATACGTGACTGGTCCGCGAATTCGCCTCGGTGTCGGAGTCGAGTTCGAGCGCGCCACCGGCCAGACGTGGGATATCTGTCACGCGAAGTGCCGCAAATGCACCGAAAGGGCGAACCGGTGACCTTGTACTGCATCACCAACACCATGGACGATCAACGCTCCTGCACCGTCAAAGGCCAGCACGAGCTCGTCTGCGACGGCTTCGAATACAAATGGGGAGTCGAGAAGCAGCAGGAGTTCGCCACCGGCCGTGAATGCCGCGGCTGCATGCCCCGCGAGGCACGCCACGGGTTGCTCTGCTGGGACTGCTGGGAAACTGTACAGACAGCCATCGGCGGCTACGACCTCCTCGCCGCCCGTCTCGCCGGCGTCGACCGTGCCATCGTCCGAGACAACGGCGGTGTCCGCACGGCCTCCCTCGGCAGTATCCCCATCCCGGCCGTCCGGCTGATGCTGCAAGAACTCGAGCATTACCTCGTCGGCCAGAACGTGAACCCCGACCTGTGGGTAGCCAGCCCGTCCGGCGCTCGTTGCGCCATCCGGTTCGGTCGCGCCTACGCCAACGCGATCCGCAACCACCCCACGGAGGAGAGCGCTCACCGGATCCGGCGCACCCGCTGCCCGAACTGCAACCAGCTCGCTCTCGTCTGGAACCCTGTCGCTGCTGAAGGCGGGGACGTGACCGTGAAGTGTCGGAATTGCGCGCACGAGATCGACCAGGCGTCGTTCGAGAAGATCGCAGCGATCGAGAAACCCGATACTGAGGTTCCCGCCGAGGTCCTCATCGAAGCGGGGCAAGCGGTGAACTCAACCGGGCTCTTCGCTGAAGACTTCGACCCGGACAACCCCGAGCATGTTGCACTCGTGGAGGATCCCGCGTGACCGATCAAACATGGGTGACAATCCCGGATGCCGCGATTCTCGCGAACCGCTCCCCTCGGACGATTTACAGCTGGATCGACCGCGGTTTACTCGCCACCCGGACCAATGATTCCGGTCAGACAGTGGTGCAGGGTACGAAGGTTTTGGCTCTCGAACCGACCATCCGCCGAGGTCGGCGCCGTGGTTCGGCGAGACCGCGACACGCCGCCTGAATCATGGTGGTATTAATTCTTCAATTGCAGCAATCTGGACTTATTGGATGGCTAATGCCGTCCCTGATGAACCCCGCCAGCCGCGGGGTTTCGTCGTTTCAGAACTTCGCACCGGTCGACTGGGATGCCTACCGGTTCTGGAGCGCGGCATCCGACCGCGTTACCCATCGGACGCCGGTCGACCTGTTCGGGTCTTGTCGACCGGCTCACACTCGTGTCCACCCTCCGCAGCCCACGCCTTCAAGGTCGGCTCAACCACACGCACACCGGGTGACCACCCCTCGGAGCGTGCAGGAACCGCACAAGTAGCAACCTGGCGGTCGGTGGCACCTTTTCGGTCAGTCGCGTCAACGAGGAACTTTTGCTCGTCTTGCTTTCCGCCTCGAAGGCTGCTCATGACGGTGATCCTTTCCACCGAGGCAGACCTGCGTAGCTGGCCGCTCACTTCAGGAGGACACCGTGACCGAACCAGCGATGTCCGACGCACCACGACTACTCTCCCCGCAGAAGCGCCGCATCTTCACCATCGACATGGACGACGACGCCAGCATCACCACCGGCGCGCAACTCTCCACCATCTTCGGCTGGACACGGTACAGAGGCCCAGCACAAGCCGACACCCGCGGTTGGATCATCGTCGACACCGACCCGGCAATCAACCCCACATGGGCTGTACCACGTCGCGTCCGTGGCCAAGAGGCCCCGCCAACGACCAACCCGGCGGAAGCATGATCAACCTCGGCCCCGCGTTCGAAGCCGCA
>DASXNG010000188.1:0-6791 GCA_036495225.1 Galbitalea sp.
GGTGGCTCGTCGCCCTTCCGGCGACATTGCCATTTGGCCGGTCGTCGAGAGCATCCAGCGCGATGGGGTGTGCAACGAGGTGATTGCCCCTGCCCCGGACTCCGTGGGAAAGGTCGCGGATCTCGCGGCGGACATCGCGACCTCGATCGCCGCGAACCTTGATGTCACCGGCGTTCTGGCCGTCGAGCTGTTCGAAACAAACGACGAACGCCTACTGATCAATGAACTCGCGATGCGCCCGCACAACACCGGTCACTGGACTATCGATGGTTCGACGACCAGCCAGTTCGAACAGCACCTTCGCGCGGTGCTCGATCTGCCGCTCGGCGGTACGGGAACCTATCGCCCGTGGAGCGTCATGGTGAACGTTCTCGGAGGTCCGATCCTCGATCGGTACCCGATCGCCTTCGCCGAGTACCCGATGGTCAAGTTCCACGACTACGGCAAGGAGGCTCGCGCCGGTCGAAAGGTGGGTCACGTCACCGCGATCGGTGACGACCTGGACGATGTCGCGTACGACGCGCGGGCGGCCGCTGCGGTCTTCGATCGTTAGGCGCTCGTGGCTGAGCCCGAGGCGGCATAGCGGTGGCGGGAGAAACTGTCCCACGGAGGGAGTGGTAACTCCCGCCTCCGGCCGGTTTCTCCCGCCGGAGGGTGCAGGTACTCCCGCCACCACGAGCACGAACCGTTGGCGAACACACGACCCCGACTGTCCCCGCTCGGCTGGCGCGCCAGCTTACGATGGTGAGCATGCCAACACCCCGCGTCGCCGTCGTCATGGGGTCGGACTCAGACTGGTCCGTCATGCAAGCCGCGGCCACCGCTCTCGCCGAGTTCGGCGTCGAAGCAGAGGTCGAGGTCGTGTCAGCGCACCGAACCCCGGACAAGCTGGTGAGCTTCGGGCGTGAGGCCGCCGGCCGGGGCATCCAAGTCATCATCGCCGGCGCAGGTGGAGCAGCCCACCTGCCGGGCATGCTCGCATCAGTGACGACTCTCCCTGTCATCGGAGTCCCCGTGCCGCTGGCTACGCTGGACGGCCTCGACTCGCTCCTTTCGATCGTCCAGATGCCGGCTGGCGTCCCCGTCGCGACCGTCTCGATCGGCGGCGCGCGGAACGCGGGCATCCTTGCCGTTCGCATCCTGAGTGTTTCGGATGCCACCCTCGCGAGCAGGCTCGCAGAATTCGCGGCCGCCCTTGAGCGCACGGTCGAGGAAAAGAACACGGCGCTCAAGTCGAGCCTGTGAGCGCCAGCCAGTCCGTGCGGTCGACTCCGGTGCGAAATCCGGATGTCGGCTCGCAGAGCGAGATGACCAAGCGCGGCTGGTGGCTCATCGGAATGAACCTGCTCATTCCCGGGTCGGCGCAATCCCTCGCGGGTAGCCATCGACTTGGCAGGTTCGGGCTGGGCTCGACCCTCGTCGTGTGGGCGCTTGCGGTGGTCACCGCGGTCCTGTGGGTCTTCTCTCGAGGCACCGTTTACACCGCGATGACCAACCCCGTGTTGTTGACCGTTGGTCAGGTCGTCCTCGTGTTCTATGCGGTGCTCTGGATCATTCTGACGCTGGACACCCTGCGGCTCACTCGGCTCGTAAAGACCGGTCCCGCGGCTCGAGGCCTCATCGCAGGCTTCGCGATCATTGCACTCATCGCCACCGCCGGAACATCCGCATACGGGGCATACATCGCTGGCGTCACGCGTTCGACCATCCTGCCGATCTTCTCCAGTGATCGGGGCAACGCCGCTCCCGTCAACGGTCGTTACAACGTGCTGCTGCTCGGCGGTGACGCGGGTCCAGACCGACTCGGATTACGTCCTGACAGCATCTCGGTCGCGAGCATCAACGCAGCGACGGGCGCGACGACGCTGATCGGTATCCCACGCAACATGCAGCGGGTGCCCTTTGCGTCGGGCTCCCCGCTCTATGGCCCGTACCCGAATGGTTACAACTGTGGGGACAACTGCCTGATCAGTTTCCTGTACACGTACGCACAGGCCCACCCGAACCTCTACCCGAACGCCACCAAGCATCACAGCTCCCCGGGCGTCGAAGCGACCAAGGACGCTGTAGAGGGTGTTCTCGGTATCAAGATCCAGTACTACGCCCTGATCGACATGGCGGGCTTCTCTGACATGGTGAACGCCCTCGGCGGGGTGACCATCAACGTCACCGAGCGGCTGCCGATCAACGGGGGCCAGGCCGCGGATGGCACGCCGATCAATGTGCAGGGCTGGATCAATCCCGGCGTCCAGCACATGGACGGCTACACGGCACTCTGGTACGCCCGCTCCCGGCACTCAACGAGCGATTACGACCGGATGGCTCGCCAGCGCCAACTCGAAGGCGCGATCCTCGCGCAATTCACTCCGGCTCTCGTGCTCTCGAAATTCCAATCGGTGGCGAGCGCGGGAAAGCAGATCGTGAAGACGGACATCCCGCAGTCGATGCTCGGCGAGTTTGTGACGCTCGCGGACAAGGCTCGCGCTCAGAAGCTTTCTCAGCTCGAACTCGTGCCGCCGACGGTCAACGAGATCGAGCCGAACTTCGCTCAGATCAGGGCTCTTGTCACCCAAGCGCTCGCGACACCGACGGCAACGCCGACTCCTTCGCAGTGACCCAAATCGGCCGCTACAGGTCCGCGTGCAGCTGCCAGACCTTCTCGGCCGAGGCGCGCCAGCTGAAGGCCTTCGAGCGGTCTAGCCCGAGGTACTTCAGGCGGTCACGCAGCTTGCTGTCGCCCGCGACCCTGCCAATCGCGTCGGCCAGTCGCTCCGGGTAACCGTCGGCGTCGCTGCGCTCGACCACGACGCTGGCATCTGCGGCGACTTCGAGCAACGCGGGTGCATCGGAGTGGATCACCGGGGTGCCGAGGCTGAACGCTTCAACGACCGGGAGTCCAAAGCCCTCGGACAGGCTCGGGTACACGAGCGCGATCGCCCGGCTCATGACGACAGCGAGGTCCGAGTCACTGAGCTGGCCGAGCGCGCGGACACGTCCTTCCGCTAGACCGGCATCCCGCGCGACTGTGTCCAGGTCCACCCCGCCCCAACCCTGGGGGCCGACGACGATGAGGGGAAGATCGCCCGTCTGCGGCAGCGCGAGCGAACGGATGAGCGGCTCGAGCCCCTTGCGCGGTTCGAGCGTCCCAACCGCGAGAATGTAGCGCTCGGGCAGCCCGAGTTGCACTGCCCGCTCGGACGCATCAAGCGGTACCGCGAGCTTGCTGCTTGGCGCTCCGGAAATGACGCGGACACGCTCGCCGAAGTCGTAGTACTGGGTGAGTTCGTCAGCGACCGTATGCGACACGACGACGACCGCGTCGGCGTACTTGTATGCGCGTGCAGCCATGGCCTTGTGCCACGAGACGCCGCGCGGGGTCAGCGTCTGTGGGTGGGTCCACGGAACGGTGTCGTGAATCGTGATCGCGGTCTGGTTTCCGGGATCGTTGACCGGGTCGTGGCGGTACAGCGGCGCCAGCATGCTGGTTGCATGCACCATGCCCTTGCCGGGCAGGACAGTGAAGCCGAACTGCCAGGCGGCGGCGAGTTCTCTCCGAGCCAGTGGCGACTTGTACAGGTTGCCGAGTCCTGGCAGCAGGGTGTTGATTTTCTGGTAGTCGGCCTCAGTCGACGCCGAGACAATTCCGTCGACCACGCAACCCGGGGGAGCGGTTTGGATGAGCGCGCGGGTCAACTCCTCGGCGTATCGGCCAATACCGCCCGGGACGGGCGCAACGATCTGGTCGACTATCACTCTCAGGGTCGTCATTCTGCGAAAACCCTATCAGTGGGGCCTATGAAGTTATCGGGCAGCGAAGACGCCGTGTGCGTGCGCGTCTGCGAGAGCTTCGCGCCAGCCGCGAAGCGGCGCGACCCCGGTGCGGGCCCACGCGTCGTGGCCGAGCACGGAATACGCAGGACGCGGCGCAGGCCGCTTGAACTGATCCCCGGCCGCTGGAACGACCCGCTCCGGGTCGAGACCGGCCAGGCGATAGATCTCGCGCGCGAAGTCGAACCGACTCGTGCTGCCGGAATTGGTGGCGTGGTAGATGCCCGGCGCAACGTCAGCGTCGACGGCCGCGACGATCTGGCGCGCCAGGTCCACGGTCCAGGTCGGCTGGCCCAGCTGGTCGGTGAGCACGGGCACGGTCTCGAGCTTGTCGGCCAAACGCAGCATGCCCGCCACGAAGTTGTCGCCCCCGGCGCCGTACAGCCACGCCGTGCGAAGCACGAGAGTGCCGGTGGGATGCGCGGCGAGCGCCAGTCGCTCGCCATCGGCCTTGGTGCTTCCGTACACCGACACGGGGTTCACCGGCGCGTTCTCCGCGTACGGTGTCGTCGCGGTGCCATCGAAGACATAGTCGGTCGAAATCTGCACGAGTTTCGCACCGAGGCTTTCGGCGGCGATGGCCAGATTTTCCGCGCCGGTCGCGTTCACTGCCGTCGCGGCCGCGACATCCGTCTCGGCGTCGTCGACGCGAGTGTACGCCGCGGCGTTCACGACGACGTCATGGTCCATCACCGCAGAAATGACTGACTCGAGGTCGGTGACGTCGAGCTCAGCGCGACCGAGGAATGTCGCGTCCCGTTCAGCCAATTCTGTGCGCAGATCCCGGGCGAGCATTCCGGAGCCACCCGTGACGAGCCAGCGCATCAGGCGCCGCCGGCTCGGTTCTTCAACGGTTCCCACCAGGAGCGGTTGTTGCGATACCAGTCGACAACGCGTGCCAGCCCCTCGGTGAAGTCCACCTTGGGCTCGTAGCCGAGTTCGTGTGAGATCTTCGAAATGTCGACGCTGTAGCGACGATCGTGACCCTTGCGGTCGGGAACCGGTTCGACCATTGACCAGTCCCGTCCGGTTGCGTCGAGGAGAAGTTCTGTGAGCCGTCGGTTGGTCAGCTCCGTGCCGCCACCGATGTTGTAGATCTCGCCAGCGCGTCCGCCGAGCAGTACCGCCGCGATGCCGCGGCAGTGATCATCCACGTGCAGCCAGTCACGCACGTTATTGCCGTCACCGTAAAGCGGCACGGGCAGATCGTCGAGCAGATTGGTGACGAAGAGGGGAATGAGCTTCTCGGGATAGTGGTACGGACCGTAGTTGTTCGAGCAGCGAGTTATCGAGATGTTGAGACCGTGGGTCACGTGCCAGGCGCGAGCGAGCAGATCGCTCGAGGCCTTCGATGCGGAGTAGGGCGAGTTCGGCTGGAGGATGTGGTTCTCACGCCACGAGCCATGAGAGATCGAGCCGTAGACCTCGTCTGTCGAAACGTGAACGAAGCGAGGGATGTCGTGTCGAACCGCCGCATCGAGGAGTGTCTGTGTTCCCAGCACGTTTGTAGAAACGAAGGGGGCGGCATCCTTCACCGACCGGTCGACGTGTGACTCAGCAGCGAAATGAACGATGGCGTCGAAGCCGGGCACCAAATCGTTCAGGAGCGCCGCATCGCGAATGTCTCCTTTGACGAACTGGTAACGCTCGGATGTCGAGACGGGTGCCAGGTTCGCCGGATTGCCCGAGTACGTGAGCGCGTCGAGAACGGTTACCTCTGCGCCCTCTAGTCCCTCGTACTTGTCGGTGACGAGGCGTCGAACGAAGTTCGATCCAATGAATCCGGCCCCGCCGGTGACCAAAATTCTCAACTAGCGGAATCCTTGCATTCTGGGATGTGACCAACCGCACCATCATAGCCCAGCGATTTTTGGACCGAACGATCACCGAAACCGCGTAGGGACACGCTCTCGCCATTGATAGACTCGCGTCCGTGCAGATCCGAGAACTCAAGATATCGGACGCATATGAAATCACGCCACGCCAGTTTCGCGATGACCGCGGTGTCTTCCTCGAGACCTATCGTTTCGATCGGCTGGCTGAGGTCGTCGGCCATTCGCTCGACCTTCGTCAGGCAAACACCTCTGTGTCACGCCGGGGCGTTGTTCGCGGCATCCATTTCGCTGATGTTCCTCCGGGCCAGGCGAAATACGTGAGCGTGACTCGCGGCGCGATGCTCGACTTCATCGTGGACATCCGGGTGGGCTCGCCTACCTTCGGCGAATGGGACTCGGTTCTGCTCGACGATGTGGATCGTCGAGCGGCGTATGTGGCAGAGGGTCTCGGCCACGCGGTCGTCGCGCTGACCGACGACGCAACGATGAGCTACTTCGTTTCGGATGTCTACAACCCGCAGCGGGAGCACGGCGTTTCCCCGCTCGACCCGGACATCGCGCTGGCTCTTCCCACCGATATCGGTGACCTTCTGTTGTCCCCTGTCGACTCATCCGCCCCCACGTTGGCGGCCGCCGCCGAGGCGGGGCTCCTACCCGACTGGAATAGACTGCGTCAGTATTACGCCGAGTTGCGCGTTACGGGGAGCTGAGGCCATGCGCGGAATAATTCTCGCCGGCGGCAGCGGAAGCAGGCTGTGGCCGATCACCAAGGGCATCTCGAAGCAACTGATGCCGATCTTCGACAAACCGATGATCTACTACCCGTTGTCCACGCTCATGATGGCGGGCATTCGCGACATTCTCGTGATCACCACCCCCGAATACAACGCGCAGTTCAAGGCGCTGCTCGGCGATGGCGCGAGCCTCGGTGTCAGGATCGAATACGCGGTACAGCCGTCGCCGGACGGTCTCGCGCAGGCGTTCATTATCGGCGAGGAGTTCATCGGTGACGAGTCGGTGGCCCTCGTCCTCGGCGACAACATTTTTCACGGCGCGGGCCTCCAGCCAACGCTGCTGCACCATGGTGAGATTCACGGTGGGCTGATCTTTGCGTACCAGGTGGCCAAC
>DASXNG010000189.1:0-25560 GCA_036495225.1 Galbitalea sp.
TGCCTTCGCGTTGCGAACGGCGTCCTCGATGCGGTGCTTACGCTCCTTGAGCTCAACCTCCGTCGCGGCACCGGCCTTGATGACTGCAACACCGCCAGCCAGCTTGGCCAGGCGCTCCTGCAGCTTCTCGCGGTCGTAGTCGCTGTCGGTGTTCTCGATCTCGGCGCGGATCTGCTTGACGCGACCTGCGATCGCCTCCTCGTCACCTGCACCCTCGATGATCGTGGTCTCGTCCTTGGTGATGACGACCTTGCGTGCACGGCCGAGCAGGTCGAGCGTGGTGTTCTCGAGCTTGAGGCCGACCTCCTCGGAGATGACCTGGCCGCCGGTCAGGATCGCGATGTCCTGAAGCTGCGCCTTGCGACGGTCGCCGAAGCCAGGAGCCTTGACGGCAACCGACTTGAAGATGCCACGGAGCTTGTTGACGATGAGCGTTGCGAGAGCCTCGCCATCCACATCCTCGGCGATGATGAGCAGCTGCTTGCCGTCCTGGATGACCTTGTCGACGATCGGCAGCAGATCCTTGATGTTCGAGATCTTGCTGTTCGCGATGAGGATGTACGGGTCCTCGAAGACCGCCTCCTGGCGCTCCTGGTCCGTAACGAAGTACGCGGAGAGGAAGCCCTTGTCGAAACGCATACCCTCGGTGAGCTCGAGCTCGGTGCCGAACGTGTTCGACTCCTCGACGGTGACAACACCTTCCTTGCCGACCTTGTCGATGGCCTCGGCGATCAGTGCGCCGATCTCCTCGTCACCAGCGGAAATGGATGCGGTGGCCGCGATCTCTTCCTTGGTCTCGATCTCCTTGGCGCCAGCAACCAGCGCCTCGATGACTGCGGTGACAGCCTTCTCGATGCCGCGCTTCAGGCTGATCGGGTCTGCACCGGCTGCGACGTTGCGCAGGCCTTCGCGAACCAGAGCCTGGGCGAGGACAACCGAGGTGGTCGTTCCGTCACCGGCGACGTCATCCGTCTTCTTGGCGACCTCTTTGACCAGCTCTGCGCCGATCTTCTCGTATGGGTCGTCGAGTTCGATTTCCTTCGCGATCGACACACCGTCGTTCGTGATCGTGGGGGCGCCCCACTTCTTCTCAAGCACGACGTTGCGGCCGCGTGGGCCAAGCGTCACCTTGACGGCGTCGGCGAGAATGTTCAGGCCACGCTCGAGGCCGCGACGGGCCTCCTCGTTGAAAGCAATGATCTTTGCCATGTGTGTTTCTTGTCCCTCTCGGACTAATCCCATGCGTTAGCACTCAGTGGCGTCGAGTGCCAAAGTTATTCTGGCACTCTGCCGGGGTGAGTGCAAGGCGAGGACAAGCGCGAGGAGCGAACAAAAAACTGGCGCCGACCCCGTTTTGCCGGGGTCGGCGCCAGTGACAGCTTTGTGATGGATGGCCTAGGCCAGACGCACCGACTCCGCCTGAGGTCCCTTGCTTCCTGTGCCGACTTCGAAGGTCACCTGCTGGCCTTCTTCGAGCACCTTGTAGCCACCCATGTCGATGGCCGAGTAGTGCACGAACACGTCCTGCCCGCCACCTTCGACGGTGATGAAGCCGTAGCCCTTTTCAGCGTTGAACCATTTCACGGTTCCGTTCGCCATGTCGTACTCCCTGCTGGTTACTGCGGCGCGTGCGGTGTTGCCGTTAGCCGGGTCGCGGTCCACGGGTTTCCGGCATTCGGCCACCAAGCAGCGGCGCGCGTTTGCGCAACTCCTCGGGTGTCGAATGGGCGACCAATCCCAGATATTAGCGGAGCAAATAACGCGCTGGACCAGTTGTTATGGCAATTTAATCGGCCGCGGGAAAGGATTAACATGCCAGAAACACATCGGTCTACCCGAAAACCGGTGACAGTGGGGTTTTTGCCCGCTTATCCGGTGTAGTCGGAGCCGATCACGACGGTGATCGGAGCCCCGACAAACGCGCTGCTGAAGGCAATCGTGCCGGTACCGAGCGCGAGCTGCACTCCTTCGGCGACATCCTTGTTGGCCGCATCGGAGTAGTAGACCGTCGTCTTCTTGATGGTCGACTCCGAGGCAAGCGCCTCTGTGCCGACGTTCCAGTGCTTGGCCTTCAGCGCGTTTCCGGCCTGCACCTGGGCATTGGTGATGTCTGTGCCGTTCAGAACGGTCACCGTGATCTTGCGGCTCGCGATCGCGCGAGGGTCAGTGATCGGAGAAAGGGTCGGCGTTGGCGTGACACTTGGCAGAGGTGTCTGCTGCGCCGTGGTGCCCCCGAGGCCAAACTTCAGCGAACTGTCGAACGTCGAGAGCACGTAGAGTCCGCCTGCGATCAAAACGATTGTCGCGAGCGCCGCCCAGGCGAACGCGATCCAGCCGCCACCCTTTGCGCGTGGCCCACGGTGAGCGCCTACGCGCTCGATGCCTTCTGGCAGGTTGTCGAACTGGTCTGTCGGGAAGGTCGCCATGTTAGTTAGGTGGATTCCTCGCTGGGTGGATGGCCTGGGGAGCCATCGTGGCCTGATCGGGTGAACGCACGTGTTGCCCGTGCCTGCGTGCGTGCGTCCCTCGCCCGCAGCAGGCGCCTGACAAGCATTGGATCATGACGCAAGGCGCCGGGCAAATCGATGAGCGCGTTCAGCAGTTGATAATAGCGGGCGGCCGAAAGAGAAAACTGGGAGCGTATCGCTGCTTCTTTCGCTCCGGCGTGCTGCCACCACTGGCGCTCGAAGTCGAGTATCGCCAAATCTCGTTCGCTTAGGCGTGGCTCTGGTGACTCGTCACGTGCAGCCTGGGCCGACATTCCACAATCCTATGGGCGACCTTGCGCGGCTCCGGGACGCAACGCCCGGGCCATGTCGGTTACGTCAACCAGTCGAGTCGCTGCCCATGACCGCCTGCGAACGCCAGCGGGTGCTGGTCGAGCGAGAGCAGCAGTTCCCCGGTCACGGGTGCCTCACGCCCTTCGAGCCGGTCTTTCGCCGCTGGCACGATGCCGGCGCCTTCGTTCGAGATCCATCGGGCACGACTCGATTCCAGGTACCGGATGAGCTCGGCTCGCGGTTCTGGCATGAGGTACACGATCGCGGCCGACGTGACGACCACGAGAGTTGCCGCGGCGGGAGCCTGCGCGATCAACCCGGGAAGCGCGTCCAGCGCGTCGCCGCGGACGATCTTCGGAGGATCAGCCCGCGCGATCTCCATCGCAGCCCGCAGGCGCTCACGACGCGCATCCTGTTCGGGCCAGATCAGGGTCTCGAGCCAGGTGACGTCGTCTGCGCTCGACACGTCGAGAGGGTTCAGGTCGAGCCCGGCCCGCCAGCTGATTTCTGGCATCCGAGTCGGCAGCGGTGGCGCTCCCGTCACGGCGCAGTGCAGCAGCACGGTGCTCGGGCCGTCCGCCGGATCGAGCCGAACCTCTCCGGCGGAGTGACCGGCGTACGAGTAGCTGTACCGATCCGGATACAGGCAGAGACCAGCGGATGCCCCGATCTCGAGCAGGGCGATCGGGCCCTCGATCATCGCAAGTGCGGGAAGCAGCGCGGCACAACGTCCCGGCTCGTTCGTTTGGGTGGAGCGCAGCAGCGCCTCGGCTTTCACGGCGTCCCAGTTGGCGATGAGCCAGTTGCGCCAGGGCGCGTACGGTCCGACCGGAGCGCCCAGCAGTCTTGAGCACGCGAAAATGAGGTTGGGCTGTCGCTTGGGTCGCGGAAGCGCGGCGATCAGTTCGAGCACCTCCTCATCGGCGGCGACGCCCCACGCCCACTCTTCGTAGACAGCAGACGAACCTGGCGCCTCGACCTGGGCGAACCTGCGGTACCAATCAGAGGCTTGGGCGAATTCTTCCGCCGCCTTCATCGGGCGGCCCGATACATCGAGATGTGCGCGATACCCGCCTCCTGGTACACCTCGCCGAACGGCTCGAACCCGTGCCGCGCGTAGAGCGGAGCGATGTACTCCTGGGAGTGGAGCAGCAGCGCCTCGTGGCCGTCGCGCGAGATGACCTCGTCGAGGAGACGTCGGGCGAGACCCTCTCCCCTGCGGTCAGCGCGAACGACGACTCTACCGATGAGGCGGCGAGCGTCGAGGTACGTCGGTTCGTCGTCGACGAGCGTGCGCAGGTAGGCGGCTGTACCGATGTCGTCCGAAATCCAGTAGTGCCGGGTCGCTGCTTCTCGGTCGCGGTCATCCAGTTCCGTCTCGTCGATGCGCTGCTCGACGAAGAAAACATCTGTGCGAAGTTTCAGGAATGCGTACAGCTCGTCCGTGCCGAGGTCGGCCCAAGTGTGTGCATACGAGAAGGAGTCCGGCATGATCGCGAGTTTAATGAAGGAACCAGGTTTCCCCACCCACGAAGAGGTCGCATGAGCGTCGCTGACGCAATCGGGCGCAGGCGCTCATATCCAAGAGTCACCGCAGACGCGCCAACCCACGACGAGTTGTTGCCCCTGATCGCGGCGGCAGCAACCGGTCCCGATCATGCCGCGCTGAAGCCGTGGCGCGTGATCGAGCTGCGCGGTGACGCCCGCGAGCGACTCGGGGCAGCGTTCGTCGAGGAGAGCGGACTGACCGGCACCGACGCCGAGCGACTGGCGGCCAAGCCGCTGCGCGCATCCCTTCTGCTTGCCGTCGTGGCCGTTCACAAGCAGAGCTTCAAAGTTCACGACTGGGAACAGGATGCCGCGGCCGCAGGTGTCGCGCACCTGCTGGCGCTCCTGCTCGACGATGCCGGATGGGGCGTCATGTGGAGGAGCGGCGGGCACACCAGATCCGCTGCGGTGCGTCGGCTGCACCGCCTCGCCGACAACGAGGAGCTGCTCGGCTGGCTCTACGTCGGCGGCAAGACGGAGAGCTCGAAGCCGGACGCCCGGGCGAGCATCGACCCGTCGGAGTACCTGACGGTTCTGTAGAACCACGGTCCCTGAGCTCGGCCACGGTCCCTGAGCTTGTCGAAGGGCCGCCCGCTCAACTCCACCACGCGCGGCCCTTCGAGAACCTTAGGGACCGAAGTAGCTCGGATGGCCCTTCGACAAGCTCAGGGACCGGAGTTGCCCTGTGTTTACACGAACGTAACCAGACGCGCGCAGTTCCGAAACACCTCGTCCCTACCGTATACACATCTGCATACAGCCCTGTATGCAGAGCCGACGGTGAGGCGGAGCAGTGGCAAAAGACTCAAAGGCTGGCCAAGACACTCCCCCTGCGCTCGAGGTTCGCGACCTCGTCAAGACGTTCGGTCCGGTGCGCGCCAATGACGGGATCTCGTTCTTGGTCGCTCCCGGCGAGGTTCATGCGCTCCTCGGCGAAAACGGCGCAGGCAAGAGCACGCTCGTCAAATCGCTCTACGGCGTGCACGAGCCGGACTCCGGCGAAATTCTGCGCGACGGCGCCGTCGTCACTATCGGCTCGCCGTCCGTCGCTCGCGAACTCGGCATCGGCATGGTGTTCCAGGACATGCGACTGATCCCGGCTCTCACCGTCTGGCAGAACGTCGCGCTGCATCTCGAGGGCACACCATTCGTGCTTCGGCCACGAGCGCTGCGCAAGCTCATCATGGAGACGTCAGAGCGCTACGGTCTGTCGGTTCATCCGAACCGCAAGGTCGAACACCTCTCCATCGGAGAGTGGCAGCGCGTCGAACTGCTGAAGGTTCTGCTCGGCGGCCTGCGCATCCTGATCCTCGACGAACCGACCAGCGTGCTGACGCCGCAGGAGGTCGCCGGCCTGTTCGAGATGATTGAACGCCTCACCAAAGAGGGCGTTGCGGTCGTCATCATCACCCACAAGCTGCGTGAGGTTCGCCAGATCGCCGATCGCGTCACGGTTCTTCGCGCCGGCAAGACGATCCTTCAGGATGTCGAGCCCAAGACGCTCACAGATGTCGAGCTCATCACCGCGATGGTCGGTGAGCCAGTCACGGCAATCGAGCGTCGGTCGGACACCGCGGTCGCCGTGACGGACGTCGACCCCGTGCTTCAAATCGACAACGTCAGCGTGCGTCGACCGGACGGAGACTGGGGTCTGCTCGAGGCATCCCTTGACATCCTGCCTGGCGAGATTCTCGGCATCGCCGGCGTTGCCGGAAGCGGTCAGGATGAGCTCGCCGCGATCCTGATCGGCGTGCACAAGCCCAACTCCGGCCGCGTCGTGCTGAACGGTAAAGAGCAGCACCTTCCCAACCCGCGGCTCTTCAAGAACGCCGGGGTCATTTCCGTCGACCCGGACCCTGTGCGCCAGTTCGTCGTTCCTGGGATGACGGTCGCGGAGCACACCGCGCTCTGGAATTCCGGTGGCTCGTACAACTTCGACGTTCGGAAGGCCGACGCCGATTTGCGTCGGCGTGATGGGCTGGCGCAGCTCAAGGTGGTCAACGGCAAACGGCGAATGGATCGGTTGTCTGGCGGCAACATCCAGCGAGCTCTTCTCACACTCGCGTTGACCAGCGGTTGCAAGCTGCTCGTTGCGTCGTACCCGACCCGCGGCCTCGACGTGTTGACGACGGAACGTACCCGCGCCCTGATCGCGGAGCTGTGTGCGGCGGGCAGCGCGGTCGTGCTCATCTCGGAGGACCTCGACGAGCTCCTGGCCCTCAGCGATCGCATCGCGGTGCTCGCGGTCGGTCGCGTCGCGGGCATCGTTCCAGCCGCGGGCGCCGACCGGCGCAGCATCGGTGAACTCATGACGGGAGTGAAGGCGGCATGACAGTCGAGCAGAGCCAGAAGATCGCCGTCCCAGGCGTATCGAGTCTTCGCACGTTCGCGGCGCGCATCCCATGGAAGCGCATTGCCCTGGTCGTCGGCTCGTACGCCGCGTGCGTCATCGTCTTCACCGCGTTCTCCGCCTGGCAGGGCGCCAACCCGCTCACCATCATTCCGACCATGCTGCAGTCGTCGCTGCTCGACCCGTCAGCCTTCTCGCAGACTCTCCTGCGCGCCGTCCCTGTCGGATTCGCCGCGCTGGCGGCGGCGATCCCCGCACGGGCCGGCCTCGTCAACGTCGGTGGAGAAGGTCAGCTCATCATGGGGGCGGTCGCCGCCACCGGCACCGGCCTCGCCGTCGGCGGCAGCATCCCTGGCGTCCTCGGGATTCTCGTCACCGTCGTCGCGGGTATGGCAGCGGGCGCTATCTGGGCCGGGATCAGTGCAGCGCTTAAGGTCTGGCTCGGCGCTGCCGAGTCGGTGACGTCGCTGCTGATGAACTTCATCGCGAACGACATCATGCTCTTCCTTATCTATGAGCCGTGGAAGGACCCGAATGGCTCGGGTCAACCGCAGAGTCGGCCACTGAGCGACGGAATCCGTCTCGAGCCCATCTTCGGACTCGATATCAACGTCGCTGTCATCGTCCTGTTGGTCTTCGCGGTTGGTATGTGGCTCGTCATCTCGAAGACCGGATGGGGCTTCGCCCTTCGTGTCACCGGCGGCAACCCGGTTGCGGCGAGCCGAAACGGCCTTCCGACCAAGTCGCTCGCGCTGTCAGCGATGATGGTCGGCGGCGCGCTCGCGGGTCTCGGCGGCGCACTCAACCTCATCGGCGTCGAGGGCCAGCTGCGCCCAGACATCACCGAGACGTTCGGTTACATCGGATTCCTCGCGTGCTTCCTCGGGCGCAACGATCCGATCAAGGCCGTGATCGCCGCCATCCTGTTCAGCGCCATCGCCCTGAGCGGCAATGGCCTGCAAATCACCGAGGGGCTCGACGGCAGCGTCGTCAACGTGCTGCTCGGAGCCATCGTTCTCACCATGCTCGCCGTTGGTCGGCGACAGGGCGAAACCCTCTAGCCGCGAGCCGAAAGCAGGAGAGATGAACATCGTTGGCGAAATTCTCACCACGGCAATCCCCGGCAGCGTCGCCATCGCATACCCGGCACTGGGCGAGTTAATCTCGGAGCGGGGCGGCGTCATCAACCTGGGCACGGAGGGCGCGATGCTCGCCGGCGCGCTGAGCGGCTTCGCGGTCACCATCACCACAGGAAACATCTGGCTGGGGATCCTCGCGGCAGTCCTCGCCGGCGCAGCCTGCGGGGCGGTGCACGCCTACGCCGTGGTCATCCGCAAGGCGAACCAGCTGGCGAGCGGCCTCGTCGTCTGGTTTCTCGCGCTCGGCATCACCTCGGTGCTCGGGGCGTCGTACAACGGCCAGGTCGTAACCCCGCTCGCCAGCATCCCGATCCCGGGCCTGTCGTCGATTCCGGTCATCGGGCAGGCGCTCTTCAACCAGAACGCCCTCGTCTATGTCGCGTACATCCTGGTGCCAGGCATCTGGTGGTTCATCTCATACACCCGACCAGGTCTGATTCTGCGAGCGACCGGCGAGCGCCCAGCCGTCGTCTTCGCCGGCGGCCACAACCCGACGCTCGTTCGCTACGTCGCGGTGACCGTTGGCTCGGCACTCGCGGGAGTCGGCGGCGCAGAGCTCGCGCTCGGCATCGTCGGCAACTGGTCAGACGACATGACGAGCGGCTACGGCTTCGTCGCGGTCGCCGTCGTGATTTTCGCACGTTGGAATCCGTTCGGCGTCGCGATCGGCGCCTACCTCTTCGGTGTCTGCCTTGCCGTGTCATCCGTCGTCCAGGCACAGGGCATCGCCATCAACCAGTACGTCCTCGACGCCCTGCCGTACGCCGTGACGGTCGTCGTGCTCGTGGTCGTCAGTGCATTCGGTCGCAACAATGCGCCCGAGTCTCAGCGTGAAGCGTTGAGCGAAATCCAATAGGGCCGCGCACCACGGCCAACACAGCACACCCACACGAAACGAGGAGTAATGCGAAAAGCAAAAAAGTTCGCGATCGGGGCATTGGCCATCGCCACCGTCCTGACGCTCGCCGCCTGTAGCACGAGCGGCACCGGCGCGAAAACCGCTTCGGCGAAGGTCACGACCGTCGGCTTCATCATGGTCGGCTCGACCCAGGACGCCGGATACAACGAGGCGGTGGCTGATGGTGCCAAGGCTGTTCAAAAGGACCTTGGCACCAGCGTCAAAGTAATCACTGCAGACCAGATCCCGGAAAACAATTCGGTCACCCAGACGATGCAAGCGATGGTCAACCAAGGCGCAAGCATCATCTTCGCAACCAGCTACGGATATTTCAACTACGCGCTCGCGTTCGCGAAGTCCCACCCGAAGGTCACCGTGCTCCACCAGGGTGGCTATCTGACGGGCACCTTCCCGAAGAACTTTGGAACCTACTGGGGCCAGGCCTATGACCCCGTTGGACTCGGGGGCATGGCCGCCGGTGGTGTCACCAAGTCCAACAAGCTCGGCTTCATCTACGCCTTCCCGATCTCGCAGACCATCGCGAACATCGACGCGTTCGAGCTCGGCGCCCAGAAGGTCAACCCAGACGCGAAGACCTACGTGGTCAACACGTCAAGCTGGTGTGACCCGCTGAAGCAAAAGCAGGCCGTTTCAGCACTGCTCGGCCAGGGCATTGACGTCTTCAGCCAGCATCAGGACTGCCAGTCGACCGTGATCCAGGCGGTCAAGACAGCTGGAAAGAAGGTCGTCGGCTACCACTACGACGCAAAGGCGCTCTACCCCGCCGGATGGCTGACGGGCTCCGCGTGGAACTGGTCGGCAATCTACGAGAAGATCATCGGCGCGGTACAGAAGGGCACCTTCGCCGGCGGCCCGTACAACGCTGACTGGATCGGCTCGATCTCCACGGGCGACAACCCACTGCAGCTCGCGTCGTTCGGCACCTCGGTGCCGGCAGACCTGAAGGCGAAGATCCTGACGGAGAAGGCGGCGCTCGGCAAGCCGGGCAGCTCGATCTTCACCGGTCCGATCTATTGCCAGGACGGCTCCGTGCTCGTCGCCGCGGGCAAGGTCGCGACCTACGCGGACACGAACTCGTTCTCCTGCCTCGTGAAGGGCGTGGTCGGCACGCTCCCCAAGAGCTAACGACCGGGTCGGGAGTCTGACATGACACAACTGAGTACGAGCTTCGACGTGGATCGATCGACGGTTGCCGGTACCAGGCCATACGCATGGCCGTGGGATGGAATCATCGATTGCTCGAAGCTTGGCCTGGTCGTCGTTCAGGCTCCCGACTCTCCCCCGCCCGCGACCGAACAACTCGGCTCACTGCCCGCCCTCATCGAAAGTGCAAGGCGCGCGGGCGTTCGAATCGTTCAGGTCGACACCCAGCCTCCCTTCCAGCTCAGGATGCCGCGCTCGGAGCGCACAGACGACCTCGTGGGTCCTAGCCCACTTCGTCGCTCGTTGCGCCCGGACATCGTGGCGCGTTCATCCGGCTGGAACGGGTTCTTTGAAAGTTCGCTCGACTCGAAGCTGCGGCACGCATCCATCACCCATCTGCTCATGACGGGGTACTGGCTCGAAATCGGAGTCCACTCCACTATGCGCGCGGGAAACGACATGGGGTACGAATGCCTGCTCGTTGAGGATGCTGTCGCAGCCTTCGAGCCATCGCTGACAGGCAATTCGCTGTCATCCATCGAAATGTCCGGGGGCATCTTTGGTGCCATCGGCAACGCGGCCGCCGTGGTCGAAGCCCTGGCCGCCGCCCCTCAATCTTCACAATCCGCCTCAGTCCAGCTGGAGAAGCAATCATGACCATCGAGACCGCCGTTCAGACCTACCCGGCGATTGACGCCAAGCCATATTCGTGGCCATATGACGGAAAGATTGACCCAGCGCACACCGCCATGATCAACATCGACTGGCAGGTCGACTTCTGCGGTGAGGGCGGATACGTGGACGCGATGGGCTATGACCTGTCGCTGACTCGCGCCGGCCTCGAACCAACCGCGCGGATGTTGGCTGCCGCGCGTGAAGCCGGGTTCATGATCATCCACACACGTGAGGGACATCGCCCAGACCTCTCAGACCTGCCGCCGAACAAGAAATGGCGATCAGCTCAGATCGGCGCCGAGATCGGGTCGCTCGGGCCGTGCGGCCGCATCCTCACTCGGGGTGAACCCGGCTGGGAGATCGTGGACGAGGTCGCACCGGTCGAGGGCGAGTACATCATCGACAAGCCCGGCAAGGGAGCGTTCTACGCCACCGACCTCGACCTGCTGCTGCGCAACCACGGCATCACGCACATCGTTCTCACCGGAATCACCACGGATGTGTGCGTGCACACCACCATGCGCGACGCAAACGACCGCGGCTACGAATGCCTGCTGCTGACCGACTGCACGGGTGCGACCGACTATGGAAACTATGAGGCCGCGCTCAAGATGGTGACGATGCAGGGCGGCGTGTTCGGGGCCATCGCGCCGTCATCCTCGCTCCTGGCGTCCCTGGGCAAATGACTCTCACCGTGGAAGAACGAGGCGCGCCTTTGGCGCTCGAGCCGGTGCGCATCGTTCTGATTCACGGAGCCGCGACCACCGCTTCCGTCTGGCGGCCGCTCGCCGCTGCTCTGAGCAATATTGGCGAGGTCGTCGCCCCGCAGCGCAATTACTCTGGCGACTGGGAAACCGAACTCGAAGACCTGGCAGAAACCGTGCGTGACGGCTTCGTCGTCGGCGTGAGCGGTGGCGCAACGCTCGGCCTCGAGCTCGCGACCCGTGGCATCCCGATGCTGGGCGCGGTGTTGCACGAGCCGGCAGCTGGGAGTCTGGCTCCACACCTGCTCGACCACGTCATCCGCGCCCTGAATGAAGACGGAGTCGAGGGTTTCGGTCGCGCGTTGTACGGCGAAGGCTGGGAGCCATCGCTCCTTCCCGCAGACGGCGACGCCGTCAAACGCGACCTTGGGATGTTCCGCGCCTTCGAACCCGCGGCGCCGACATCCCCACTCGAGAACGTCACCCTCACCGTCGGCGAACACTCGCCGAGAATCCGACACGAGTCGGTCGAGGCCATCGCGAAGCTGACGGGCGCCAACGTGCTCGTCGTGCCTGGCGCCGGTCACGGAGTACAGCTCACCGCCGTGCAGACTTTCGCGAAAGTCATTGCCGCGCAGCTGGGCACGTCTATCGCGCTCCCGCGTACCGTGGGATCGTGGCAGATGAACACCAAGAAAGGCAACTGACCCACATGGAACACCCTGAAGATCTGGATGCAGGCAATGGCGCCGCATCCAAAGGCGGAGCGTCGCGCAGCGAGCAGACGTATCGCCAACTTCGTGCCCTCTTGATGGACGGCGCAATCGCACCAACCGAACGACTCGCAGAGGAAGCGCTTGCGGCGCGGTTCGAGGTCTCGCGTACGCCGGTGCGTGAAGCGCTGACTCGACTGCAGGTCGATGGGCTCGTCGAACGACGCGACGGCGGCCTCTACCTGCACGTGCCGAGCTTCGACAGTCTCGCCGGCCTCTACGAATTGCGCATCACCCTTGAGCTGCGCGGCATCCAGCGAGTGATGGATGACCGTTCGCTCAAGCACTCCAGCGAGACTCTCGGCGGAGAGCTGGCCAACTGGTACGAGTTTCGCGTTGAGCCTCCAACTCCGGACGCCGGATTTGTCGCGCGCGACGAGGGATTCCACGCCGCGCTGCTGCGCTCCTCGGGAAACGACTCGCTGGTGGAAGCGCTCGAGGCCGTGAACCGCCGAATTCGCCCGGTGCGGATGTACGACTACCTCACCGAGGATCGCCTCGAGGCGACCATCAGCGAGCACATCCATATCGGTGAGCTCGTGCTCGACGACGACCTTGGCGCGGCGCTCACGGCGCTGAAAGAACACGTCGAGGAGTCCCGTGACGTCGTCATGGAGCGAGTGTCGTACGCACTGCCGATTTCGGCGCTCGGCAGCCGCGGGATGAGTGGCCGCGCGTGACGGGGAACGCCCGAGTGCGGGTTCTTGCCGCTTACGCACGCATCGACGAAGTTGACCGACCGGAGATCTGGATTTCTCTGCGACCCCTTGATGACGCGCTTGCCGACGCAGATGCCGTCGACACGCGAGTCGCGGTTGGCGAGCAACTCCCCCTGGCTGGTTCGGTTTTCGCGGTCAAAGACAACATCGACGTGCAGGGGATGACGACGACAGCGGCCTGCGCACCGTTCGCGTATGCGCCTGCGGTGTCTGCGACATCCGTTTCCCGTCTCATCGACGCGGGGGGTGTTGTGATCGGAAAGACAAACCTCGACCAGTTCGCCACCGGCCTTGTCGGCACGCGGAGCCCGTTCGGCGTCGTTCGAAACTCGCTGTTGCCCGACCGAATCTCTGGTGGCTCGTCATCGGGTTCTGCCGTGGCCGTTGCACTCGGGATCGTCGACTTCGCGCTCGGCACCGACACGGCGGGCTCGGGCCGGGTGCCCGCTGCGCTCAACGCCATCGTCGGCCTCAAGCCGACGCTCGGGCTGGTGCCGACGGAGGGCGTCGTTCCGGCATGCCGCTCATACGACTCCGTATCGGTGTTTGCCGAAACGATCGCGGATGCGCAGCTGCCACTCGCCCTGATGACCGGCGTCTCGCCGACCGATCACCGGTCGCGGCCGTGGCCGGCACGCTCTCGCCTGGCTGCTCCGCCCAACCCGGTCGTGGCCATCCCTTCGCCGAAGGATCTGACGCTCCTGAGCCCGGATGCCCGTGCCGCGTTCGCCACGGCGGTTGACCGGCTCGAAACGGCTGGGGCATCCATTCGCGAGATCGATCTCGCTCCGTTTCTGGCCTCGGCGAAGCTGCTCTACGACGGCGCGCTCGTTGCAGAACGCTATGAAGCCTTCGGCGCTTTTGTCGAGGCGCATGAGGCCGACGCGGATCCCAGCGTGCTGTCGATTGTTCGTCGAGCGAAGACCGTTGTTGGAGCGGACGTGATTCGCGACCAGAACCAGGTACTGCAGTACCGGCTCGTCGCCGCGAATGCGCTCGCTGGATGCGACGCGCTTCTCATGCCGACCACGACAGAGCACCCGACGATCGCGGAGGTCGCGGCCGATCCGCTCGGGGTCAACGGTCGTCTCGGCACTTTCACGAATTTCGTCAACCTGCTCGACATGTGTGGCGTCAGTGTGCCAGCGGGAGAGGCCGACGGGAGCCCTTTCGGCGTCACCGTCGTCGCCCGGGCGTTCGAAGATCAGGTCGCGATGGACATCGCTCAGCTGTTCTCGGCGGCGCGGGCATCCCTGTCCGCGTATCCGTCAGGCGGCATTCCTGTCGTGTTGTTCGGCGCCCACATGCGCGGACTGCCTCTCAACCCGCAGATCGTTGGCCTCGGCGGTCGATACGTGCGCGACGTGGCAACCGCTCGTCGCTACCGGATGCACTCCGTGCCAGGGCCCATCCCCCGCCCCGGAGTCAGCGAGGCAGCACTCCACGGTGCTGAGGGCGCAGCCATCACCGGTGAGCTGTGGCTTCTGTCGGTCGCGTCGCTCGGCGAGCTCGCTGCCTCGCTTGCGCAGCCGATGACCCTGGGCCCGGTCGAACTCGAGGATGGCACTCTCGTGACGGGATTCGGATGTTCGCTGCCTGTCGGCGAGGACATCACAGCGTTCGGCGGATGGCACGCGTACCTCGAGCAGCTGACTCCGGCCCGTTTCCCTTAAACGGTCTCCGCGAGCGTCTCCTTCTGCCCCCGAGTGCTCGCGCCGAGGTACAGCCGCGCGACCTCCGGGTCGTTGAGAAGTTCCTGGCCGGTTCCGGTCAGCGCGACGACGCCGGCTTCAAGGACCGCGGCGCGGTGGGCAACTGCGAGTCCGGAGCGGGCATTCTGTTCGACCAGCAGCACGGTTCGACCGTCGGCCGCGAGGTGCGAGATGCTCGCGAACACTGACACGCGCGACTTCGGGTCGAGCCCAATGGATGGCTCGTCGAGAAGAATCAGCGCCGGATCGAGCATGAGTGACCGAGCCAGTTCGACCTGCTTCTGCTCGCCACCGGACAGCGACCCGGCCGCAGCCGAGCGCCGCTTGGCGACGATCGGAAACGTGTTCGCCACCTCATCCAGTCTTCGCCGCAACAACGACTTGTCCTTGAGGATGAATCCACCCATCGTCACGTTCTCCCACACGGTCATCGCCGGGAAGAGACTGCGATCCTGCGGCACGTGAACGATTCCTCGACCGAGACGTTCCCTCGAACTGAGGCCGCCGATTTCTTCGCCGTCGAAGAGCACAGATCCGGATCGCGGGCGGAGGAGCCCACTCACCGTCTTCAGCACCGTTGACTTTCCGGCACCGTTCGGCCCGATCAGACAAATGATCTCGCCTCGAGCGACGGTGAGGTTGACGCCCTTGAGGATCAGCCCGGCGCCGTACCCGGCGGTCACGCTGCCGAGTTCGAGAAGGTTGGTGCTATCCGCCAAGGTAGGCCTCCAAAACATCCGCGTTCGATTGCACCTGCGCCGGGGTGCCGAAGGCAATTGGCGCGCCCTGGTCGAGCACGATGACGGGGTCACACAACCGCATGACCAGTTGCATGTCGTGTTCGACGATGAGGAAGGTGACACCAGCGGCATGCCGCTCGCGGATATGCCGTTCCATCGCATCGATCATGACTGGGTTGACTCCGGCCGTGGGTTCATCCAGCAGCACCAGCCTGGGGTTGCTCATGAGCACGGCGGCGAACTCGAGGAGCTTGCGCTGGCCATAGGAGAGGTCGGCCGCCGGTAGTTCGAGCAGCGGCTCCAACCGAAATTCGGCGAGCATCTCGCGTGCCCGCTGTTTGTCCTCGGCCGATACCCGACGTCCGAACAGCTGGCCCCACGAGTAGCCGGCCGCGACGACGAGGTTCTCCTCGACGCTGAGGTCGGGGAAGATCCGAGCCTGCTGGAACGTCCTCGACAGTCCGCGCCGGTAGAGGTCAGCCGGGCGAGGGCGGGTGATGGTCTCGCCGCGAAAGCGAATTTCCCCAGCATCCGCCTTCAGGTATCCGGTGATCATGTTGAAAGCCGTGGTCTTGCCGGAGCCATTCGGTCCGATCAGAGCGGTGATGGTTCCCTCTTCGACGTCGAAGGAGCAGTCGTTGACCGCCGTCACTCCGCCGAATCGCTTGGTGAGGTGATTCACCTCGAGCAGTGCTGCGCTCATCGTCTGGCCTCCGATGCCGGGGCGACCGGCTCAAACTCCGGGGGTGCTTCCGCCAGCTGGGCAGCGTCGCGCGCTTCTGCCTCAGCGCTGAGCCTTCGCCGTCGAAGTCTGTCCGTGATCGACGGGAGGATGCCTCGCGGCAGGAACAGCATGATGATGAGGAAGACCGCCGCATACGCGAGCAGGTACAGCTCACTCGCACCAAACGCCTGAGCGAAGAACTCCTGGGCTGGAACGAGGATGAACGACCCAAGCACGGGGCCCCACAGGGTTCCGCGCCCACCGAGGAACGCCATCAGAACCATGCCGATGGTGATGAGCGGGTCAACAGCGAACTGTGGGTAGATGAACCCCACGTAGTAGGCCCACACGCAACCGGCCATGGCGACGAGGCCAGCACTCACTCCGAAGGCGATGAGCTTCACTGCAGTGACGCGCACGCCAACGCCGTGCGCCTTGTCTTCGTCCGCTCGCACCGTCGCCAGCGAAAGTCCGATCTTCGATCGACTGAAGTAGAACGAGATCCCCATGGCAATCGCCAGGAGCACGAGCATCGCGTAGTAGAAAGGCCAGTCGTAGGTCGCCACGTCGAACGGCGGCGGCGCAACGCTCGCGCCCTGGGCACCCCCGGTCACCGCGGTGAGGTTGAACGCGAGCGTCTGCACAATGAAGAGGAATGTGATCGTGACGATCGCGAAGACGTCCGCGCGGGTTCGCATCGAGACCCAGCCGATCGGGAGGCTGAACACCCCGACCGCAATACCGATGACCGGTATCACGAGGAACGGAGTGAAACCGTTGCCGACGCTCGTCGTGAACAGGATGGCAAAGGTGTACGCACCGATTCCGAAGAAGGCAACGTGCCCGAGTGACGGATAGCCAGCGTAACCGCCGAGCAGGTTCCATGAGCTGGACATTGCCGCATACATGAGCGTGAAGATCAGCATGTTGAGCAGCCAGACCGGCCCGCCCAGGATCGGCACGAGGATGAGCAGCCCGAAGAAAATGCTTGCGCGAAGGATCCCGATCCTGCTGATGAGGCGGGTCACAGTGCGCCTCGCGTTCGCGCTCCGAAGAGACCGCGTGGCCGGAGCAGAAGCACCAACAGCAGCACGATGAAGAAGGTGAAGTCGGACCAAATCGGAGACGCAAGCGCCGAGACGAGGGATGACGCAACACCCATGATCAGCGCCGCAATCACCGAGCCGCCGATGCTCCCCAGTCCGCCAAGGACGACGATCGTCAGTAGTCGACTGATGAGGTCGTAGTGGCTTCCCGGGTTGAACGAGTTAAGCATTCCGAAGACCGAACCAGCTGCAGCGGCGGTGGCCGCACCCAGACCGAACCCGAACGCAGACACGCGATTCGCGTTCACCCCAAGCAGTTGCGCCGACATCGGGTTCTGCACGGTCGCGCGAACGGACCTTCCGAATCGGGTGCGCTGGAGGATGAGGTACAGGAGCCCCAGCATCACGAGGGAGAGCACGAACGCGACGAACCTCACAAAGCTCACCTGGTAGCCGAGAACGGTCCAGCTGAAGTTCGCGTACGAGGGCCCGACATTGGTGAGCGTCGCGCCGTAGGCGAACGACAGGGTGCCCTCGATGGCGAGCGCTATGGCGAACGTCACGAGTAACGAGAGTTGAGCAACATCCTCGCCGTGCAGTGGACGCAAGAGCGTCCACTGCAGGCCAACACCAACCAGAAACAGCAGCGGTGTCGTGATGAGGATGGAGACGAATGGATCAATACCGAGGGTGGTGAACAACGTGTAGGTCAGGTAGGCAGCCAGTACTACGAGTGCTCCCTGGGCGAGGTTCACCACCTTCATGATGCCGAAGATGAGCGTTTGCCCACTCGCCATGAGGGCATAAACCCCACCGGTGAGGATTCCGAGAATTATTGCTTGAACAACTGCGTGCATCTTCGAGTAAACCCGTTCCTTATCCGGCCCAGTTGGGCTTCGGTGCGACTGGCGATGACTGTGCCTTGTTGGCCGGGTACACCGTGGTCAGCTTCTGGTTGATCCACTGGATGAGTAGGTATGCACCCTGCGGAGCGCCGTACTGGTCCCATTTCAGGTTGCCGACCAGTGTCGGCCAGACGCCGGAGTGAAGCGTCTTGATGATGGTGGCGTTGTCGATCTTTCCGGTCTTCTTCGCCACTTCCTGAAGAAGTGTTCCTGCGGAGTACGCCTCAGCAGAAGTCGGGTCAATCTGGTCCGCGGTGCCGCCGTACTTGGCGGTGTATGCCGCGATGAACGCCTTGCTGCCTGGGGCGGGTGACTCCGCGTACCAGTCGGCGCTCGAGAAGACACCTTCGGTGTTTGCCGCGCCGACTGCTGCGGGGAAGTCACCGGGAGAGTTCGCGCCGTTCGACTCGTAGAGCCACTTCGGGTTGAACTTCTGCTGGATCATTGCCTTGATCTGGGCAAAGGCGTCAGCCTCCTGCGTTCCGCCGACCACAACGTCCGGGTTCTTCGCGGCGATTCCGGCGATGATCGGGGTCATGTCCGCGGTCTCGGCCGGGTAGGTCTGGTCGTAAACCGTCTTGATACCTGCGGCCTCGAAGCGCTTTTGGATGTTGTCGGCGATGGGTGCGGAGAAGGGGTCATCCAACTTCGCATACGCCGCCGTCTTCGGTCGCTGGTCCGCTGGCAGGCTCAGAATGTAGTTCGCGAACACATTCCCGCCCTCCGTCGTTGGAGCAGGCTGCACGAAGAACAGGTTGGTCAGCTTCTGCGCGAAGACCGCTGGACCGCCGCCCGCTGGCTCGATGAAGGAGTAGTGATAGCGAGCCGCCACACGCGACGCGGGAACCGTCAGGAGGCTCGAAAACGGCCCGAGGACGATGTCCACCTTGTCTTGGGTGATCAGGTTCGTGTAGTTGGTGACGACCTGGTCTGGGCTGGACGCGTCGTCGACAATCGTCAGCGCGACCTTTCGACCGAGGACTCCGCCAGCTTTGTTCGCTTCACTCGCCCACAGCGCGTAGCCGCGTTCAGCAGCTTTGCCGGAGTCCGAGAAGTCGCCAGTAAGCGACAGTGAGATACCGATTTTGAGAGGGCTCTTCGACGTTGACGTCTTGGGCGCTGTGGTGCAGCCGGTAAGCGCGAGGGCGGCGACCAGCAGTGCACCCGTAACTCCGAGAAGGCGCCGCGAACGGCGGACCTCCGGCCTGTGAATTCGTAGTTGCATCATTGCTCCTAACGGGGAGGACTTCGCTCGGGTGGATCAGAGACGTCGCTGTCCAGTGAATTTCTCCACTTACTGCAATCGTTTGCAACACAATCGCATCACTTCGGATCCCTGTCAAGAAAAATTCGACGGAGCGAAGGTCGCGCTAACGAACCGGTCCGGTCGACGCCCGAACGACGAGCTCCACCGGCAGGGTGACTTTCATCGCGCCACGCGGCGCACTGTCGATCTGCTCGAGGAGCAGTCGAGCCGCCTCGGCCCCCATTTCGAAATGCGGCGTGCGAACGGTCGTCATGGCCGGTTGGAAATCACCGGCGAACGGCATGTCGTTGAACCCAACGACCGAGACATCCTCCGGGCACTTCACCCCGTGCAATCGCAGCGAGTGATAGACGCCAAGTGCAAGCAGGTCGTTGCCGGCGACGACCGCGGTCGGGAGCTTGGAGTTGGATTCGAACAGGTCATCCATCGCCTGCTGTCCCGCTTCGACCGAGTATGCGGAACACTGCACGACCCGCCCGTTCAGCCCGAGTTCTGCGCATCCAGCGACGAAGGCCTCAGCGCGAATACGGCTCGTGGAAAACGACGGCGGACCCTCAAGGTGAAGCACGTTGCGATGCCCCAGTTCAACCAAATGTGCGAGCGAAGCCCTTATTCCGTCTGCGTCGTCGCCAACAACCGCAGGGAAAGGGACACCTCCGGAGTCACGATTGACCATCACCGCCTTGATACCGCGATCGAAGGCTTCGCCCGCGAGGGAGTGCCCACTGTGACCCGTTGCGAAGATGAGCCCATCGACCTGGCGCTGCACGAGGGACTCAAAGTGGAGTCGCTCCGCGTCGTCGCTGCCGTCTGTGTTGACAACGACGGCGGAGTATCCGCGTTCGGTCAGCCTGCTGTCGATGCCTCGGACGATGGGCGGGAAGATCGGATTGGTCAGGTCGGGAATGATGACGCCGATCGTCATCGACGAGTTCGTACGAAGACCTCGCGCTATGGAGTTCGGTGCGTACCCGAGTTGCTTCGCGGCTTGCCGAACGCGGCCGAGGGTTTCGTGGTTGACCTGGTTTTCTGTGCGCTGGTTGAGCGCGCGTGAAACCGTACCCGCATGGACGCCAGCGAGTCGCGCAACGTCTGCGATCGTCACCCGGTTCGACATGCGACAACGTTAGCAGTCGCCCGGAATCGCGGTACGGAGATTCCGCGAAAGGTTGACGCCGAATGGATTGTGACCCAATAATGGCCTTGCCCTGCAATCGATTGCAGCACTTTCGATCCTCAAAGGAGACGACATGAACACATCCGACAAGCCCACAATCGGATGGATCGGGGCCGGGCGCATGGGTTTCGAGATGTCGAAAAGACTCCTTGACGCGGGCTACAGCGTCGCCGTCTACAACCGCACGCAGTCGAAAGCCGAACCGCTGGCCGAGCGCGGCGCCACCCTCGTGGATCGCCCGGTTGATCTCGCGAATCGCGACATCGTCTTCATTATGGTGTCAGCGCCCAAAGACCTCGAGGCCGTCACAATTGGTGAAAACGGGCTCTTCACTTCGGAGTCTGCGACCCCGGGCGTCGTCGTGGATTCTTCGACGGTTTCGGTTGAGGTGTCTGCCTCGATTCGAAGTCACGCCTCCGGGCACGGGTCCCAGTTTCTCGCAGCGCCCGTGAGTGGCAACCCCAGCGTGATTGCGGCGGGAAAACTGACCATCGCGGCTTCGGGGCCACGAGAGACCTTCGACCGAGTCCACGACGTGCTCACGACGATTGGAAGAAGCGCGACGTACGTGGGCGACGGAGAAGTCGCCCGGCTCGTCAAGATCGCGCACAACGTGTTCCTCGGCGTCGTCATCCAATCGCTCGTCGAAATCACGACTCTGGCCGAACGGGGCGGCGTGACCAGGGCAGCGTTCCTCGAGTTCCTGAACGATTCCGTGATGGGGTCGACGTTCACGAGGTACAAGTCGCCGGCGATCGTCAACCTCGACTTCACTCCAACATTCACGATCCCGCTGTTGTCGAAGGACTTCGATCTCGGGCTCGCCGCTGCTCATGACCTGAAGGTACCGATGCCCATCGCTGCCGCAACTGCGCAGCTCGTCGCATCCGCCATGGGGGCCGGGTACGTCGAAGAAGACTTCGCGGTGTTGCTTCTCGAACAGGCACGTCGTTCCGGCATGGAAATTGTGCCGGAGAACACACAAGTCATGAGCGGATTGGAGGCGGCCGATAATGAGTAATCTCATTCCACTTCAGGCCCCTGGGCATTCGAATGTCGACTACGAGATGCGAGTCGACATGGATCGGCTTCGCAATTACAGGCTCGATCGCGCCAAGGCATCGCTGGAATCAAGCGAATGCGGGGCCTTCCTGCTCTTCGATTTCTACAACATCAGGTACACGACGCAAACCTGGATCGGCGGCGCACTCGGCGACAAGATGACGAGGTATGCGCTTCTCACACGTGACGGAGATCCCATGCTCTGGGACTTCGGGTCGGCCGTGCGACACCACCAGCTCTACTCACCGTGGCTGAAGCCGGAGAACAACCGTCCGGGAATGCTCGGGATGCGTGGCGCAGTCGCGCCATCCGCCGGGCTCATGGAGTCGGCCGTTCGCGAGATCAAGGGACTGCTCGAGGATGCCGGCGTCGCGCATCTTCCCGTCGGCGTCGACATCGTCGAGCCGCCGTTTCTCTTCGAGATGCAGAGGCAGGGTCTCACGGTCGTCGATGCCCAGCAGCTCATGCTCGACGCACGGCAAATCAAGTCCTTCGACGAGATCATGCTGTTGAACCAGGCTGCGGCAATGGTGGACGGCGTCTATCAGGACATTGTCGACGTGCTGAAGCCGGGCATCAGGGAGAACGAGATCGTCGCTCTCGCCAACAAGAGGCTGTATGAGCTCGGCTCCGACCAGGTCGAGGCGGTCAACGCCATTTCGGGTGACCGATGCAACCCGCATCCGCACAACTTCACCGACCGCATCATCCGCCCGGGCGACCAGGCATTCTTCGACATCATCCACTCGTTCAATGGTTATCGAACGTGCTACTACCGAACATTTGCGGTCGGCAGCAGCACCGCGAGCCAGCGCGACGCCTACGCGAAGGCGCGGGAATGGATGGATGCCGCGATCGATGCTGTTCACGCTGGCGTCGGCACTGACGACATCGCCCGCGTGTGGCCGAAGGCGACCGACTTCGGGTTTGCCAATGAGCTGGCCGCCTTTGGACTTCAGTTCGGTCATGGCCTCGGCCTCGGCCTTCACGAGCGCCCGATCATTTCGCGTCTGAACAGCCTCGACAATCCGATCGAGCTGAAGGCGGGAATGGTCTTCGCGCTTGAGACCTACTGCCCGGCATCCGATGGCTTCTCGGCTGCCCGAATAGAGGAGGAAATCGTGGTCGCGGAGAATGGCGTCCACATCCTGACGCGGTTCCCTGCGCAGGACCTCTTTGTTGCGAACGCATACTGAGCAAGGAAGACGAAACGCCATGATCACTCGACGCCACGAACAGGATGTCGATACCGCAGACCTCACGTCCTGGTTCTCACACGGGCTCTACATTGACGGCGCGTCCGGCGAGGCCAGCACCGGTGATCGTTTTGACGTGGTCAACCCGGCCACCGGCGCAGTGATCGCGAGCGTGGCGAACGCCGGCGTCGAGGATGCGCTCTTGGCCGTCCGTGCCGCGGAACGCGCGCTCCCAGGCTGGAGTGCCGTCGCCCCTCGCGATCGCGCCGAGATTCTTCGCAAGGCGTTCGAGCTGATGCGCGACCGTTCAGAAGATCTCGCGCAGCTCATCGTTCTCGAGAACGGCAAGTCCCTCGCAGATGCTCGTGGCGAGGTGAGCTACGCGGCAGAGTTCTTCCGCTGGTACTCGGAAGAGACCGTTCGTCTGCTCGGGAGCGTTCAGGTTTCGCCGAACGGTCAGAATCGCATTCTGGTCACGCACCAACCGATCGGCGTCAGCGTCCTGGTGACACCGTGGAACTTTCCGGCCGCGATGGCGACGAGAAAGATGGGCCCGGCACTCGCCGCTGGTTGCACCGTCATTCTCAAGCCGGCAAGCGATACACCTCTCACCGCCCTGGCGATCGCCCAGCTTCTCGAAGAGGCTGGCGTACCCGCCGGAGTCGTCAATGTGGTGCCATCGCGAAAGTCGGGAGCCGTCGTCGGCGCGATGCTCGACGATCCCGCCGTGCGCAAGCTCTCGTTCACTGGGTCGACGGAGGTTGGCCGGATCCTTTTGGCGCACGCATCCGCCACAGTCGTCAATTGCAGCATGGAGCTGGGTGGCAATGCGCCGTTCCTGGTCTTCGCGGACGCGGACCTGGATAGCGCGATCGACGGCGCGATGCTGGCGAAAATGCGTAACGGTGGTGAAGCCTGCACTGCCGCCAACCGCTTCTACGTGCACTCATCCATCGCCGGGGAGTTTTCGCGTCGACTGACTGAGCGAATGAATGCGCTCACAGTCGGTGACGGGCTGGATGAGTCAGTAAACCTCGGGCCTCTTATCAACGAGGACGCCAGGGTCAAGGTTCACGGTCTTGTCAGCGCCGCGCTTTCGGCTGGCGCGACAGTTCTCTCGGGCGGCCAACCGGATGATGGCGTCGGCTACTTCTACCCGGCGACCGTGCTCGTGGATGTCGCGCCGGACTCCCCGATCCTTCGCGAGGAGATCTTCGGACCGGTCGCACCCATCGTCACCTTCAACACGGATGACGAGGCCGTCAGACTCGCAAACAACACCGAGTTCGGGCTGGTCGCCTACGTCTATACGTCGGACCTCGCGCACGGCCTCTCGATCAGCCAGCGCCTCGAGACCGGAATGGTCGGACTCAATCGCGGCCTGGTTTCGGATCCCGCTGCGCCGTTCGGAGGATTCAAGCAGAGCGGAATCGGCCGAGAGGGAGGCCACGAGGGCATGCTCGAGTTCACCGAGTCGCAGTACATCGCCGTCTCCTGGTAGCCCGGTCCCTGAGTCGGGCCAGGTCCCTGAGTTCATCGAAGGGCCGGCCCCTGAGTTCGGCGCCCCCTGAGTCCAAGCCCGGTCCCTGAGTTCATCGAAGGGCCGTGAGCACTAACCGCTCGCCTGCCGCTTCCGATTCGGCACCCCAGCGATCCCCACGGCGACCAGCGTCAGCAGACATCCGATCACGGTCGTCGTCGTGACGACGTGCCCTGGCACGGGATACAGGAAGTCGACAACCACCGAGGCGATCAGCTGCCCGGCGACGAGGCTCAGGCCGAAGACCAGAACCCCGATGATGCGCACCACGACGCTGGCGAGCCCGATACCTGCGACACCGAGCGCTCCGCCAAGGTACAGCCAAGCCTCGCTGGGATAGGCGGTGGGCCATCCGGCAATCGCTCCATGAACGAGAGTGGCGATGAGTAGCAGGGGCGTGCCGACGGCAAAGTTGACGAACGTCGCGGTCACCGGCGAACCCGAGGTTGCACGAATTTCGCCGTTGGACCCCTGCTGCCATGAGACGAGGAGTCCTCCGATGAACGGGAGTGCTAGCCACCAGAGCGGCACATTGAGCGTCAGATCGCTCGCGCCCGCGATGGAAACGGCAACGAGCGCCAGGCACGCGCCAACGATTCGCTGGGGTGTGATCGGCGTGGTCTGCATCGTGCCGAGACCGTAGCGATCAAGCAGCAGGCCGCTGAGCGTCTGCCCGACCACGAGAGCAGTGGTGAAGAGCGCGACTCCAAGGATGACGACCGTCAGCGCCTGAGAAAGAACGATGAACGCGCCAATCGCGCCGCCCAGCAAATAGGCGACCGGCAGCTCACCCGTGCGAACTGCTTGAATCACGACTACCGTCCCGAGGCGCCCACGCCGTGAAAACACGAGGGCGATGAGCACAAGCACAAGGCCGCCGGCGAACGAAAAGAGTGCCGCAAGGAATCCGTCGTTCATCCGGAGCGCGAGCTCACCGTTGATTCGAGACTGAACGGCGACGAGCACTCCGCACACGAATGCGAGAACCACGGCAATGCCGAGCACTGCGCGAGAGGTGGTGCTCGACTGAACGGCGTCGGTAGTCATCGTGACCACGCTACCGACGTGCGGCGCACAGCGCCGTACACCGTAGAATCTTTGAGGTATTACGCCCCCTTAGCTCAGTTGGCCAGAGCACCGCTCTTGTAAAGCGAAGGTCGTCGGTTCAAATCCGACAGGGGGCTCCAAAAACGTGCTGATCAGCACTCGGTATTGTGACGAAACTGGCGTCGAGCGCTTCAAGAAAATCTGCCTGTGCCCACACTTTGCCCACATTGGGATTCGGGGCGCATTTCGACTTCTGTTATCAGGGAGGAAATTCCGCTCGGGTAATGCGGTCTTGATGCCGGATCCGATACCGTCCTTTCTTGGAGGTCAACATGGATGACGGGCTGCTCGAAGCCATTCGAACGCAATCTGCAGTGATGGTCATCGGCACCGG
>DASXNG010000190.1:0-1628 GCA_036495225.1 Galbitalea sp.
ATGGGTTCCGGGGAAAGCCGCACCGTCACGACCCGCCCCACCTTCGATCGCGTGATGAGCCCGGCATCGTCGAGTACGTCGAGATGCTTCATCACCGCCGGCAACTTGATCGCGAACGGCCTCGCCAGCTCGCTGACCGAAGCACCGTCCTGGCGCTCGAGCTGCGCGAGGATCGCTCGCCGCGTCGGGTCGACGAGTGCCGCAAAGGTCCGGTCGAGCCGTTCATGATAGTTCACCATACGGTGAAGTATCTAGTCAAGGTGAACCCGTTGTCAAGCCCGACTCGGACATCGCGCCGAAGCGGCTGCACGAGATTGCGTCGTCGCCCAAGAGCTCCTCGCAATGACAGGATTAAGACGTCATTGCGAGCGAAGCGAAGCAATCCCGAGCCGACGAGCCGAAGCGACCCAGATTGCTTCGTCGCTGCTCTCCTCGCAATGACGCTGGTTGTGTCTCGCGCCGCCGGTCTTCGCGGCGATATGCGCCTCGACCTTCTCGGCAGAGGGCACCGCCGGCCCACGACCGGCGGCGCACCCCTCGTTCTCGGCTGGCTAGGTGTTCATGTCCGGCCCGCTGCCGACACCGGGAATGAACTGCTGCGGCGCCCCGTATTCGAGCGCCTCGGCGACGCGCCAGATGCGGCCGATGTCGCGGCTGCCGGTCGTGCTTCCGGGGCGCTGACTTTTCTCAAGATCTGGCGGAGTTTCAGGGGCTAGGTCATGACGTTTGGCGCACTTCGGGTGAAAGAGCAACTAGCTGGTTGCACTTTCTAACGAGCTGCACTATATCAATGAGCAACCAGGAGGTTGCGCATGAATGATCGCGTCGAAAAGACCATCGAACTCAAGGCGCCGGTATCCCGTGTCTGGCGAGCGCTGACCGACCATCATGAATTCGGCACCTGGTTTCGCGTCCGATTGGACGGGCCATTCGTGCCGGGACAGGTCTCGCGTGGGCAGATCACATATCCCGGCTACGAGCATGTCCGATGGGAGGCCGTGGTACAGAAAATGGAGCCCGACCGGCTGTTTTCGTTCACCTGGCATCCTTATGCGATCGATCCGAACCAGGATTATTCCAGTGAGCCGCCGACGCTCGTCGAGTTTACACTGCAGAGCATCCCTACAGGGACCTTGCTGCGCGTCGTCGAGTCGGGCTTCGACAAGCTCCCTAGCAGGCGGCGCCTCGAAGCCTTCCGCATGAACGACAGCGGTTGGAGCCAGCAGATCCAAAACATCGCGACGCATGTCGAACGAGCGCCGTAGCCGGTCTGATGCGCTGAAAACGCGGGCGTCGGTGTTTGCTGCTCTCGGCGACGAGACGCGCCTGTCGGTGCTCACCAAGCTCTGCAGCGGCGTGCCGCAGTCGATCTCTCGTCTGACCGCGGGCACCAATCTGTCGCGGCAGGCGGTGACAAAGCACCTCCGCGTCCTGGCGAATGCGGGAATGGTGCGCAGCGTACGCGTAGGGCGCGAAAGCTTGTTCGAGCTCGAACCGCAGCCAATCGAAGAGGTTCGGGATTATCTCGATCAGGTATCCAAGCAGTGGGACGATGCGCTGGCGCGGCTAAAGTCGCATGTCGAAGAATAAGCCACTCGACCTCCGCTGAACCTCCCGGTTCGGGTCAG
>DASXNG010000191.1:0-12452 GCA_036495225.1 Galbitalea sp.
GCGATGGTGGGATGGCTCCGCCTGGACCGCACATCTCGCGGCTCCGCCGACCGCCGGTCCTACTCAGTCTTACGGCGGAACAGCCCCCGCACCTAACGCCTACTCAGCCGACGGCTTTGGGTACGGCGCAATCACAATAGAGTCAGCCACACCCTCCCACTGGAACACCGTGTCGGTTTGGCTGCTCGTGTTCTCGTACCTCATCGTCGGCATTGTGACAGCCTTCGCGATTCCGATTGGATTCGCGAGCAACGGCGGCGTGCAAGGTGCACTCCTGCTGCTGGTCGTGACCTTGGTGGTCATGCTGGTCTTTGTGATCCTGCTCGCAGCCTTGGACCAACGGGCACTGCGCAAGTACGGCTTCGAGCGAACAGCATCGCCATGGTGGATGCTGCTGTATCCGATAGTTGGATCATTCGCGTATCTCATTGCACGTACAGTGCGAGTTCGCAGGGAGGCGGGCAGAGGCGGAGCGCCGTTGTGGACCGCGCTCACGCTGTTCGCGGTCTATCTTGTTCTCGTCGGCCTCGCTCTTCCTGCAGTCAATGCCCAACGGGATGTCGCGGCGAGGCGTCTCTTCGAGTCGCAGGTCACGCAGGGTCTCGACTCTCGAGGCGGCAACTATTCACTGACCTGCACCCCGCAGCAATTCTCGCTTGACATCGGTTCGCACTTCAGCTGCACAGCCGTGGATGCCAACACCCAGGTTCCCCACACGCTCTCCATCGAAGTGGTCGCTGGTGTTGACGGCAAGCCGACGGCCAAGCTCGACTCGGTGGTCCCACCGCTCACCCAGTAACGCGCGTCGCCTGCAACGCCGCCAACAGGTCAGCTCCCTTGGGAGACCCGAGCCCGGTGCAAGCATCCCAGCCGCGCTTCGCAGTGAAGGCACCGTTGTTGCCCGAGGTGATGTCCCGGAGGCCCTCCGTCAGTGTGTAAAGCTTCGGCTGTATCAGCCCCAGCGGGCTACCCAGCGACTGGGCGAGCCGAGCGACCAGGGCTGCCCAGAGCGGCGCGACGGCGCTCGTGCCACCGTAGACCGCGCTCGTCCCGTCGACGAGAACCTGGTATCCGGTTTCGGGGTCGGCGTTGCCGGCGACATCCGGCACTCCCCTGCCGCCGTTTCCGCTTGTAGAGGCGGGCACTCCCGCACCCAGCTGCCAAGCTGGCAACGCAAAAACGTCGCTGACGCCGCCGCCGGTTGCGCCACCGTTTGCGCCGTCATTCCAGACGGTCTCCGTCGTGATGGCCGTGCCGCTCGAGTGCAGTCGAGTGCCGCCGCAGGCGAGCGCGTGAGGGCTCGACGCGGGAAAGTCTGCGTGATTTTCGCCGTCCGCGCTGCCGTCAGAACTGCCATTGTCCCCAGCCGCGGCTGTGACCGTGACGCCGAGCGCTGCGGCATCCAGCAGGGCGTCATCGAGCGCGGTCCTCGCCTGAGCGGTCCACTCGTCTTCGCTCTGGCCCCAGCTGATGCTCATCGAGACGGGAGCCGGGGTGGCATGTGCCGCCTTGGCGACCGCGTCGAGAAAACCCGCGTCGGTGTTCGGGGCGAAATAGACGAGGATGTCCGCTGCCGGGCTCAACGCACCGATCACCTCGATGTCGAGAAGAACCTCTCCATCTGCCCCGGTCGGATCCTTGCCTGGCTCGTTTTGCGCACCGTCGACACCAACGGCGGTGACGGATGGCGCGGCCATGCCCAATCCGGAGAAGTAGGTTTCGAGATCGTTGGAATCGAACCCTCCCCCAAGCTCGATGATGGAAATCGTTTGTCCCGCGCCATCGGTGCCTTGCGGAAAGTCATACAAGATGCCGAGTTCGACCGGGGTGTAGCTCACCGACTTGGCCCTGGCTGCTTCGCTGGCAGGCCTGAGCTGCGTGCGCGCCTGCGGACGGTTATCAATGCCGAGCACCGCGGTCACGACGCCATCGAGTTGGGCCGGGATGCTGAGTCCGCCAGTGCGCACGCGGTGCGTCTTCGGGCCGTTTGAGCCATCACTGGTCGCCGTCGAAACGGAGGTTCCGAATACGCGGCTGACGGTCGCGACGCTTCCACGGAACCTGAGACGACGAGAGGCCGGGTCGCTCTCGAGGAGTTCGAGGCCGAGGCCCACCAGAGTGGTCTCGACGAGGCTCACGTCTGCAGGATCCGCACCGAAGGTCGCCGCCAACTCATCGGTGGTTTTGGTCGAGCCCAAGGCATCCGTCGTCGTCATTGGGGCACGACGTCGCAGCACGACGGTCACGTCGACGGGACCCTCCGCAGCTACCGGGATGGCTGCCGGCTGCAGTCCGGTTGGTGGTCTCTTCTCGCTGCCGGGCAGGGGTACGAGCGTCAGGGGCACATCGTTCGCGTCTGTCATACCGTCCTGTCTACTCCTACCGAGGGCCGCGTGTCTCGAGTTATTAACACGGGCGGGTGCGTGCGTCAGGCCGCGCGCGGTGGCCGCCCGCTCGCCGTTCGTGCGCATAACTCAGGCAGGATTTGGCGGGGGTCGGCGGCATCCGCGTGTTTCTGCGGCAGATTTAGCCGCGGCAGAAATCTTGCCTGAGTTATGCACGGGGTGGCCAAGCGGATGGGATGCGCAATGCTGTGAGTTCGCCACGAGTGGCAGCGGTGAGTGTGCGAGCCCGGCGGGAGAACGCCCGCCAGCGTAGATTCGTTCGTATGGATTTGACCGAAATTCCCGTCAACACAATCGACGGTGAACCGACGACTCTCGCTCCCCACAAGGGCAAAGTCATGATGATTGTCAACGTTGCTTCACGCTGCGGTCTTGCGCCCCAGTACGAGAAGCTTGAGGCGATGCAGGAGAAGTACGGCGATGAAGGTTTCACCGTTCTTGGCTTCCCCAGCAACCAGTTTTTGCAGGAATTCGGCAACAACGAAGCCGTCAAGGAATACTGCGCGCTCAAGTGGGGCGTGACCTTTCCGATGTACGACCGGGTTCACCTCAATGGCAAGAAGGCGCACCCGCTCTACGCGGAGTTGACCAAGACGCCTGACGCCGAAGGCAAGGCGGGCAGGGTGACCTGGAACTTCGAGAAGTTCGTCGTCACACCCGACGGAAACGTGCACCGCTTCCGTCCACGCACGGAGCCGGATGCCCCCGAGATCATCAGCCTCATCGAGGCATCGCTTCCGGCGAGGAGGTAGCCGCGATGGCCAAAACATTTACCCACGAACCGGATGCGAACAGGTACGTCCTGCGGATTGACGACGCCATCGTCGCAGTCGTTGACTACGTGATCAATGGAGATTCGATCTCGTTCAACCACACGTTCACCGATCCGAAGCTGCGCGGTCACGGTTACGCGGGCGAGATCGTCGAGTTCGCCGTCAACGACGTCGAAGCGACCAGTGATCGCAACATCGTTCCGATGTGTTGGTACGTCGGCAAATGGTTCGACGAGCACCCGGAGCGTGCCGAGTTGTTAACTCACTCAGCAGCGAGGAACCACGGCGGGTAGACCGAGATTTTCGGAGTGAAGCCGGAACCCTCGAGCGCCTCTCGTACCTGCGCGCGAACCTTTTCGTTGCCGACGCCAACCAGCGTGACCGCATCGAGCGGCACGCGGTCTGCAACCAGCACCTCGGCCTCGAGCAGTGCATCTCCGGTTGAGTCCGCGCGGAGCCTGCGCAACATCCTGTCAGCGTCTTCTCTCGTGGTCGCGAAGCGCGTGAGCGTGCCCTCTGCACTGCCGTCAGTGACGACGTAGTGGGCGGACGCGGCAACCAGCTGACGGATGCTGCTGACCAAAATCACGAATTCGCTGGCGTCAACGCCTCGAGCCGCCGGCGACAGTCGGGGATGCGGATGTCCCGCTCGCAGGCTTTGCCAGAGCGCAGCATCCGGTGACAGGAAGAACGGCACGTAGTCGCTCAGCATCGAGTCGGGGCCAACTGTGACCACGACGGCAGAACGCTCGTCACGCAGCTCCGGTGTGGAGAGGTCGAAGTCTGGGGTGGCGCCGGCGACGAGCGCGTACTCGTTCGCAATGGCGGCCAGGTTGCGCAGGTGGGTCACATGATAAACACGCTGCTCGAGCGTGCTCACCGGCGACGTCGCTGTGCCGGCAACCCTCGCTGCCGGGCGCACGGCCGTTTGCACCGCGCTCCGGGGCCGCGGCGCCGGTTTCGTTACTTCGGCTACCGGCTTGGGGCTGCAAATCGCACACAACTCAAGCGGGAACCCGTGGATGCATTCCTCGGCCACGTAAAACCTTTCCACTGGCCAAATTCACCGGGTGTGGTCGAAATCTCGAACTTCATTGGGCACAGGTGCTCTAAGGGTACGGGGTTCACCTGCGAATAAGCAGCGTGGGCGCTTCGTTGGCACTGGCGACCCAATATCCTCTAACTGAAGCGAAACGGCCAACCGCGATGGGAGCACCGGATGTCGGGCGACGGCACACAGCATCCGAACCCTCCCGCAGTGCCCGCCGGCTGGTATCCGGATCCTGCCGATCCAGAGGGAAAACGCTGGTGGGACGGCGGTCGTTGGACGCAGGATGTGCAGAAAGCGCCAGAACCCGTCCCGGTATTTGCGAGCCAGGCGCCACTCGCGCGCACACTCGGCGCTTACCAACCGATGGCAAGCCAATCCACTTACGCCAAAGCGACCATCGACACGGGAATCGCCCACACCCGCTCCAGCTGGTGGATCGCCGCAAGCCCGTTCTGGCTGGTCATTCCCCAAGTCCTCGTGCTTGCCGTGATCAACAGCCTCGGGGCAGCCATCACGCCAGGGATATCACTGGGCGTCGCCGTGCTCAGCCTTGCCCTCTACGTTCTGCTCGTGCGGCTCGCCTTCACCGACCGAGCCAGTCTGCTCGCCGGCGGTAACGCAACGGCGGCGAGTCCGTGGTGGACGTTGCTCTCCCCGCTCGTCTACCTGATCGTGCGCGCCATCGAGGTGCGCAAATACGAGGCGGCGGGCGCGTGGGCGCCCGTGGTCTGGTGGGTCATCGCAGCGATCCTCACACCGGGTGTAGCGGTCCTCACGGTCTTCGCAGCCTTCGGGCTCTTCGCCGTCTAGAGTCAGACGAACTTCACCGAGGCCTGCAGCCGAGTACGAATCTCGAACACCTCGGAGCCGCCGACGGGAGGTGTGCCCGGAATGCCGTCACGCATGAGTTCGGCCAGCCGCGACCGCTGAACAAGAGCGGTCGGAATGCCGCGTTGCCGACCGGCCAGGATCAGGCCCGCCTCCGACGCGTCATCCGGAACCACAACGACGAGTGCGTCGAAACGGATGCGCGCCGCGCGCGACACCGTGCGAACCCTGTCGGCGAGTTGGCGAAATGGATGTTCGCCGCCGAGCGTCTCGCCGATGAGCTCGCCCTTGCGCACGCGCACCGGCCCGCCCCAGTCTTCGGAGAGCACGGCAAACAGGCCGGAGGGGCCCAGCACGATGTGGTCGATCTTCTCCTCCGGGCCGCCCGGGGTTGCGACGTCGTGCCACAGGGTAAATGCGATCCCAAGACCGGCCAGGTCACGAGCCGTCGCCTCCTCCGCCAAAGCGTCTGCGAGGATGTGGCGAAGCTCACGCGGCGCGGAACGAACCACCGCCGGGTCGTACGGGTTTGCCAGTTCCACCCCGCGGCCCGCCCACTCGCGCACGAGCGTCAGATAGCGCTCACGCCGCCACCCTCCTGGGTGCCCGTACGAGCGCGCGGTCGGTCGGGTATCGCGACGCGTGCCGCTTGCGGCACCGTCCTGATGCGGCGCATAGTTTTCGGGCTCGCCAGCAGACCCGCGACCACGATCGTAGACGGCCCTCGCCGTGGCCGTCCCGATCTTTTCCCACGCCAGCTGCACCGCGTGAAACTCGGTGGCGACGCCGCCGGCATCCGGGTGGGTCTCTCGCAGTCGCTTGCGGTAGGCGCGCTTCAACTCATCCTCTGTCGCAGAGGATGCCACTCCAAGAATCTCGTACGGGCTCGCGGCAATGGGGCTCTCTGGCATCCGCTCGCTTCCCGTCCTGGGCGGCGAAATGCCAGCCCGTACAGGAGAATACTGGCTTCAGATCAGCAGATGCTTGAGGGTGCTTCTTACTTGCCGTCGATGTCCTCGAGAAGGGCCTTCGTCGCCTTCGCGATGTCGTCGTGGTCGTTCTGCGCAGCGCGGCTCTCGAGGGAAATCACTCCCCCGCGACGAACCTTCGAGAAGTCACCGTACGGAAAGCTGTAACGCCCCTTGGTGTCTTCGGGTTTGGACTCATCGACTCCGAGAAACCACTTGGAATACTCGCCGAAGCCGTGCTTTTCGAGGTAAGAATTCTCCTCGTCTGCGGTAGGAGCGGCCTCGCTCCAAGCGTCACGGTCGTCTCGAACCACTTTGCCTTCCCGGATCAGTTGCCGGGCGTGCGCCAGTGCCTTGTCATTGAGTTTCACGGTCATAATTCCGGACTACCAAGCCGGAAAACGGCACGCAAGGGTTTGACAGGGAGCTACAACAGAACGATGTTGCCAGCGCTCGCCGCGATCCAGCCGACGCACACGACGCCGATTACCGCGATCGCAATCATGAGGGCGGCGAGCCAGCCGAGCATGCCCCGCCCGGGCTTCACATTCACCCTGACGATGACCATCGCCGCGTAGCAGGCGACGATCAGGCAGATACCGATGAGGGCGAGCCCCGGTGGATCGTTGGAGAGAAGCGGAATCAACACCACAACGGCGATGAACGAAAGAAGTCCGCCGAGGATCAGCCAACTCCTGCCCGTGGATGTCGTCAGCGACGGCTGATCGCGCACGCGAGTTGACGTGCCGATCGGTTCGGGCCCGGTCGACTTATCATCGCGGTGGCTGCTCATGCGACCAACGGTACGCCGGTTATCGGGCTCGGACATGGACGAGGCCCCTGCGAGCGGTGTCCGGTCGTCAGGGGCCTCGCGCACAAGAGGGACTATCCCTTGAAGGCATCCTTCACATCTTCGCCAGCCTTCTTCAGGTTGGCCGATGCCTGGTCCGCCTTGCCTTTGGCCTCAAGGTCCTCGTTGCCGGTCATCTGACCAACGCCCTCCTTGACGTGCCCTGCGGCATCCTGCGCCTGGTTCTTCACCTTGTCGTCAGCTCCCATGGGGTCCTCCTTCATCGTTGTGCGATGAATCCAGCTAACGACGGGATGGCTGGGAAATCAGGTGCTTGTGGGGCGCTACCTCGCGGTGTACCTTACCGGCGCGCATCCTTCGCGGCGCGTTCTGCGTCGCGTTGCTTGACCCGGACCTGGTCGGCTCGCACAGCCGCCTGGGTCGCGCGCTCGTGCACCAGCCACTCCGGAGGATCGGCGAGTAGCTCTTTGATCTCGAGCGTCGTCAGTGCTTCCGTCACACCCGCCCTGGCGAGACCGGATGCCGACACCCCGAGCTTGCCTGCGACGACCGACTTGGGGTGAGGGCCATTGGCCTTCAACTCGACCAACCAGGCTGGTGGATTCTCGATGAACGCGTTCAATTCGTCGCGAGTGATCGGGGTGGACTGGAACTCGGCAGGGGCAGCTGGCAGGTAAATACCAAGCTTTTGCGCTGCGGTTGCCGGCTTCATGGTCTGCGGCGACTTCGCGGGGCTCATCCCCACAGCGTAGCCTGAGCCTCGTGAGCACCGTTCTTCGCATTGCGTTTGTGCCCGGGGTTACGGTGCGCAAGTGGACGACCAGGTGGGAGGAGCGGCATCCCGACATTCCGCTGGAGGTCCTACCCGCTGCGGAAGGCGATGGGGTTGCCGCAGTGCGTTCGGGAAGCGCGGACGTTGCATTTGTACGACTCCCGGTTGATCGGGAGGGGCTCAGCGTCATCCGCCTGTATGGCGAAGTGCAGGTGCTCGTCGTGCCGCGCGAACACGAGCTGGCGGGTCTCGAGTCGGTCTCCACTGCCGAGGTTGCCGCGCTGCCGTCGAACGGCGGCTATCCGACCGTCGAGCCGGTGAAGGATGCCGTCGAACTCGTGGCCGCCGGCGTCGGCTCATTGACTCTTCCCCACGCGATAGCCCGCCTGAACGCGCGAAAGGATGTCGCGGCCGTGCCCATCTCGGACGCGGTTGAGACCGAAGTCGCAATCATCTGGCTGGCGGATGAGACGACCGAAGACATCGAGGAGTTCGTCGGCATCGTGCGAGGTCGCACCGCCGCCAGTTCGCGCGCCAACCCGACTCCCCCGACCTTGCGGGAGCGCCCGGCCAAGCTCGTGGTCTCGCAGAAGCCTCGCGGCCGCCGTGCAGCGCCCAAGCGCCGCCGCCAGGGGCGGTAACACTGGGGTAGCAGTCGGTAATTCGGCGCCAAAACCCACTCGCCGTGGGTAAAGGTGTTCCGTTGGGTCAATTGTGTTCGGGCGCCCGACCTCTTTTGTCGCAATGGAGCACATACGCACCGGTCGCAGCCCGAAACGGGAGTGTTTGCTGCCATCCGGCGCATTTGCTGCCGCGCGCCCGGGCGCAAAAGCCTTTGTTTTCGGAACGCTCAACCGGTTTCGCTACGCGTGCCTGCGGCGCGCTACTCAACCAACTACAAAAGCGAACTCAACCACCGGCGAGCTACTGGCCCAAAAACAGCAGCTCCGGGATGAGCTCGTCGATGCGGTGACTCCACTCTGCTGCGCTCAGTCGCGATGCTCGGCTCGGCTGTGCCTCAGAAAGAAAATCGATGAGACTGCGGATGCTCGCCGGCCCGAGTTCCAGCGTTTCGCGCGGGTCGAGCGTGTCAAGCCACTGGTCGCGGGCCTGGCGCCAGGCGGCAATCGTGCCCGCTCCCCCGGTCTGGTGATCGGCGGCACGCAGTAGAGTTCGAACGCGAATCGCGAGGGACTCGGAGAGAGCTACAGGCACTCTTCGAGGGTAACGGGCGACACGCCGTAGGGATGTCACTGGCAATTGACACCATCGAACGTATGTTCGAATATGGAGGTATGACTCCGGCAGCCGCGACCTTGGCGTCTTTTGACGACGCTGCCGACACTTCGACTGCGCTCAGTGACCGTGGAACGCTCAGTGACCGCGACCCCGTTCGTGAGCTGCAGGAGCGCATCCGCTCCATGCAGGCGACGAAGCTTGACTCGAAACTGATCCCGACGCATCCGGCACTTGCCAGCCTGCTGCCCGGCGGCGGCCTCAAGCAGGGTGCGATGTATTCGATCGAGAACTCCGCCACCCTGTTGCTCGCGCTTCTCGTCGAACCCTCGCGTGCCGGGTCGTGGTGTGGGGTGATCGGCGTCCCTGAGTTCGGGGTCGAGGCCGCGGCATCCTTCGGTGTCGACCTCGAACGACTCGTTCTGGTGCCGAACCCTGGCGACCAGTGGCTCGCCGTCACGGCTGCTGTTGCTGATGTGCTGAGCGTCGTCGTCCTGAAACCACCAGCCAGGACAACGGATGGTCGTGCTCGCGTTTCAGACGGCAACATCTCGCGGTTGGCCGCCCGCCTTCGGCAACGCGGATCGACGCTCATCGTCGCGGGGGCATGGCCGCAGGGCGAGGCCATGCTGTCGCTGTCTGAGAGTTCGTGGAGCGGCATCGGCGAGGGCTTCGGACACCTGAGCGCGCGGGAGGTCACCGTCACGGTGTCTACGCGGTTTGGCGGGCGGCCGAAGAGTGCGCGGATGTGGTTGCCGGATGAGGGCGGGGAGTTGTCCGCGCGCCCTTCGAGTTCCTCAGGGACCGAGCTACCACGGTCCCTGAGCCTGTCGAAGGGCCGATACGCGGAGCTGAGGGCGGTATGAACGGCATAGCGCGCAGCATGGTGCTCTGGGTGCCGGACTGGCCGATCCTCTCGGCACTGCGAACGGGAACGATCGCAGCGGATGCCCCGCTCGCGCTCATCGAGAAAGGCATCGTCTTCGCCTGCTCGGCAACCGCCCGCATCGAGGGCGTTCACCGCGGACTGCGGGTACGAGAAGCACAGGCGCGCTGTCCCGACCTGATCGTGCAGCCGTACTCCCAGCAGCTCGACCAGCGCACCTTCGAGGCGGTTCTCACCGAGGTGGAAGAACTCATGCCAGGCATCCAGCTTCTGCGTCCGGGGCTTGCGGTCGTGAGGTCCCGCGGGCCAGCGCGCTATTACGGTGGTGAGCTTCCCGCCGGGCTCTCGCTGGTGCAGCTGCTTGAGGGGCTCGGCATCAGGGGCGCACGCATCGGTGTTGCCGACGGGCCGTTCACCGCGGAGCAGGCCGCCAGAACCGCGACGGCGAAGCATCCGGTCCGGGTCGTCCCAGAAGGCGGCGCAGCCGAGTTTTTGCGCGATCTGCCGGTGACCCTCATCGAGCAGCCGGAACTCATCACCCTGTTGAAGCGCCTCGGCATCACGACGCTCGGGCTCTTCGCCGGGTTGCCTGCGAGCGATGTGCTCGGGCGGTTCGGCCCGGCGGGTGCTCATCTGCACGCACTGGCAGGTGGTCTCGACAGCAGGCCAATAGTCCCGCGCATTCCGCCGGAGGAGCTCGATACAACGGTCGCCTTCGAGCCAGCACTCGATCGGGTCGACCAGGTGACGTTCGGCGTCCGTGCGGCGGCGGATGATTTCATCCAGCGTCTCGTCGCCCACAAGCTGGTGTGCACGACCCTGCGGGTCGAAATCGAGACCGAACTGGGCGATTATTCTGAGCGCAGCTGGCTGCATCCGCGGTCCTTCACCTCTGCGGATGTCGTCGACCGGGTGCGCTGGCAACTGCAGGGCAGCGCGGAGGTCGACTCCGGGCTGCGTTCCGGCGTCAGCTCTGTGCGCATCGTGCCCGAGGTCGTTGACGCGATAGGTAACCACGAGGTCGGACTGTTCGGTGCGGGGCCGGACGAACGCATCCACAACGGCCTTTCGCGGGTGCAGAGCATGCTCGGGCACGACGGGGTGCAGACGGCCGTGGTGAGCGGTGGCCGCACCCTCGCGGATCGACAGAAGACCGTGCCGTGGGGCGATCGTCCGCTGCTGGCTCGTTCGCCGAGCGAACCGTGGCCAGGTCAACTGCCGAAGCCGCTGCCCGCGACGGTGTTCGCGACGCCGCATCCGGTGCACGTCTTCGGACCAAACGGTGAGGATGTCGTGGTCGATGAGCGAGGCGTTTTCTCCTCCATCCCAGCGAGGTTTTCGCCGGCGTCAGGCAAGAACCAGCGACAGATCACCGCGTGGGCAGGACCATGGCCGGTGTCTGAGCGCTGGTGGGATGCCACCGCTGCGCGCACAGCATCGCGCTTCCAGGTGGTCGACGATCGCGGGGTCGCCTGGCTGCTGGTACTCACCAGTGACTCGTCTGGGGCGAGCTGGTCGGCGGAGGCCAGGTACGACTAGTGGCCGGATTCACTGATGGGCTATAGCAACCCACCCATTTCGTGGTCAGAGTTCGAGCGTGCGCTCTCGACCGGCCGCCGCCCCGGCGCGCCACCCGTCGGTGCCGACGGCGGTGACAGCCCGGCCTGGTCGAACAAGCGGATGCCGTACGTTCCGGTCGCTGAGGCACTCGAAGCGGCCACGCCCGTCATCCCCTACGCGGAACTCCACGCCCACTCCAACTTCAGCTTTCTGGATGGCGCTTCATCGCCCGAGCAACTGCTAGAAGAAGCCAAGCGGCTCGGCCTGCACGCCCTCGGGCTCACCGATCACGACGGTTTCTACGGGATCGTCCGCATGGCTGAAGCCGCTGAGAGCTACGACATCAAGACGGTGTTCGGCGCAGAACTCTCGCTCGGGCTGCGAAAGCCGCAGAACGGGGTCGCGGACCCAGAGGGCAGTCACCTCGTCGTACTTGCGCGCGGCGAGGAGGGCTACCACCGGCTCGCCGCTGCACTTACCTCAGGGCAACTGACCGGGCAGGAGAAGGGGCGGCCGACCTACGACCTCGAGGAGCTTGCGGAGCGGGCGGGCGGGTACTGGACGGTGCTGACCGGGTGCCGCAAGGGGGCTGTGCGGAAGGCGTTGCGCGCGGGCGCTTCGAGTGCCTCAGCGACCGCAGAGGTCGACCGCCTCATCGAACTCTTCGGTCACGACAACGTCGTCGTCGAGCTCTTCGATCACGGTGACCCGCTCGCGAGCAACGACAACGACATGCTCGCGTCGATCGCGACATCCAAGGGTCTTCGCATGATCGCGACCGGCAACGTGCACTACGCGACGCCAGACCAGTACCGGCTGGCGACCGCGATGGCCGCGGTGCGCGCCAGAAGGAGCCTCGACGAGCTGGATGGCTGGCTCCCGGCATCCGGGAGTGCGCACCTGCGAAGTGGTGCAGAGATGGCAACGCGCTTCGCCCGCTACCCCGGGGCGATCGAGAACACGGTCGAGATCGCCGATTCGCACGCGTTCGAACTGCGTAAGGTGCGGCCCGGACTTCCCAAACAGGATGTTCCTGCCGGCGAGACCGACATGTCCTGGCTGCGCAAACTCGTCTGGCAGGGAGCGGCGGAGCGTTACCCGAACCTGAGCGTGAAGGATCGCGCCCGCATCGAGCGGGAGCTGGATGTCATCGAACAGAAGG
>DASXNG010000192.1:0-17197 GCA_036495225.1 Galbitalea sp.
TCGAAGCCGTGACCGATCTCGTGGCCGATGACGGCTCCGATCGCACCGTAGTTGGCCGCGTCATCCCGATTCGCATCAAAGAACGGAAACTGCAGGATGGCGGCCGGGAAGACGATCTCGTTGAGTCCTGGGTTGTAGTACGCGTTGATCGTCTGTGGTGTCATGAACCACTCGTCGCGATCCAGCGGCTTACCGATCTTGCCGAGTTCGCGCTGGAACTCGAACTCGTCGACGGCCGCGATGTTCGCGAGTAGGTTGTCGGCGCTCACCTCCAGCTTCGAGTAATCACGCCACTTGACCGGGTAACCGATCTTGGGTGCGAACTTCTCGAGCTTCTCGATCGCCTTCGCGCGAGTCGTCTCGGTCATCCAGTCCAGGTGGGTGATGCTCTGGCGATACGCCTCGATGAGGTTGGCGACGAGAACGTCCATCGCCTCCTTGGCCTCCTTCGGGAAGTGCCGCTCGACGTAGATGCGCCCGACGGCCTCGCCGAGTGAACCCTCGACGAGCGATACGCCACGCTTCCAGCGCGCGCGCAGCTCTGGCGTACCGGTGAGCGTCTTTCCGTAGAACTCGAAGTTGGCGTTCACGAAAGGGGTGCTGAGGTAGGCGGCGTTCGAACGGATGGCCTGCCAGGCCAGCCAGTCCTTCCACGAGGGCAGCGCCGCCAGGGTAATCAGGCCGGGCAGTGACTCGACAAAGCTTGGCTGGCGAACGACAACCTCGTCGAACGACCCGGCAGGCGCGTCGATGCCGTCGAGCCAGGCCGTGAGGTTCAGACCGAGAGCTTCCGCGGCCGTGACCACGTCGGCCCACTTCCTGAGGTTGTAGGTGGCCTCGCTGTCACGCGAGCGCACGTTGTCCCAGTGGTGCAGCGCGATGGCCGTTTCGAGTTCGAAGATGCGAAGCGCACGGATGTGGGCATCCTCGAGCCCCGCCAGCGCGAGGATCTTCTCGAGGTACTCCACGTACTTGGTGCGAATCGCCTCGAACTTCTCTTCGCGGTAGTACGACTCATCTGGCAGGCCAAGTCCGGCCTGCTCAATGAAGACCAGGTAGCGCTCCGGGTCGCCCGGGTCGTTGTCGATGAACAGCTGGAAGAAACCGCTCATGCCTCGACGCTCGAACTTGCCTGCGGTCGCCAGGAACTCATCGACCGAACCGATCTTCGCGACCTCGGCGAGGATGGGTCGCAGCGGCGCGGCACCGAGCTTCTCGATGCGATCTTCGTCCATGAAGCTCGCGTAGACGTCACCGAACTTGCGCTCTTCGGTGCCCGTGGCCGCCGACTGCGCCTCGACGATGATGTCGCGTACGGCTTTCTCTGCCTCTTCGGCCAGGAGGTAAAACGAACCGTAACGTGCCTTGTCAGATGGTATTTCGGTTCGAGCGATCCACTTGCCGTTGACGTGACGGAACAGATCATCCTGCGGACGGACCGCCGGGTCGAGTTCTTCAGTCAGGATTCCGGATGTCTTCGCAGAACTAGTCGTCATGGCACAAGCCTAGATTGAGCGGTTATCGGGGATCGAGCGAAGTCGAGATCTCAGGTACGAATCACTTCGGCGCGAGACTCTCAGAGTTCCATGCGTATGTGCTCGGTTGCGACAAAAGAGGTCGGGCGCCCGACCACAATTGCCCCAACGGAACACAGTTACCGCCGGCGAGACCGTTTTGGCGTCGAAAGCGGCCAAATCTCTGCGGAACCGGCCCCAGGCGGATCAGTCCATGCCGCCTTCGTTCCTCGGTACCGAATTACCCCGCAGGTGAGATCTCGACAAGCTCGATCCCCAGTACCGCTCGATCCCCGGTACGCGCGGCTGCTCGACCCCCGGGTTTCTCCTAGGCTGAACTGTGTGACTCAACGCAGTGTTCTCATCATCGGCGGCAACGGCATCATCAGTTCGTCGGTCAGCAAGCTCGCGCTCGAGCGTGGCTTCGACGTGACCCTCCTCAACCGCGGACAGAGCGACACTCGGCCGCCGCTCGCGGGCGCGAAACACCTCACGGGTGACGCGGGCGACGCGACATCCATCTCGAAGGCTGTCGGCGCCAACGACTTCGATGTCGTGGTGAACTTCCGCTCGTTCCTGCCGGAGCAGGTGGCTGCCGATGTCGAGCTCTTCACCGGACGCACCGGCCAGTACGTGTACATCTCGTCCGCGTCCGCGTACCAGAAGCCGGTCGCGCACCTCCCAATCACCGAGTCGACGCCGCTCGCGAACCCGTTCTGGCAGTACTCCCGCGACAAGATCGCGAGCGAAGACATCCTCGTAGCCGCGTACCGCGAGCACGGGTTCCCGGCGACGATCGTGCGCCCGTCCCACACCTACGACGAGACGCTGATCCCGCTTGAAGGTGGGTGGACCGTGCTCGATCGCATGCGCCGAGGGCTCCCCGTCGTGGTGCACGGCGACGGCACCTCGCTGTGGACCCTCACCCACAGTCGCGACTTCGCGGTCGGCTTCGTCGGTCTCCTCGACAACCCAGTCGCGGTTGGTGACACGTTCCAGATCACGTCAAACTTCGTCTACCCGTGGGATGCCGTCTACCGCATGCTCGGCGACGCACTCGGTGTCGAACCCAACCTGGTTCACGTTGCGTCTGAGACCATCGCCAAGACACTGCCCGAATGGGGACCGGGTCTTCTCGGCGACAAGTCGCACTCGGTCATCTTCGACAACTCGAAGCTCCGCGCGGTGGTGCCGAGCTTCCTGCCGACCACCACTTTTGCGCAGGGCGCCCGCGAGATCGTCGCGTGGCACGAAGCCGCGGAATCCCGCCGTTTCGTCGACGACAAACTGAACGCCGCTTTCGACCAGTTGATCGCTAAGGCTTAGCCTCGCCGGTCGTATTGCCACGGTGAAAGACCACCGTGAACGTGACGGGTTCCGGCTCTTCGCCGGCCAGCATCGCGTTGATTGCGCGACCGGCTGCGCGGCCCTTTTGCACGGCGGGCTGCACCATGGTCGTGAGGTCGTAGCCGGAATCGATGCGTGCGCCGTCGAAGCCGGCGACGCTCAACTCGTCCGGCACCGCGAGCCCAAGCTGCTCGGCTGCCCGCAACACCCCTACGGCCAGCAAGTCGCTCTGCGCGAGGATGCCTGTCGGCCTCGACGCGGGATCACGCAGCAGGGCGAGCCCAGCCTCGATCCCGGCATCGATGGAACTCGTCGACGCAACGAATCCGTCGAACGACTCGTAGACATCCTGAACGCCCAGCAGTCGCTGGATCGTCACCTCGGATGTCGCGGTCTGACGCCAATCCCGGCTCAGTCTCATTGCGCGATGAGGTCGCTCGATCGGAAGAGTGACCACGCCGATCCGCGTGTGCCCAAGCTGCAGAAGGTGTCTCGCGATGACGGCGCTTCCCTCGCGGTTTTCGAGTCCAATGGGCACAACCCCGCTCAGCTCCTCCGCCTCCACAGCGACGATCGGCAGGCCTCGTTGACGAAGTATGGCGACCGATTCGGCGAGGCTGGTGCTGCAACCGATCAACACGACGGCATCCATGGGGGCTGACGCGATGCTGACGCTGGCATCGCCAGTTTCGGTCAGGAGGAGCAGGCCGACACCCGCTGTGCCGGTTTCGTCGGCAAGTCCATCGAGCATCGCGATGTTCATCGGGTCGCGGAACGCGTCGCGCAGGCGATCCTCCATGACCACCCCCACAATGCCGGAGCGCCCGCGACGAAGCGACTGCGCGCGTGGATCGGGACCGGCATAGTTGAGCTTCTGCGCCGCAGCGTGAACGCGTTCGCGGGTTGCTTCAGACACCGGACCCGCACCAGAGAATGCCAGCGAAGCGGTGGAGGGAGAGACTCCTGCAGCTGCCGCAACGTCGGCAAGGGTGGGGCGCGAAACGCCGTCACTTGCCTCTGTCGTCATGAGTTGGTAGCTTAGTCGAATCGAATCGATCGAATCGATTCGAGTACATTTCGAAGCCAAGGAATGCAATGTCGCGCAATGCCGTTACCGACCAGCCGATCCTCGCCCTACCGCAGGGGATTACGGCCTGGCGCAACTCGCTGTTCCTCATTTTTGCCGCCTGCGGTGCGTCCATCGCGAGCGTCGCCGCGCGCATTCCCACCATCAGCCTCGAGCTGGGGCTGTCGACCGGCCAGGTCGGTCTGCTGCTGTCGAGCATGGCCGTCGGTTCGGTCATCGGCCTCTTCGCCTCTGGCCACGTCGTCGCGCACTTCGGCTCGCGCAACACCATCCGCGTGGCATTCTCGACTCTCGGAGTCGGCCTCGCCGTTGCGTCCTTTGGCATCGCGGTATTCGGGTCGTTCATCGTCAGCTTCATCGCCCTGATCATCGTTGGCCTGTCGATGGGCGTCTGCGACGTTGCGATGAACGTGTCTGGTGCCGCGAATGAGCAGGCCATCGGCAAAACCGTCATGCCGATCTACCACGCGTTCTTCAGCATTGGCACGGTCATCGGCGCCAGCCTCGGAGCGCTCGCCGAGGCGCTTCACGTGCCGCTCGACATCCACATCACGTTCGTCGTGGCGATTGGAATCACCTCCGTGCTGGTCACCTCGCGCTTCGTCCTGCCCGAACGCCCGTTGGTCGCCGAGGGAGAGTTGGCCGAACCAGCGAGCACCTGGCGCAGTCGTCTCGCGATCTGGAAAGAACCACGGACCATCCTGATCGGGCTCATCGTTCTCGGAGTCGCCTTCACGGAGGGCTCGTCGAACGACTGGCTCTCGTACTCCATGGTGCATGGTCACGGCACGAATCGCGCGGTTGGTGCCCTGGTCTACAGTGTCTTCCTGACGGCAATGACGGCCTGCCGTCTACTCGGTCCCCGCGTGCTGGACCGGTTTGGACGGGTACCAGTCCTTCGCACGGCGGCGGCGCTCGCAACCGTCGGGCTCCTCCTGTTCATCTTCGTGCCCGTGTTCTGGGTCAACATCCTTGCCGTGGTCCTTTGGGGTGCCGGCGCCTCCCTCGGATTCCCGGTCGGGATGTCGGCGGCGGCCGACGATCCCGCAAAGGCTGCTGCCCGCGTGAGCGCGGTCGCGACCATCGGCTACTGCGCCTTTCTGATCGGTCCTCCCCTCATCGGGTTCCTGGGCAACCAGTTCGGCATCCTGAACGGCCTGCTGCTTGTGCTCGTCCTGGTCGCGATGTCTGGTGTGCTGTCGTTCGCCGCACGGGAGCCAGCCCGCGTTCGCAGTTAGGCTGTCGGCGTGCGTCTCGTCGTTGCCCGTTGTTCCGTTGACTACGCGGGACGCCTGAGTTCGCATCTCCCGCTCGGCACCCGGTTGCTGGTGCTGAAGAGCGACGGAAGCCTGCTCGTGCACGCAGACACGCTCTCGTACAAGCCGCTGAACTGGATGAGTCCGCCCTGCGTCACCTCGCTGGTCGAGCCCACCGCCGAACAGGTCGAGGCGGGTGTGATCGAAGTCTGGAAGGTCGCGCAGGCGAAGACGGCCGATCTTCTGGTCATCTCGATCCACGAAATCCTGCACGATTCGACGCACGAGCTCGGCGTCGACCCGGGTCTGCAGAAGGACGGCGTCGAGGCCGACCTCCAGAAGCTGCTCGCCGAGCAGATCACACTCCTGGGTGACGGCTACCGCTTGGTACGCCGCGAGCACATGACGGCGATCGGGCCCGTGGACATACTCGCGACAGACCCGAATGGCGGGTCGGTCGCGGTAGAGATCAAGCGTCGAGGTGACATCGACGGGGTGGAGCAGCTCACCAGGTACCTCGAGCTCATGAACCGAGACCCATTCCTTCAACCAGTTCAGGGCGTCTTCGCCGCACAAGAGATCAAGCCACAGGCACGCACGCTTGCAGAGGACCGCGGCATCCGGTGTCTCGTTCTCGACTACGACGCCATGCGCGGGCTCGACGACGCGCACCAGCGACTGTTCTAGCTCCGGTGTGTTGGCGGGAGTTGTTGCTCCCGCCGGCGGGAGTTATTGACCGGCGGCGGGAGTTGTTGCTCTCGCCGTGGGCACCTTTCTCCCGCCACGAGGTGAGGTTCAGTCGGCGGCTCTAGGCTTGGAACCATCATGCCCGCACCCTTCACCGCCATCCTGTTCGACCTCGACGGCACCATCGTCGATTCAGCCCCGGGCATCACCGCCACTCTGGCCTACACATTTGAGGAGCTCGGCAGGCCAGTGCCGCCGCCCGCGGAACTCCTGGCTTACGTGGGACCCCCGATTCTCGACTCGTTTCGCGAGCGAGCCGGGATGACGCTGGATGAGGCGGCCGCGGCCCTCGCCATCTACCGACCACGCTATCTCGAGGTTGGCGCCCTCGACTCCTCGGTCTTCCCGGGCGTTCCCGAGGTGCTCGCCGCGATTCATTCGGCCGGGGTGCCGCTGTCGCTCGCGACATCCAAGCCCGAGACGCCGGCGACGTTCATCCTCGCCAACTTCGGCCTGCTCGGCTACTTCGACATCATCACCGGGGCTTCGAATGACGAGGTCAGAAGCTCCAAGACGGATGTCGTCGCCGAAGCGCTCGTGCGCCTGGCCGCGTTCGGCGCAGACCTGTCACGGACTGTGCTGGTGGGTGACCGGTTCCACGACGTGGAAGGCGCCGCCGCCAACGGCGTGCCGACGATCTTCGCCGATTGGGGTTACGGCGGCGCCCCTGAGCAGGCGGGCGCGATCGCGATCGCGCATACTCCCGCAGAGCTGCAGCGCCTCCTCCTCACACCCTGACGGGAGTCAGGCGGGGGTTGGGCAGTGCATACGGGTCGCCGTGCGGCCCTCGCCGCGCTCGAACGTGTGGTCTGCCAACAGGCGACCGCAGATAGGACACGCTCTCGTGCCGACGGCCGGCAGCGGAGCCTCGCCGTATGGTCCGAGTTGAGGCGGGCCGATGTACGGCATGAGCGCGCCGTTCAGCCTGTCCCACCACGGAATTTTCTCTTTCACGATCTTTCTCGCCGTTTCATTAGTGCAATATTCATTCGTGCACTAATGATTAGCCTAGACCCTATGATGGACGGATGCCGGATCCGCTCGCACTCGACCGTCAGGTCTGCTTCGCCCTCGCCGCAGCATCCAGAAGTGTCATCGCGGTGTACCGGCCAGTACTCGCACCATTGGGGCTGACGCACCCGCAGTACCTCGTGATGCTCGCGCTCTGGGAGCGCAGTCCGCGAACCGTGCGCGACATCGGCGCTGCGCTATGGCTTGAACCGGCGACGCTATCGCCTCTGCTCAAGCGCCTCGAGTCGAGCGGGCTCATCACCCGGGCGAGAAAGCACTCCGACGAGCGAGCGCTCGACGTCGAGCTGACGGACTCCGGCCGAAAGCTTCGCGCGAAGGCCGAAGCGGTGCCCGGGCAAATCGTTGCAACGCTAGGGCTCGACCTCAAGGAACTCGAAGAGACCAGGGACGCGCTCACCCGGCTTCTGCAGGCGGCGAACAGCGCGAACGCGCGCGACTAACTGAGGAGTCAGCGCGCGAGACTCTCGACCACGGCACCGAACGCACCCGGCAGCGCCGCAGAGAGCGGAACGATCCCGCGACGCAGCGGTGAGGTCGCGAATCGCACGAGCGTTGTGGTTGTCACACGAAAGTCACGCGTGAGTGACGTCCACCGCTGCTCATAGTCGTGTGGCCTGCCGGCGAGCACGCACTCGACCGCAGCGGCAGCCTGTGCGAAGCCAAGACGGAGCCCTTCGCCCGTGATCGCATCCACATATCCGGATGCATCGCCGACCAGCAGCACGCGACCACTCGTGCGGGCCCGGGTGCGCTGCCGGAATGGGCCTGCGCCCCTCAGCGAGCTGGTCACCGCGACACCGTGAGTGCGCTCGGCGAGTGTTGCCACCGCTCCAATTGCCTCGTTGAAATTCGTGTGCTGTCTGCCCAGCATGGCGATGCCGACGGTGTCTGGCGCGATCGGCGTGACGTAGATCTCGGCACGCGGTCCGTAGTAGATCTCGACCGTGTCTCCCCATGGCTTCATCGCGTAATGCTGCCGCAGGCCATAGCGTCGGCCGCGCTTCGGCGCGGGTAGTGCGAGACCGGCGAGCTTGGCGAGGGTCGAGTGGAGTCCGTCGCAGGCCAGCACGTAGCGCGCTCGGATCGAACCGTTGAGCACAGCGACATCCGCGGTTTGTTCCAGGCGTTCGACCTTCGCCGCGATGAACTCGACTCCAGCATCCAGCGCGCGTTCGGTCAATGCAGCGTGCAGGGTTGTGCGGCGCACGCCGCGTCCGGGTGACCCCTCGAAGCGGTGAGTCACGGACTGCTTGCCTTGGTTGTAGGTGATGCCCATGATCGGCATTCCGGCAGGGTCAACACCGAGGCGATGGAGGATCGGCAAAGCCCCAGGCATCAGTCCCTCGCCACACGCCTTGTCGATCGTGCCCGACCGCGGTTCGGCGAGTACCACGGACAGTCCCGCCAGCCGCGCCTCGATCGCGGCGGCCAGCCCGACCGGGCCACCACCAACTATCGCGACATCGAAGACATCCGGCACGTCCCTGAACGTAACACCGACCTACGAAATGCTGGCGTGTCGCATCGCGCACTACTGTGCACTGCGCACTAGCGTGGCATCCACAACCACCACCGTCGGAGACCAGGGGATGACATGGACACAACACAACTGCTCAAGGGGGTGCTCGACGTCGCGGTACTTGCGGCCATCCGCGATGAGGACGGCTACGGCTACGACGTCGTCCGCCGCCTGCGCGCCGCCGGCCTCGAAGACATCGGCGACGCATCCGTTTACGGAACGCTTCGCCGACTGTACAGCGCTGGGGCGCTCACCAGCTACGTCGTCCCCTCCGACGGCGGGCCGCATCGCAAGTACTACGGGATCAACCAGCAGGGCAAGACGATGCTCGAAAGCCAGCGCGAGAGTTGGGGCGAGTTCGTCGACACCATGAACGGGCTACTGGATCCGGCCAGTCGTCCACGCGCACTGCGCAAGATCGGGGAGAAGTAATGCCAACGACCAGCCTGCCGACTGCCGCAGTGCAGTCCTTCGCCGACGCTGTGCGCGCTGCGCTCGGCGACCTGCCGTCCGAAGAGGTCGAAGACCTCACCGACGGACTCGAGGCCGACCTGACCGAACGCTTCGACGACACCGGAACCGACTTCGGTGAACCGTTCGTGTACGCCGACGAGTTGCGCGCGGCAGCTGGGCTTCCGCCGCGGGGTAAGCGCCCGCATACCTCAGCCGCGGGCATTCTCGGCACCGCGGTTACCGATGCGGCGAGCGCGTTCCGCGGATTGTACGAGCATCCAGCGACCAAGCGCATCGTCGACTTCCTCGTCGCCCTGCGTCCGGTGTGGTGGCTATTCCGCGCAGTGGTTGGGTACTTCTTCGTGACCCTGATCTTCCGTCTCTCGCCGGGGGAACTGAACCCGATGACCTTCCTCATCGCGGTCGGCGCGGTGATCGTCAGCGTGCAATTCGGCCGCGGCAAATGGATGCCCAGGCAGTGGATGCGACGAGCACTACTGGTCGTCAACGTGCTGCTGGTGTTCATCGTGCCCGTCGCGCTAATTGGCATCGCGTCGCTGGTCGAGTCCGGCTATTCCAACGCGTACGCAAGTGGTCAGTCGGACGCGCAATCGTCCCAGCAGGGTCTGTACTCAAACGGCGCGCAGGTGACGAACATCTTCGCCTACGACAGTGCTGGCCAACCACTCTCCAACGTGCAGCTGCTCGACCAGCACGGCAACCCGCTCTACACGACCGAGGACCCAAGCCAGTCGAGCTGGTACACGGGCAACTTCGCCTACGTGCCGAACAAGCAGATGATCGGCAGACCCGGCTGGAACGTGTACCCACTGCTCCAAGTGCCGTATGACGTCAATACCGGCCTTCCGGTCAAGGGCGCCACCGCCGTCATCCCGCACCACAAGTATCCGGTCGTGTGGCCTCTGGCGACCCAGCCAACACCGACGCCAACCCTCACTGCGACGCCGACGCCATCGCCAGCCCCGTAGCGGGACCTCTGGCGGGAGCAACTGTCCGGCGGCGGGAGTAACAGCTCCCTCCGCCGGACACTATCTCCCGCCGGAGGGTGCAGTTTCTCCCGCCACCAGCAACTTGAGGGCGCGATTCTCGGTCGGTATCCGGAAGGCCAGCAGCAGGATGGCGTTGAGCACCGTGAACGTCAGCGCGGTGATCCACGCGGTGTAAATGAGCGGCAGGGCGATGCCCTCGACGGCAACGATGATGTAGTTGGGATGCCGCAGCCACGTGAACCGGTACGGCCCGCGTTCCACGCGCCCAAGCCCCGGCACCACTATGACCCGAGTATTCCACTGGTGGCCGAGCGTTGCGATGATCCACCAGCGACCAGCCTGGCAGAGAAGGGCGATCGCGAACATGGTCCAGCCGAGCGGCGGGATAAACGGTCGCTGCAGAAAGTACACCTCGGCGAGCGCGCCGAGCGGCAGGAAGAAGTGCAGCGCAACCATCCAGGGAAAGTGGGATGCGCCGTACTCGACTCCCCCGCGTGCAAACGCCCACCGCGCGTTGCGATTGGAGACCACAACTTCGGCCAGTCGCTCGCAGCCGACCAGAAGAATGAAGCCGAAGTAGAGCGCGAATCCGACGCTCACGCCCACTCCAGCAACACAAACTCGGCGCTCACCCCGGGGCCGACGGCGAAGAGCAGCGCGTCGCTCCCCGCAGGTTGGTCGAACCCGGAGGCAAGAACGTGAAGCACGGACGCCGATGACAAGTTGCCAACACGAGCCAGCGACCCATAGCTGAGAGCGAGCGCGTCGTCTGGCAGTCGCAGGGAATCGGCGAATGCTTCCAGCACGCGGGGACCGCCCGGATGCGCCAGCCAGGTGTCGATGTCCTCGATGGTTCGCCCATTGTCGGCGAGAAAGCTTGCGACCCCGACCGGAAAGTACCGGCCGATGACATCCGCGACTTCCGCCGTCAGCACGATTTCGAAGCCGGTGCCGCCGACGTTGAAACCGATCACGCCCTCGCTGTCCGGGTAAACGAAACTTCGAGTGTCCACGACGGTGGGCCCTGGCTCTGCCCGATTCTCACCGACCAGCACTACTGCCGCAGCACCATCGCCGAACAGGCCGCTGGCCACGAAATTGGCCATCGACGCGTCATCCCGCTGCAGGGTCAGGGAGCAGAGCTCGACAGCCAAAAGCACGCCGACCTCATCCGGATGGCCTACCAGGTAGTCGTGCACGCGAGCGATCCCCGCGGCGCCGGCGACGCATCCAAGCCCGTATGACGGCAGGCGTTTGACATTTGGCCGCAGCCCCAGCCGCGCGACGAGGAGCGCGTCGACCGATGGCGCGGAGATTCCGGTGACCGAGGTGAACAAGACGTAGTCGACATCCCGAGGCGTGAGGCCGGACTGCTCGAGCGCGATCGAAAGTGCACGCGCACACAGGTCGGTCGCGACCTCGATGAAAAGCTTGTTCGTGCTCTTGAAGTCGCCCAGATCGCGATATGCCTCGAGAGGCAGCGCCGTATACCGAGTGTTAATACCGCTGTTGCCGTGCACTCGCTCGAGCACGGCGCGGTGTGAGTCCTGGTGCGTGATGAGCGGCACGAGCTCCGCTGTGATCTCGGCCTGGCTGTAGCAGTAGTCCGGCACAACCGGTGCGACAGCCGCGATGCGGGTCATTTCCTGAACCTAGCACTCACACTAGAAGAACGGGCCAGCAGCCGAAAATGTTCAGTTCGCTAGAGCGGCAGAACCCCGAACGCTGTCGCGAGTTTGTCGATCTTCTGAGCTCGACCGAGCCTCGGAAGATCGCTGCCATCACGGATGACGCGGCCGCGAGCCTCGAAATCGGCGAGGAAATCCCGAGCCCACGTGACATCGGATTTCGTCGGGCTGATCACCTCATTGATGACAGGCAACTGCTCGATGTCGAGGCAGAGCTTGCCCGTGAGTCCAAGCGCCACAGCCATCTCCGACTGTTCACGGAGAATCGGATGACTGCTGCTCACGGTCGGCCCATCGATGGGTCCGGGAAGGTTGCCGATGCGGCTGGCGACGACGAGTCGTGATCGGGGATACGCCATGGCGAGGTCGTCCATCGACGTGCCGGTGTCGCGACGATAGTCGCCGCTTCCGAAGGCGAGGCGGAAGGCACCGCGTGCCTGCGCGATGCTCCGAGCTTCCTCGATCCCGAGCGCTGATTCGACGAGGGCGAGCACCGGGGTGTGGCCGCCGAGTCGATCGAACGTTTCGGTGACATGGTCTGCCGCCTCGGTCTTGGCCAACACGACGCCGGCGAGCCCCGGCACGTCCTTGATGGCGTCGATGTCGTCCGACCAGAAGCTTGTGGTGCGGTCGTTGATGCGCACCCAGCCGGATCCGCTGCCAGACAACCAGTCCACGACATCCGTGCGCGCGGTCGCCTTCAATTTCGGATCGACCGCGTCCTCGATGTCGTAGACGACCTGGTCCGCGCGAGAGTTCTGCGCAGCTTCGAACCGATCGGTCTGCGTGGCGGGTACGAGCAACCACGAGCGCGCTATCTCAGCCGAGACGTTGCGGCCTCTGTTGTCGCCTTTTGCTTCAGCGATGGCGTCCACCTCCACAGTCATGTCTACGCCAGAAGCTCTGCGCACAGGTAGACCGCATCGCCGTAGGCGCAGTCGGTAGCGGCGGAGGAGGTGCTAGACCGCGGTCGTCGGCGGCGCGGTCTTGTCATCCGCCGAGCCGGTTGCTCCTCCGTCGATGTCGCCCGGGACAACTGGCGACTGGGGTGCGGCAGGCAGCGGCTGCGCGTACGCCGCGCTGGGGCCAGCCGAAGTAGCGACGAATGCTCGTCGCAACAGTCGGAACGATCCGAGTGCCGCAAACGCCAGCGTCAGGATGATCGGCAGCGTCATGTTGGAGAGATTGTCCGGCAGGCTGTAGTTGAAATCCCGCCAGTAGTTCGGTGACTGCAGGAACGTCCACGCATCCGTTCCGTCAGCCTTGGCGCCTGCGATCGCGAACTCCCACAGGAACGAAACGTAGAGGCTCAGAAGCACCGTCGCAGCGACGATCGCGGTGATCACCCACGCACCGGCCCGAGTCATCACGCCTCCGGCACCGCGCTGGTAGAGCCAAAATGCCCCGAACGCGACTCCGAACGACACTATGGAGGCAATAAACCCGATACTCGCGATAGCGCAGTAAACAACAATCCCGACCGGGATGACGAGTAGCGCGAGCAACGCGCCTCGTGTGACATTTTCGGTGGGCGTTGGCTCAGTCGACACAGTCTTCTCCTTGGGTCTCGGAATGGTGGCACTCACACTAGTGGAACGGCCGGGTACCGGAAGACCGATCGGTTCACCTTGAGAATTCGTGCCCACCCCGATCGTGTTAGACCCTCACAGTGCGATGGGAGAGAATTGTCCCTGATTCTTTCACACGCACAAGGGATGTAGATGGCCAGGTCGCAAGGCCGATTCCGTGGTTGGTTGCTTGACGGACTCACAAATCAGGCAGCGGAATTGCCGGGACCTCATGCCAAGCCCACACATACCCTCAGTTCGTGGTGGCGCGTCATGTGTCTCACCGGTCTGGACTACTTCTCCACGCTGGGTTACCAACCTGCCATCGCCGCACTAGCGGCAGGGGTGCTTTCGCCCTTCGCGACGATCGTCCTCGTCATCCTGACTCTTGGTGGCGCACTGCCGGTGTACCGCCGCGTCGCGCAGGAGAGCTTCAAGGGCTCCGGGTCAATCGCGATGCTTGAGAAACTGCTGCCGTGGTGGGCGGGCAAACTCTTCGTTCTCGTGCTTCTCGGTTTCGCCGCGACCGACTACATGATCACGATCACCCTGTCTGCCGCAGACGCTAGTGCCCACGCGATATCCAACCCGTTCGCTCCAAGCTGGCTGCAAGGAGGGCAGCTCTGGGTCACCCTCTTTCTGATCGCGCTTCTCGGGGCCGTGTTCCTTCGCGGATTCCGTGAGGCGATCGGCATCGCGGTCGTCCTCGTTGGCGTGTATCTGGCTCTCAACGTGGTCGTAATTCTCGTATCGGCCGGCGAGATCATCTCGCACCCCGGTCTTGTCACGAACTGGTGGGCGGCCATCAATGAGAGCCCGAGCGGCGGCAACCCCGTGCTCATCATCGGTACGGCGCTGCTCGTCTTCCCGCAGCTCGCGCTTGGGCTTTCCGGTTTCGAAACCGGTGTCGCCGTGATGCCGCAGATTCGTGGAAGGGTCGGCGACACCGAGGAGAATCCCGTCGGCCGCATTCTCGGAGCACGGCGCCTGCTCACCACCGCCGCAATCATCATGAGCGTGTTCCTCATCACCTCGAGCATCGCCACCACCGTGTTGATCCCCCAGAAAGCGTTTCAGCCGGGAGGGGCGGCAAACGGTCGAGCGCTGGCGTACCTTGCCCACGAGTACATCGGTCCGACGTTCGGTACCGTGTACGACATCAGCACCATCTGCATCCTTTGGTTCGCTGGTGCCTCCGCTCTTGCCGGCCTTCTGAACCTGGTTCCGCGCTACCTACCGAAATACGGGATGGCACCCAACTGGGCGCGCGCGGTTCGCCCTCTCGTTCTGGTGTTTACGGCCATCGCCTTCATCATCACCTTCGCGTTCAAGGCGAACGTCGATGCTCAGGGTGGCGCTTACGCAACCGGGGTGCTCGTGCTCATCACTTCTGCATCTGTTGCGGTGACGCTGTCGGCACGGCGCAAGCGGCAGCACAAACGAACGATCGCGTTCGCCGTGGTTTCGCTCGTCTTCGTCTACACGACCGTCGTCAATGTGATTGAGCGGCCAGAGGGCATCCGGATCGCGATTCTGTTCATTCTCGGCATCATGGTGCTGTCCCTCATTTCGCGAGTGCAACGTTCGTTCGAGCTGAGAGCGACATCCGTGACCCTGGATGAGACGGCACTCCGCTTCATCAAGGACGACGCGAAGCACGGCGCCATCCGCATCATCGCGAATGAGCCGGATGACGGTTCGCTCGACGAATACCGCAACAAGAACTCGGATGAACGCCGCTACAGCCACATCCCACAGAATGCGCGCACGATCTTCCTCGAGGTGCATCACGCCGACTCATCCGACTTCGAGGAAGACCTCAAGGTTCGGGGCGAGGAGAAGCACGGCTTCAGGATTCTGAAGGTCGACAGCGGCAACGTGCCCAATACTCTCGCCGCGGTGTTACTGAAGATTCGCGATGAGACGGGCATCGTGCCGACCATCTACTTCGAGTGGACCGAGGGCAATCCGATCTCGAACATGTTCCGCTTCCTGATCACTGGCGGCGGCGAAGTGGCGCCCGTCACCCGCGAGGTGCTGCGCGAGTCCGAGAAAGACGTCAAGCGTCGCCCCTCCGTCCACGTCTCCTGATATCGAATGCCCTGTAAGTGCTAGTTGTGAGTGGTCAGTACTAGTACTTAGAGGGCATTCGATGCAGGGAGAGGACAGGTTGGAAAAGTACGCGAGAATCCCGTTGCCCAACACACTTCGAGAGGCGATGCCTCACGACCGCGAGTTTCTTCAGGCGATGCTCGCCGAGGCATTCGATTGGAGGGGCACGGGGAGCATTAGCGCCGACATGGTGCGTCGGAGCCCTGCGATCTGGCACTACATCGAAGGATGGAAACAGCCATCGGATTTCGGTGTTGTCTGGTTCGACGGCCGCCGTGGGCTCGGCGCGGCATGGGCTCGCTTCCTTCCGCAGGAGGATCCTGGCTACGGTTTCGTCGACGCGGCCGTCCCAGAAGTCACGATGGCCGTCACGTCCGAGGCACGAGGGCGCGGTGGTGGCAAGCTCCTCCTCGACGGTCTGATCGCAGCAGCCCGCGATCGTGGTCTCGATCGCCTCAGCCTGAGCGTGGAGGACGGCAACCGCGCGGCACGTTCGCTCTACAAAAGCACCGGATTCGTCGTCGTTGGGCGAGAAGGCGATTCCGACACGATGCAACTCACGATTGCGCCGCCGCTGAGCTAGTCCGCTTCGCCCGTCGGGTCAATTGCGGTCGCGTCTTCGAGCGCGGCGCCGCCGACCGGCTCACCATCCCAGTGCGTGGTGACCCAACCGGTCTCGGGGGAACCCTCGACCACGATCATGGCCGTGTTGGGAAGTTCATGTGCACGACTGAATGCGGCATCCACGTTCTGGGATGACCACGAAGCCCACGTCCGAATTGCTGCACCATGGCTGACGACGACGACAGTGCCCGTGTGCTCGGCCGCGATACGGCCGATCGCGGCGGTATACCGGCCATAGAACTCGTTGCCATCTTCGCCGCCCGGGATGCGCGCACCGAAGTCGTTCCACCAGGAAAAGATGGTGCTCATGTAGGCACGAATCGACTCCTGGTCCGACTTGCCTTCGAGCTCTCCACCGCCGATTTCGTGAACGCCCTCGATCACCCGCACCGGGATCCCGAGCGCTTCAGCCAGTGGCTCCGCGGTCAGCTGCGCTCTGGTCATCGTGGAAGCGTAGATCGCGTCGATTCTCTCTCCCGCGAGCGCTGCGGGAATCGCGGCCGCCTGCTGACGACCGAGTGCGGTCAGGGGAGGCCCGGGAATCGCGGTGCCAATGTTCCCCTCGACGTTGTCTTTTGTTTGGCCGTGTCGAATCAGAAGAAGTCGCATCGAGTTCAGCCTAGGTCTGCGAAGTGAACGGTTGCTGACGGGTGCCCAGACAGCCGAGTTCTTAGAGAACCGATAGCCCATCGATCAGGTTCATACATCGACCGTCAATACGCTCGAGATTCTGACGCGGCGGGACAGGGCCACTAACTCAACCCAGTCGACCGCCGCGTTCCACGAGATATTTCAGAACTAAGGAGAAAGCAATGCGCGGGCCATCAACAGCCAGCATCAAGCGGGGAAGCATCATCTTTGCCGTCCTCGCCGCCGGGTCAATCATCCTGAGCGGATGCTCGTCAACCAGCAGCACGCCGACTTCGAGCTCCACGAGTTCTGCTCCGAGCGCGCAGGCCGGTGCAGCCCGCCCGGGAGGCGGCGTGACCGGATCGATCGAATCCATATCGGGCAGCACCCTTCAGGTGCAGGGAACGAGCGCGACGACTGCGGTGAGCTACACCGGCTCGACCACGATCTCGGCGACGGTGGCAACGACATCCGCCTCCGTCACCATCGGCTCCTGCGTCGCTGGATTCGGATCAACCAACGGATCCGCAGCGACCTCGGTGGCCATTAGCGCTCCCTCCTCGTCCGGAACGTGCAGCACAGGATTCGGCGGCGGAGCGGGCGGAGGGCG